>CAJOPE010000052.1 GCA_905236815.1 uncultured Prevotella sp. | reverse complement strand
ATCTGCTAAACAAAATATTTCTGTAACTTTGTCCTTGGTGATCATAGCGATTATTGTTGTTTTTACTTTAATTTTTGCACTATAAAAATACAACAATCTTCGCTAATCACCAAATTTTCAGACAGTTATATTTCGTCGAACTCACGTTCTTTTAGCATAATTGTCGTTATTCCTAAGTCAACTTATGTGGAACGCATGCAGGAGAATCTTAATGGCTTCGATTTTGAGCTGACAGATGATGAGATGCAACAGATTCAAGCTCTTGATAAAGACCATCGTCTGAATGACCATCGCAACATTGATCTTGTACATTGGTTTATGTCAACAATGAAATAATCGCATCATATTCTTCAATAGGTAGAAAAGGGGGAAGTCTGCTTCACGCAGGCGTCCCCCAATGTAAATTATATAGGTATGACTCAGCGCTTATCTAAAACGCCAAAATGAATCCATTGGTCTTGTCGGTAATTCACACGAACCACCTCTTTAATATTCTTGTACTTTTCCTTTACTTGAGCAAGGATATTGTTGGTTGTATGAACCTGAGCAGAGAGCCTTTCTCTCATCTCTTCAGTCTGCTTGCTTGAAGCCTGAAGCTTTTCCAACTGAGCACTCAAATCTCTAAGCTCACTCATCCTAATTCCTTTGTCTTCAACCTCTGAAAATCTACGTTTCAGGGTGTTTATCAACAAATTACTCTTTTCAATCTGAAGGTCGATTGTCTTTGACATAGTGTTTTATTTTTAAAGTGAATATATTAATTTTCTACTTCAAAAATAAGAAAAAAAATGAAAATACAGCTCACTACACGAGCAAATGTTTAAACTTTATTAACTACACAATCTGCCATATTTTTTCATATTTTCACTTTTCATAGCAGTCGTCGTAAATCGATACCAACTATCGACAAGTCTGCTAGTATGCCGGTCATATTCTGATTTTCAAATTCATAACACATTTCATGTCTCAAAAGTTCATACAATCTACCTATTTCAGCCTCAAAGCAGGTAGACTACTATATATTTTAACGATCGTACTTCTCCCTCAGTCGCTTAGGAAGTTTGCCCAATACAAGCAGATACGATTCTTTGATCCACGCTTGTATCTGCTCATCTGAGAAATAGCCATCGAGGAGAATGTCACTCCAATGCACCTTGTTCAGATGATAGGCAGGACGAATGGCATCGTATTGCTCGCGAAGTTCGGCTCCTACTTCGGGCAGGAGTTTCACGGCACAGGTCTTTTCGGGGGCTTCCAGCCAGATGTGCAGGAAGATCTTGCCTTCTATGCGGAAGATGAGCCAGTCAGGACCATAAGGCATATCCTCTGTCACTCCTGGCAAGGTGAGGGCGTATTCTCTTACTTGTTCAATATTCATATCCTCGGCTTAAAAGTAATTCTTGTCACGATATTGATTCGGTGTCACACCTTCCACACGATGGAATAAGCGAACGAAATAGGTGGATGATTCAAAGTGCAGATGCTGGGCGATTTCTGCCACTGAGAGCGAAGTGTAGTCGAGCATTCGCCTGGCTTCTGTCATGATACGTGAAAGAATATACTGTTTGGTAGTCATGCCCAGCGACTGCTTCACCACCTTATTCAGATAGTTTGAGGTGATGCAAAGCTGATTGGCATAGAACTCCACATCGTGCTGTTGCTTGTAATTGCTCTCTACCAACTGTTGGAACTGGGCAATGAAGCGAAGCATCGGCATATCATCTTTGATCTTTGCAGCTGACTCAAGAACAGGAATGCGATTATATATCATCAATGTCTCATAGAGCAATGCACGAAGCATGTGCTGGTCTTTCTCCACAGCTGGCTCATTAATCTCCTTACGCATATCAAGGTATAGTTGCTTCAATTTACTATAGAGATCGCTACTTGGCAGGAGGAAAGGAGACTTGCGGTCGGCTTGCAGATAAGGGAACTTACTTAGGAAAAGCGAATCGTTGAAAAACGACAGCAGAAACTCCTCCTCAAAAAGCAGATGCAATCCTTTGAGCTGAGTATCAGAATTCCATTTTCAAATCTCACCAGGGCGTGAACAAACCACCACACCTGGCTTCACCTTCACCTGATTGCCATTGATAGCAATATCCTCTTCTCCCTCAGTAAAGAGAATGATGCTGTAGAAAGTGGTGATATACACTGGAGTCTGCTTGATGTCGGCTTTCATTTTGTCAACATCAATCACGTCTACAAGTAGTTCCTGTCCATACTTATGCTTGTAGAAATTGTATATCGGAATCACTTTCATACTGCAAATTTAATGAATTAATCCTATTTGTATGCAATTGAATACCCTAATTCTTATACAATCTCCTTCACTGTGCCGAAATCGTTCTGCAAAGGTGTGATAAATGACCACGTAGAATGAACCACGTGCCACTCTTCGCCTTCCTTTCGGAACACCTCGATACAGTTGTAGTGCATGTTGATCAGGTTGGTATTGGCATGCAACTGATAAGTGAGCACGGCCATGTCGCCACCAAACTGTACGCGGGGATTCAGAAAATCATACTTCTCAGCAAAGAGATTACCATCTACAGCACCTTTCACAAACTCAGAAATCTCCTCATGAGTGTCTACACGATGATCGCAAACACTATCGAAATAGCTGAAATCATGCTTTGACCACAACGCTCTGTATCCAGAGCTGTCTCCCTTGAACCATCTGTCAAGTGCATCCTTTTCCAGTTGGATAATCTTAGAAGCCAACTGTCTCATTTCTTCATTCTTATACCAATTTGTATTCATATCGTTATATCTTTGTTTTCGATTGCAAAGATACAACAACAGAATCATTCGGCCATGTAATAAAGAGGAAGGGAATGTCACTTTTCGGAACAATATCTAACAGTCTACCGATGTTCCCCCGCAAAGTCGGTAATTTGTAAAAACAAAATGGCTGATAGATTTCAACACATCTATCAGCCTTTTATATTTTTGTTTTGATACTTAGTACCAATTTTATTTATAACTTGCCTCAAAGATAGCAAGATAGTCAGCATCTGAAAGTGGAAGTGGATCAGCTGTGATGTCACCACCCAATACCTTGTGAAGTGCCTCAGGCCACTGTTTTACCTCCTCAGCAGTGATACCGTAATCACTCATCTTCAGCTCATCGCAGTTGATTTTCTTGAGCAATGCATTGAGGGCTGCGATGAAGTCCTTGCCGCTCTGTGGATTCTCTACACCCATAGCACGAGCCATCTTCTTCATAGGCTCCTCTGCAGCCTGACGATCGGCAAAGAAACCGAAGTAAGCAGGTGCAATCATGGAGAGACCTGCTCCGTGAGGAAGGTTCTCGTGATGCGATCCCATGGCATGCTCCATGGCGTGCTCAGAAGTGATCATCATATAATAACCAGCCAATGAACTAGCGAGATGAACAGCTGCACGAGCCTCACGATCCTGACCGTCAGCATAAGCCTTAGGAAGGTTTGCTGCTACGAGTTCGATAGTCTTGAGGGCAAACATCTCTGCCATTGGGTGAAGGTTCTTATTAAGCATAGTCTCGGCTGCATGGAAGAATGCATCAATACCCTGGAAAGCTGTGAAATGAGCAGGAACACTCAGTGTGAGGTCGCTATCTACAACCGAGATCACTGGCTGCATACTTGGATGGAAAAGCGCTGTCTTCTCACCACGAGCATCATCAGATACTACGCCACCAAAGTCCATCTCACTACCTGTACCTGCACTCATGCTCACTGCTACGAAAGGAGCTGCATTGTTTGGAAACCACTTCTTGCCACCCTGTGCAGAGAGTGAGTAATCCCAGAGGTCGCCCTCATTAGTCATCATACCCGCAATCATCTTTGAAGCATCAAGCACTGATCCACCACCAAGACCTACTACGAAATCGCAACCTTCGGCTTTTGCCTTAGCAGCACCATCCATGCAGTTCTCACGGGTAGGATTGGCGCGAACCTCATCAAATACCACATACTCTACACCTGCCTGAGTCAACTCGTTGGTAAGTGCATCGAGATAGCCATATTTCTTGGTTGAGCTACCGTTTGAGGTTACTACGATTGCCTTCTTACCAGGCAACTGCTCCTTGTGAAGGTTCTTCAACTGGCCTGCTCCGTAGAGGACCTTCGTTGGCATATAAAACTGAAAACTGAACATATTATCTTTCTTTTATTTCTTTTGTCTAATCTCTAATCCGTCTTTATAAGCATTGCCTGCCTTCTCGCCGAGGGCGAAATAAGTCTTGGTCATCCAGTCGAATGCCAATGGGTGGAACTTATCGAATGATACCTTACCATTTTCGCCAAGAATGCTCTCGTCGAGACCTACATTCACAATCTCGCCAATCAGCTGCCATGTCTCAGGATCATAGCTCTTTACGCGGCACTCCACTGCGAAAGGAAGCTCATCGATCAATGGAGCATCCACGAATTCCGACTTGGTGGTATGAAAACCAGAACGCTCGAATTTATCCTCTACCTTTGCGCCATGAGTGATGCCGAGGTAGTCACACTGAGTAGCGGTCTCAACAGTACCCATGCTTACCACGAACGACTGGCGGGCAAGGATGCCTTTCAGTGTGTGTCGCTCAGCAGCTACAGTGATTCTGATCTCAGTCTCATTGCTGATACCACCCCATACAGCAAGCATGGCTGTAGGTTTCTCGTTCTCATCATAACTTGACAACATCATCACCGGCATTGGCATGATGTAAGGTTTTGCACCTATATTCTTTCTTGCCATAATCTTATTATTTTAATTTTGTACCTTCACGGAATGCCTTACCAGCAGTCTGTCCTAACTGAATATATGTCTGATGAATGGTCTCGTGACAGATGAGATTCATCTTCTGTACATCAGGACGACCATCAGCACCTACGTATTTGTCATCAACGATCACGCCAACGATATCTGCAATCACGTGATAGCATGAATCTGTTGTAGCCTCCATCACTGAGCGGATGCGGCACTCGAGGGTGATAGGGAAATTAGTGAAGAGAGGGGCATTCACGTCTGGTGCCTTCTCAACCTTCCAGCCTGTGCGAGCCACCTTATCCTTTACTCTGAAACCACTTGTGATACCTACAAAGTCAGAGGCAATCATGGTCTCTTTATTGGCGAGTGCAAGAGTGAAATCACCATTCTCTGAGAGGTTAAGGGTAGTCTGACGATTCTTGCCCAGGAAAAGCGAAATCTCAGTATAGTCCCATGAGCCACCACAGTCTGCATTCATTGCGTTTGGTGTGCCATTACTATCGTATGTTCCAATAATCATCACAGGCTTTGGGAACAACCAACCTGCAGGTCCAAATTTCTTCATAATTCTTTTGTTTTTATCTGGGTACAATTATTATAATCCGTTTACGGTTGCAAAATTAGTGGTATTTTTCTTATGGGATATAACAATAAAACGGGTAATAATGTCACTTTTTGCGGTTTTTACTTTTTAATATCCAGAATAACTACTATATTTGCATCAATAATATAATAGGTACGCACATGGCAGATGACAATTCAAGGTATATTCTTAGGGAAGATGACGTGATTTTCACTGATGACATCTATGACGCAATGAGTGACGGCTTTATCGGAACTTGTCTGCACATCATCATTACATCTGGGGAGATGTCATTCAAGATTGGTGATAAGCAGGTGGAATCAGAAATTAACGATTGTCTTATCATGCCAAATCGTACAATGATAAATGACATTCGTATCAGTGATGACTTCACCATGAAGAGTGTGATCATCTCACAGCGATTTATGCGAATCTCACTCCCTAAGAGCAATTATGAGATGAAAGGATTGCTGGCTATGGCAGAAAATCCTGTGATCAAGATGTCGGCAGAAGAAGCCAGGACTATTCTCCACGATTTTTCGGAAGTACAGCTGCAGCACAGTCGTCTCACCCATATCTATTATGCGGAGATGGTGGCTCGAAGCATTGAGATGATGGTGCTCGACATGTACGACATCCACTCACGCTATCATGCAGAAGAACTATCGGGTATCGACCAAAGCGCACGCATCACTCGTCAGTTTATCGCTCTATTACAGCAAGGATATTATCGCAAGAATCGTAAGGTGGAATGCTATGCCTCCCTACTCCATATCACGTCTCAGTACCTGTCAGAATGCTGCATCAAGGCAACCGGACACAATGCCTCTTTCTACATCGATTATTTCACGGCAGAAGAAATCGCCCGACTCCTGAAGCGTGATGATCTGACTATTACCGACATCGCCTACCAATTGGATTTCAATACCACCAACTACTTCACCCGATATGTGAAGCGCACACTGGGCATGACGCCACGAGAATATAGAGGAAAATTCAATTTGAAGCAGAAATAATTTGTCATGCTTATTAGAAAAAGTACATCAGGGTCATTTAGCAGTTCATTTAGCAATCTCGCCAGAGAATGTTGAGGACATATCTTTTGAAGTCTTCCACAAATGATATTGATATATCTATCCTGAAACTCACTAACTATTCATCATATAGCAGAACGAATTGATTGTCTTTGAACTCATCATCTATCTTTGCGCTAAACGAGAAGAAAAGTGAAATAAAAAAAATCGAATTCCATAAAGGAATCCGATTGCAATATCTAATTTAATAACTTTCTAATTAAGCTGCTACCCTAAGGTAAACAGCATCTTTTTTACTTACCAGCAGCAAGCTTGTCGTTAATGTTTGAAGCATTTACTACTACTGCTACTACTACTGCCAAAATACCCATCATTGTTACCATAATCATTATCCTTTTATGAAATTCCCTTTGAACTTCGGTTTACATATCTTTTTCTTAATTGCAATGCAAAGATACTAATTGTGTGCGAGCACACCAAACGTTTTTATGCTTTTCAGCATAAAATAGGTTATTTCTTGATATTAATCAAGTAATCATAGGTAAGACATTAATTATTAGCTTCCATCCCCTCGTCATCCCTATAATCGATGATACTGTGCTGTCTCTTTTCTGGCGCAAGGTCGATGGATTGAAATGTTAAAAAAGCTAACTCAGCGGTTTAGCATGCCTAAACCGACGGTTTACGACCTCTAAACAGTGCATTTAGGTTGGCTATTTCAACTGTTTTCTAAATCACCAAATATTATACAGCTATATTTCGTCGAACTCACATTAAATAATATGTTAACTATGGATAGTTACTACCCATCAAAAAAATCGAAGAATTATAATAATATGTAGTCCTGTAGGAAACTTGCAGAACTATTATTTTCATTTTTCCTTCGATACCATTGCTCTAAATATTTGCAATTCTCGAAAGAAATAGCGAACTTTGCAAAAATATTACCAACCTATATAAAAATGAAAAAGACACTTCTAGCAGTTAGCTTTATGCTATTATGCTTCACAAGTTGCAAAGAGAATTATAGCAATGGTGAGAAAGTTGGCAACCTGATTGAATTCACCAGCAAGGGCGTATTCTATGATTCCTGGGAGGGAAGACTGAACCTCACGCAGACGGGTATGAATACTTCGGGCGAGCCTTTCTCGTTCAGTTTCGACAACGACCGAGATGATCAGAAGGAACTGATTGAAATAATGAAGAAAGCCCAAGTGGAAGGATGGAAACTCAAAATACGCTATCATGAGGTATGGGGTTTCAAAAATTTCTTCAACAATCGTGGAGAAACTGATTACTTTGTGGATGGTGTTACGGTCCTCGACAAGGATTTCGCTAACCCTTTAAAACGACAGGCGGTGGCTGGTGGAAAAGCTGGGCATGTAGTGGATACGGTATATCTGGTCGTGGATAAGAATGAAATCAAGAAATACTTGAGGAAATAATAAGCTGGATAAGAAATTTGTTTAGACTTACTGGTAAATAGTATCGTAATTCCAACAAAATGTAAAAAATCATTATTTAATATATACTTTTTTACTTTTCAACTAAAAAAAATAAACGAATTTGTTTCTTATTTTGCACTTTTTGTGTAAATTTGTAAGCGAAAAGCAAAATATAATAAGAAATTAAACGGTTAAGTCGAATAGTCAAAAAGTTAAAGAAGTAGTAATAATGTAGTTGAATGATTTTTTTACTTTAACATTAAACAGCGATATTATACGCTAAAAAATGGCTTCTCCGAGAGGAGAGGCCATTATTTTTATCTGTCTTATTTTAATAAGTATTTGTCGATGTAGTTATAGCGCTGCTCGATCTTTGGGCTCACTACCTGCTCGCTCTTTAAATCGATATACATCACTGGCGCTACCTGCTTGCCATTGGTGGTGTCCCATTGTGGAAGACCTAAACCGTTTGGATTTCCAGTCTTTATGAAGTTAAGGTAGAAGCTCTGGAAAATCTCGGATACTTGATAGTCGTCCTTGTTCCACGCAAACATGGTGTTGGTGGCGAGGTTGCCCATCGCATATTCGATGTCGGCAGAGTGGATGGCACCTGGTATCACAAATTGTGGGGTGTCGGCTTTCTTCTCGGCGGTTCCTCCTGCCAATCCGGCTACCTTGTCCTTTACGGTGAAGGCTGGACGGCCATGGCAATAGAGATAGCGGTAAACCGGCTGGGTGCTGGTCTGACGCAACATATCGGTCCACTTCCAGGTGGAATAAGCGATGAAGAGGTCACCACCCATAGTGAAGCCTGGTTTACCCATGATGTCGGCATCGGTCTTGATATCGTACATATCGAGAATTTCATCGGCATTAGCCTCAGCTCCATAGATAGCCGGGATGCACTCACGAAGCGCTGCCACGGTTGGCATCTTGCCCTGCATCATCGAGATGACCGGCATCTCAGCATTATTATTGCCGATGAGGGCAGGAACCTGTGCCTGCTCACCCTTGCGATAAGTCTCCATAGGCTGTTCGATAAAGAACTTACCATCTACGCAATACATAGGAACTCCCTTGAATTCCGCCATCTTATTGAGTTCCTCGGCAGGAACATTGCGAAGATCCTTCAACTTCTTGAATCCCTTCTTCTTTGCCCATGCCTCACCAGCTTTCTCGGCTTCCTTCAAAGTGGCAACACCACGAGAACCGATCACACTTCCGCTGGAAGCCATCACCTGATTGATGTTACCGCGCGACATCGGAGAGGCCATCAAGGCGCTCACCGACATGGAGCCTGCTGACTCACCCACGATGGTGACACGGTTAGGATCGCCACCAAAAGCAGCGATATTATCCTTCACCCACTGAATGGAGGCTGCCTGATCCATAAAACCATAGTTGCCCGAACCCTTATAGTCGGTTTCCTTGGAGAGCTGTGGATGGCTGAAGAAGCCGAAGATGCCCTCACGATAGTTAGCGGTCACCACGATAATACCCTTACGGGCGAGGGTGAGACCCTGATAGCGTGGTTCGCTGCCACTACCCGACATCAAGCCGCCACCATTGAAATAAATCAGCACTGGCAACTTCTCATTCATCTGTTTGGCTGGAGTCCACACATTCAGATAAAGACAATCCTCGCTCTGCTCTGGAGTACCGAATACCATATCACCATATACATTATACTGTATTGGGTTGGCACCAAACTTCTTAGCTGAACGTACGCCCTGCCAGTGCTCTACGGGTTGTGGAGCCTTCCAACGCAAGTCGCCTACAGGAGCCTGTGCGAAAGGAATGCCTAGGAATATCTTGACACCGGATGAATCGATACCCTCGAGGGTTCCGTTATCTATGGTGACTTTAGGGGCCTGAGCCATTACCCCCATTGCGAAGGCAAGGCCCAGGAGAGAAAACAATTTTCTTTTCATACTTTTTATCAATTTAGATTTCAATTACTTGTTCCCCGCAAGCGGGGGAAATTAGAGGAGGAAAATCTGCTACATCCTCTTCCCTTCATTCATGGGGAAAATAAGAGAAGGTTCATCAACTACATCTTCTCCCTCACTCGTAGGGGAAAATAAGAGAAGTATCTTCAGGAAATTCTTCTCCTCCACTCGTAGGGAAAAAAGAAGAATCATCAGCTATATCTTCTCCCCCACTTGTGGAGGAGATAAGAGAGAGGGTATGCCACTAAATTAAGCTACTTGGCTAATATTTATAATCAGCAAATAAACCTTGCTCGTGGTATTCCCTCTCTTTGATCTCCCCCGCAAGCGGGGGAGAAATGCTGGATACATCCTACCTATTTATTTTACCCCGTAAACGGGAAATAAATGGATACATCTCTATTTAAAAACCTTCTGAGCAAACTCGGTGAGATAGATACGCCAATTGCGCCAGATATGTCCACCATCAGTCTCAAGATACTCGTACTTGTATCCCTTCTCATCGAAATACTTGCGAAGATCGGCATTGGCCTGATAGAGGAAGTCGGTCTTGCCAATTGCTATCCAATAGAGGGCAGGCTTAGAGGCAAAGAGAGCACTCAGTTCATCGGTGGCCTGCTTGTTACCCTTCAGCTTATCGTAGAAAGAAGCCTTGTTCTGGATGTCTTGGAATCCGCCGATACTCAAACCTGCTGAGAAAAGACCATAGTAGTTGAAGGTCTTTGGATACATACGGCTCACGCCAAAGGTGTGGCCACCACCCATAGAGAGGCCACAGATGGCACGACCCTTGCGGTCCTTGATGGTCTTGTAGTGACTATCGACATACTTCACGATATCCATAAAGCTCTGCTCCATACTGGCAGCTGCAGGTTCCTTAGGACCGGTATTGCCCATGAAAGATGGAGTGTACATACCGAAAGACCACTCACCAGGAGCTGCCTGACAATTTGGATTACCATTCGGCATCACCACGATCATTGGCTTTGCCTTACCCGCAGCAATCAGATTATCCATAATCTGAGCAGCACGTCCGAGTTCGCTCCACGCATTCTCATCGCCACCTGCACCATGCAACAGATAAAGCACAGGATAAGCCTTTCCCTTATCATAGCCAGCAGGGGTATAAACGGTGAGACGACGATTCATCTTCAGAGTAGGACTAGGATACCACACCTTTGCCAAATCGCCATGAGGCACCTCGTTCACACTATATAGATCGCCCTTATCCCCCTTCTTGGCCGTCTGAATAAATATGCTGCTGTAAGTGGTGATATCGCGGTTCATATAAATGTTGGCAGGATCGTTGACATTCATTCCATCCACATTGAAAGTATAGGAATAAAGTTCGGTAGGAAGCTGAGAGGTGGTATAACTCCACACACCCTTCTCATCCTTGGTGAGGGCAGCCACTCCCGGAGCATCATACGCACCGAAAGGAGTAGTCATCTTCTGTGTGGGCAGAAAATCGCCCGACACAGTAACCTTCTGAGCGTTAGGAGCAAAGAAGTTGAAAGTAACGGTTCCATCTGCATTCTTAACGGGCGACTGCACATTCACGCCCTGGAAAAGTTTTTCTTGTGCCATACTGCCCATTCCCAACAAAAGGAAAAGGGCAGCTGTTGATAAAAGTCTTTTTTTCATAGTTTTTGTATTATCTCTTTAATAGATTCATCTTGTCTTTTGGAGCAAGCACATTGTTCACCTTGCTTGTCTGAGCAGCTACATCGCTCTTAAGAACAGCCTTGATGTCGCGTGAGGAAGCTCCTATTTCGAACTGATAAGTTCCGGCATCCACCTTCCAGGAAGAAGTTGCGGTATCGAAAGAAGCAAGGTCGGCTGCCTTTACCTTCAAGGTTACCACCTCGTTCTCGCCTGGCTTCAACTCCTTGGTCTTGGCATACGCCTTGAGTTCCTGAACAGGCTTGTTCAACTGCTTGTTATTTGGAGCCGAAACATAGAGCTCAACAACTTCCTTACCAGCCTTCTTACCGGTATTCTTTACATTTACTGTGATGGTATATGCTTCGCCTTCCTCAGCAATCTTTGCATCAGAATAAGCGAAAGTGGTGTAGCTCAAACCATAACCGAATGGATAGCTTACAGGAACATTGAAAGCATCGAAATAGCGATAGCCTACATAGATATCCTCCTCGTAATTGGTATAATCCACATCCTTCTCGCCCTTGCTGGCCTTACCCTGGTTGGTCATGTTGAGATCAGGCACCTTGTCGATTGGGAAGTTCTTGGATGACCAAGCATCGGCGAAGTTTACCGGCCATGTCATGGTGAGCTTACCAGAAGGAGAAGCAGCACCACTGAGTACATCGGCTACAGAGTTACCACCTTCCTGTCCTGCCTGCCATGCACAGAGGATAGCATCTGGAAGATCCTTCCAGGAAGCTGTCTCGATGACACCGCCTACATTGAGCAATACCACAACCTTCTTGCCTGCTTTGTGATAAGCGGCACAAACATCCTTGATGAGCTGAGTTTCCTCGGCAGAGAGGTTGAAATCGGCTACCTTACGATCGACAAACTCACCACTGATTCTACCCAGAGTGATAACAGCTACATTGCTTTCAGCAGCCTGAGCAGCCAGTTTATCGGCAGGAATCTGAGGCTCGGCTGGCAATGGCTGAGGAAGGAAAGCTGCGAGCATTGCTGCCTGCTTGTCACCCTTCATCTTTGCCTCAAGCTCGGCTTTAGCCTTTGCCTTGGCATCGGCGATATACTTGGTATAAGTAGCTTGCAGATCGGCATCTACCTTATATCCGGCATTCTTCAAACCATCGAGGAGAGAAACCACATAAGCATGGTTTACATTGCCCGAACCTGTTCCACCTGCGATGAAATCATAGGAAGTGCAGCCATAGAGAGCGATCTTTGTATCGGCAGTCTTTGTAGCGATTGGCAATGCCTGATCGTTCTTGAGCAACACCATACCCTCGGTCGCGCTCTGACGGGTTACCTTTGCATGAGCCTTCAAATCAGGCTTATTGCTATATTTATATCCCTGATAACGAGGACTCTTCTCAATTAACTCAAGAATACGTGATATATTGCGGTCGAGGTCAGCTTCTTTCAATTTGCCACTCTTTACGCCATCAACGATAGACTTGAACTGCTCTTCCTTTCCTGGCTGAAGCATATCATTGCCTGCCCATACCTGAGTGGCTCCATCCTTACCGCCAAACCAGTCGGTCATTACCGTTCCCTTGTAGCCCCACTCATCACGGAGAATTGTAGTTACAAGGTCCTTACTCTCAGAAGTATAAGTACCGTTGATCTTATTATAAGAGGTCATCACCGTCCAAGGTTCAGCCTCCTTGATAGCAATCTCGAAAGGCTTGAGATAGATCTCACGGATAGCACGCTGAGAAATGTGTGCATCGGTATTCATACGGTTGGTTTCCTGGTTATTGAAAGCGAAATGTTTGATGCTGGTACCAACGCCATTGCTCTGAATACCCTTGATATAGGCAGCAGCGGTCTTTCCTGCCACAACAGGATCCTCGGAATAGTATTCGAAGTTTCGTCCATTGAGTGGATTTCTATGGATATTCACAGCTGGAGCGAGGAGCACATCCGCACCATATTCCTTCACCTCGTTACCCATCGCAACGCCCACCTGCTCTACCAACTCCTGGTTCCAGGTAGAAGCCAAGAGGGTTCCAATTGGGAAGTGGGTACAATAATAGGTATTCTTATCGTTAGGACGCTTAGGGTCGATGCGCAAGCCTGCAGGACCATCAGCTAGTACGATAGCAGGAATGCCAAGAGAATCAAGCGGATAGGTGGTACCTGCAGCTCCAGGAACGAGCGACTTGGTTGCACCGATCACGGCATTATCGCCGCTCATGCCCTGCATACCCGTACCGATTACGAAGTGTGCCTTATCCTCGAGAGATAGTTTTGAGAGGACATCCTCTTTATTAATCGTATTGTTAGAAGTACAGCCCGCTGCGATTGCAGCAGCAAGGGCCATTGTTAGATAGTTATAGGTTTTCATTAGGCTTTTATTAATTGAGTTTTTTAAATCTATGGGGTTTGCCTCTTCGAGGCAGTTATTTCGATTAGTTTTATCGATTAATTTTGTGGCATACCCTCTCTCTTATCTCCCCCGCGAGCGGGGGAGAAGAATTTGCTGCATGAGGGAGAGTTTTTTCCACTATTCATAATTACTAATCATTTTATTCATTACTGATGATTATTATTACTTATGATGATCATTATTCATCACTGATCTATCCTAGATTATTGATAAAAAGCTTTTTCCAAGCATTTCTCCCCCACTCGTGGGGGGAGATCAAAGAGAGGGTATGCCACGAACAGGGTTTATTTGCTGACCAATATTAGCTTTACTGCTAAATCTTATAGCATCCCCCCTATGAATTATTAGGCTGCAATCACTAAGTAGATCATCTGCAATAATCGTTAATCAATAATCGTTAATCAATAATCATTCATCAAATCATCAATCTGCTTATCTCTTCAAAAGCTTCAGGGAAACTTGAGGAGCCATGACATTATTCACTTTCTTCTTCTGCGCCTTTACCTTTACAGCAACCGAAGCATCTACCTTCTCGGAAGAAGAGGAGAGCTGGAACTGATAGGTTCCTGCATCCACTACCCATGAAGAAGACTTGATGTTGAAAGAAGCGAGATCGGCAGGATCTACATTGAGGGTGATGGTTTCACGCTGACCTGGTGCGATGACTCCAGTCTTTGCATAATCACGAAGTTCGCGAACTGGCTTGTTGAGTTTCTTGCTGTTTGGAGCAGCTACGAAGAGTTCCACAACATCCTTTCCTGCTACATCGCCCTCGTTCACTACCTCGGCAGTTATCACATATTTACCCTCCTGCAACTCTACCTCTGCATTCTCGATGGTAAAGGTTGTATAGCTCTTGCCATAACCGAATGGATAGCTTACTGATTTGTTGAAGCTGTCGAAATAACGATAGCCTACATAAACATCCTCGTTATAATCGGTATAGTCGATATTGGCTTTTTTCTCACGTTTGGTATTGCTCTTGTCGCCTCCCCACATATACATAGTGGCGAGATCCTTCATATCCTTTACATCTGAAGGGAAATTCTTGTCGGATGCTGCATCGCCATATACATTCTCGAAAGTGATTGGCAAACGTCCGGATGGATTCACCTTACCTGAAAGGACATCGGCCATACTATTGCCCACCTGTTCACCACTCTGCCATGTGCAGACGATACCATCGACGAGATTCTTCCAGGAAGCGGTCTCGACAGGACTGCAGACATTGAGCAACACAACCACCTTCTTGCCTGCTTTGTGATAAGCTGCACTCACTTGCTCGATCATCGCTTTCTCCTTAGGATAGAGATTGAACTCATCCACCGTACGGTCGGCAGCCTCACCACTCTTTCTACCGATAGAAATGATCGCTACATCAGAATTTGCAGCAACATTAGCAACCTCGTCTGCCTTCATCTCAATCTCCTCGGCACGATTCAGTGGACGAAGTGAGAAAGGTGGTAATCCATTTGGATAAAGACGCTTCTGCTCGGCAGCAATGTGCTTCTGATACTGGAAAAGCAATGGTTTATAAACGGTGAAGCCTGCCTTGCGCAATCCCTCAACAAGAGATACGGTATAGCGACCTACCATCGTACCGCCAAAGCCTGTACCACCAGGGATAATCTCATAACTGGTAGAGCCAAAGAGCGCTACATTGCCACCCTTCTTCAAAGGGAGTGCATCATTATTCTCGAGAAGTACCATACCCTCAGCTCCAATCTCGCGAACTAAAGCAGCATGCTTCTTCAAATCAGGTTCTTCGCTATACTTATAATTAGCAAAGCTATTTGTCTTCACAACATACTCAAGAATGCGCTTTACATTACGGTCGAGGTCGGCCATCGGGAGTTTTCCACTCTTAGCATCGGTCATCAATTCCTTAAACTGACGATCTTGTCCTGGTTGAAGCATATCATTGCCGGCAATCATAGAAGCAGTGGCACTAGTACCCGCATTCCAGTCGCTAACCACCATACCCTTGAAGCCCCACTCCTTGCGGAGAATCGTCTCGGTGAGCGCCTTATCCTCGCAGGTAGCCTTACCATTGATGCTATTATAAGCCGTCATCACAGTCCAAGGATCACCAATCCTAACAGCCCATTCAAAGCCGCGAAGATAGAGTTCGCGCAAAGCACGCTGACTCATTCGGCTATCATTGGCGTTACGATTGGTTTCCTGGCTGTTGCCTGCAAAATGCTTGATGCAGGCTGCCGTGCCCTCATCCTGGATACCTCGTACATAATATCCAGCAATGGTGCCCGACAAATAAGGATCTTCAGAATAATACTCATGATTGCGACCGCAAAGGGCATTGCGCATCAAGTTCAAACTTGGAGCGAGAATCCAGTCAAGACCATACTCCTTAGTCTCGTTGCCGATACCCTGACCAATACGATAAGCTGCCTGCTTATCCCAAGTAGAGGCAAGGTTGATACTCGTCATGAAGTCGGTGCAGAAATAATCCTTGCTGTCGAAATCGCGATGCGCACTCATACGGAGTCCCTGATTACTATCCGCACAATAGGTGGCAGGTATGCCCAAACGAGGGATTGCATAGCTGCTGCCTGCGGTACCAGGGAACTTTACCTCTGCTCCATAGCCCATACCACAACCCAGTACAAGATGACACTTCTCCTCGAGGGTCATCTCCTTCACTACATCATCAATATTATAAACTTGCAGCTTTACTTGTGCAGAAACAGTGATGGTGTGACCGCCTAGAGCGGCCACTACCATCATAAATATACCATTACGAAGCTTTCTCATATCGGATTACTTGAAGATTTTGGTTGCAAATTCGCTTAGATAGATTCTCCAGTTGCGCCAGATGTGTCCGCCATCGGTCTCCATATAGTCATATTTGTGACCCTTGGAGTCGAGATAGTGACGCAAGTCGGTATTGTTCTTATAGAGGAAATCGGTCTTGCCGATACCAATCCAGAATAACTTTGGATGATTGGCAAAGAGTTTATCAATCTTCTGATCTCTGTCGGCATAGATGGAAGCTACCCCACCCTTCTGCTGCTGATCAACAGCTGCAGAGAACAAGCCCACATAATCGAAAGTGGAAGGGTTGTTGATAGAAATGAAAAGAGAATGAAAACCACCCATAGACAAGCCTGCGATGGCGCGATGCGCCTTATCCTTCTGCACACGGTAGGTATTCTCGACGAACTTGATGACATCAGGGAAAGCCTGCTCGAAATAACCATCCATGGTCTTAGGCAATGCCATTGTTGGCACTACAAAACCTTCGGATGTCTCGCCTGGACAAGCCTCCTGGGAGATGTTGCCATTGGTCATTACCACGATCATTGGCTTTGCCTTGCCCTGTGCGATGAGGTTATCAAGAATCTGACTGGCTCTTCCCAACTCTGTCCATGCCTGTTCGTCGCCACCAATACCATGGAGAAGATAGAGCACTGGATATTTCTGCTTGCTAGTTTCGTAGCCGGCTGGAGTATATACTGTGCAACGACGCTTCAAACCTGCAGTAGGACTATCATACCATACCTTGGAAACTGTTCCATGAGGCACCTTGTTCACCTTATACAAATCGGCTTTTCCGCCTCCCATCAGGAAGATGCTGGTAGTGCTGGCGATATCGCGGATAGCATAAACATTGGCAGGATCGGTAACCTTCACACCATCGATGAGCAGGTTATAGCTATAAAGTTCAGGATTCAAAGCCTCCTTCGTGGTAAAAGTCCACAAGCCCTTGTCATCCTTAACCAGATCTACCACACCAGGAACATCAAATTCGCCCCATTGGGTTTTCATTTTCTGAGTTGGAAGGAAATCGCCAGTTATCTGAACCTTCTGTGCATTCGGAGCCTGAAGGCGGAAAGTTACGGTTTTATCTGCATTAATCTCAGGAGATTTAGGAGCCTGAGCGCCAAAGAGATTCTGCTGTGCGAAGCCGCAAGTAGCGAACATCGCAAAACATAGGGTAATAAATTGTTTTCTCATATCTTGAATTATTATTTTCTAAAAATCATTTCTGAACTTTCTCCCCCATAAGAGGGGGAGAAATGCTGATTATCAGCGTGTTCTTGAATTCTATATCTACCTTATTTTGTTAATGATACAAAAGTAATCTTGAAAGTACCTGTGCCGGTAGAGGCATCTGCCTTAACGGTAGCGAGATCCTTGCCTGTGAAGGTGTAGAGAGTGGTGCCCTCGGCATCCTTAGCGGTTTCAATGGTGATAGAACCTGCTGTGATATACTGAACTACACCATTATCATCGGTATAGAAGGAACCGCCAAAGGCATTGTATTCAGGAACTGCATATCCTGCCTCAACGGTGAGAGCATCGTGTGCACCCGAAGCAACGGTATAAGCACCCTTCAAGGCCTCACTCTGCAAATTGTTGCCATTAACTGCATCGAATTCTGCTACTGCTTTTCCACTAGGATCGGATACCTTCACAATATACTTAGTCACATTAGGATAGTCGGTGCTGGTGAAGGTGGTCATATCAAATACTGATACAGGTGACTGTGTGAGAGTGAAAGTATAGCCACTAGCCTCTGGATCGTCGACGCCTACAACAAATTTGAGGGCTCCTTTATAGTTGATAACCGACTTTGTGCCATCGGTGAGTGTAACAAGACCATTAATGTAATAGCTGGAATCAACCAGACTTACATCGATAGTTCCTGACTTAATCTGCTTGCCATCCAAACTACCTGCACACTGCTTGTCGGCAGACACTGAAGTCTGAGCAACATAAGTGCCCTGACCAAGAATCCACTCCTTGCTACCGAAAGCAAGCGAAGTTTTCTGTCCCGCCTCATTAGAGAAACTGACGTTTAATGCCTTAATACCTTTCTTCAACTTAGAAGTAGGTTGAACACTTGCCTGTGAGAAGTTGCATCGCTGGATGTCAGCAAAATTGCCGTCCAATCCGCTTACGGCTTCTGTATCACAAGCTGTTAGCATCATTGCTAAACTAGCGACAAATATATAAAATATCTTTTTCATTGCTGTAAACTCTTTTGAATAATTGAAATATTGTTTATTTCCATCCTTCGTTTTGCTTCATATTAGGATTCAATTCTGTCTCCTTCAAAGGAATAGGAAGAAGCATATTCTTATCCTTGAAACCATAAGTATCATTCTTATAGGTCCACTCCACACCATTCGAAGTAAGTGAAGGTATCTGAGCACCCTGCTTAGCAAGAACTGTCTTTGCATCACCCCATCTAATAAGATCCTGGTAGCGGCAGCCCTCGATACAGAGCTCCAGACGTTTCTCGTTCTTAATATCATCGAGTGTAACTGATGTTAATGGAGCTACCTTTGCACGAGTACGAATCATGTTTACATAAGTGAGAGCCTTATCCTTTTTGCCTGCCTGGAAATTAGCCTCAGCAGCCATCAGCAACACTTCTGCATAGCGCATTACTCTCAAATTGATATACTGCAATGCCTGGAAATAAGAAGCATCCATGATACAGTCGCTCTTTAAAGAACGGTTCTTCCACATAAAGTAGCCCTCATTACCATAAAGATAAGCACCTGGCTGAACAGAGATACCATATTTCTGCATCTGATCATAAGTGCGTATGGTTGAGTTCAGGCGATAGCCATCTGCACCTTCCTCCTTTACGAAAGCATCATAAAGATCCTTCTTAGGATTAAGGAAGCCATAAGTACCTGTAGCAATTTCGTTTGCTGCCTGTCCAGCGTAGTTCAACTTATCAGTACGCCAACCACTCATCAAATAAGTCATGGTCATCTGATTCCAACCCTGCTCTGCATCATTACGCATCTGAAGTTCAAACATAGATTCGCAACAGTTGTTGGCATCAACATGCAAGAGTTTGTCATAGTCACCAGTATAGAGTGCATACTTGCCAGAACCAATTACTTTCTCGAACATTTCTGCAGCCTCAGCATATTTACCCTGGAAGAGATAAGCTTTACCAAGCATTGCCTGAGCAAGTTCCTTAGTAACACGAATACCAGTTTCCTGATCATTCACATCCTTCTTTGAAGGAAGTGCATTAGAATTGATAGCCTCGTTAAGGTCTTTCTCAACCTGTGCCCAGAGATCTGCAGGTGTACAGTTTTCTTTACGATATTCATCCGTAGAGAGAAGATGATTCACCACAGGAGCAGTTCCCCAAAGGGTAACAAGTTCAAAATGAGCGAAAGCACGGAAGAATTTTGCCTCTGCAATACAGCGATTCATCTCATCAGTATCTCCCGTTGTCTGGTCAGTAATCAAATTAGCCTTATAGATAGTAGTATAAAGACCAGAATATACACTTTGAATCAAACTATGATCGGTACCGAAGTTATACTCATTGAGTTTCTCCATTTCTGCATTATCACCACGAGAGCCACCACCTGTCCATACATCGTCAGCAAGAAGGTTCTTTACATAATACCAATTAAAATAATTGGAACGAGCTGTTACATAGAGTGATGCTAAGCCTTGAACAACAGCTTCATCATTAGTATAGAAAGTTTCCTGGCTTCCCATATTGCCGTGCTTGTTTATATCGAGACGATCATCGCAGCTTATTACGCTAAGTCCCATTCCGGCAACAAGAATTATATTTAGAATTGACTTTTTCATATCAGATATTTATTTACTCTGTTAGTACTAATCGATTTAAAAATTATTCTATTAAATAATTATTGACTAGAAATCGACGTTAACACCTAAAACCAGTTTCTTTGACATTGGGTAAGCACCCTTGTCGATACCCATACCAGTTGTTGAGTTTGAAGAAGCCTCAGGATCGAAGCCCTTGTAGCTGGTGAAGGTAAAGAAATCGTCGAGAGATACATACAGACGGGCATTGCTGATAGCAATCTTGCTGGTGAGAGTCTTTGGAAGAGTATATCCAAGTTGAATTTGCTTGATCTTGAAATATGAACCATCAAAAACCATTGCACTTGATACAGCATACTTATCCATATTGGTAGCACCAGCTTTTGGCTGAGTTCCATTAGGATTGCTGGTTGTCCAGCGATCGGTGTAGAAGAGTTCCTTTTGCTTGTTGCTTGCTGCATAGTCAGGGCGATTGATACAGTTGAAAATATCGTTGCCTTGTGAACCTGTACCGAATACAGTGAGATCGAAGTCTTTATAAGCTGCTGTAAGTGTGATACCGTAGGTGAAGTCTGGGATAGCATCACCAATATAGGTAAGGTCACCATCGCTGATATCACCGCTATTATCAAGATCTTTAAAGGTTGGATTACCTGTTGCCTTATCAATTCCATCGAATTGATAGCCACGGAAGTAGTAAACTGGGTAATTCTGCTCAAAATAGGTTACAGTATAAGTATGGAAGGTTGAACCTGCCAAACGGGTGATGGATGGATCCAAATAGGTTACTTTGTTATCGAGGGTAGCCAGGTTTGCACGAACACTATAGCTGAAGTCCTTAATATGGTCTCTCCATCCAATTTCAAACTCGAAGCCCTTGTTACTTACGTTTCCTGCGTTGATTGGGGAGGTGCTACCACCAATTTCGAGAGATGGTGTGGTATTCCAGATAAGAAGGTCTTTGGTCTTCTTGTTAAAGTAATCTGCACTGAAAGAAAGTCTGCTGTTAAAGAGGAGAGCATCAACACCGATATTCGTTTGCTCTGAGGTTTCCCACTTCAAATCGTCGTTACCCATTGTTGAAGGACTTACGCCTCTTGTGTAGTTAATACCACTAGCGAAAGGATAAAGTCCTGACTGCGACATATCAGTGCTGTAAGAGTAGCCACTCAAAGCTGAAAGGCTACCATTCTGACCCCAGCTAGCACGAAGTTTCAAACTGTTTACAGTTTCTTTCAATGGTTCGAAGAATTTCTCCTGTGAGATTGTCCATCCTAAAGATGCTGCAGGGAAGTATCCCCAACGGGTATTTTTAGGGAGTAAGGCCAAGTCGGCTGCATCTGCACGAAGTGAGAACTGTGCAAAATACTTATTATCATAGTTATAGTCTAGTCTTCCGAAATAAGAGAGTTTTGAGGTACGAGTCTTTTCGCCCGATACGCTCTTTGTAGCTGATGATGCACCATAGCTGAGGTAGTAAAATAAAGGATCATTCTTCAGAAGTGCATCCTCACCATTTGCATCAAGGCCTCCTGTTACAAAGTCGCTTGATGACTCCTGGTAAGACATACCAACCATTGCATTTACAGTATGTTTGTCGAAAGTCTTAATATAGTTGGCAAAGTTTTCCCACTGATAATAAATTGAGGTAGAACTTGTGCTTGACTGACTTACATAATCGCGGCTCTGAACACCATTGCCATAGAAAGGCAAACTTGTGGTGCTGCTACGAGTACCGCCTATACGGTAACCAAAGCGTGAGGTATAGGTAAAGCCCTTGATTGGAGTGAAATCGGCATAAATAGAACCATTTACATTAAATCCGCTGTTCTTTGCCAAACTATTGTCGCGCATTATCATTGGATGATACTGCTCACCAGCATAGAACTTAGATACGCCATAATAGTTACCAGCCTCATCGGTAAGAAGGTGCTTTCCATTTGCCAATGCGGTTGCCATATTTACAGGCAGATTATCAGCACTATAAGTATCTGGGGTAAGAGGATCGAGCATCATTACTGAAGTAAGAAGAGATCCATATTCGTTATTTGAAGATACCTGACGAACATTGTATTTCTCTATCTGATTGGTAGTACCTACCTTCAACCAATTCTTGATCTTGTATTCTGAATTGATGGTGGCTGTAAGGCGCTGGTAATTATCAGCATTTCCCTTTACAATACCATCATTATCAAGATAAGAGAGTGAAAGATAGTAGTTTCCACGATCGCTACCACCAGTAAAGGCAACATTATGTTTCATCATTTTGCTGTCCTCGAAAGCTACCTTTGTCCAATCGGTATTGGTAACTCCATCCCAGTTCTTCAAAAGATAATCCTGGGTAAAGGTATTGCCTTCTGTCATATAATTAATGTATTCCTCTGAATTCAGCATCTTTGGAACTCTTGCAAGCGACTGACCTGTGTACTGGAAGCTATAGCTGATCTTTCCATTGCCTGCACTACCTTTCTTTGTAGTAATCAATACAACACCATTACCAGCCTCAGCACCATAAATAGCAGCAGAAGCGGCATCCTTCAAAATTTCCATAGATGCAATGTCGTTAGGATCAATACCGCTGATATCGCTCAGACGTACACCATCGACTACATAGAGTGGTTCTGAACTTACATTTGAGGAGAAACCACGAATGCGGACGGTTGGGGTTGAACCAGGAGCAGCTGATGAGGAAATAATCTGCACACCGGCTGTTTTTCCCTGTAAGGCTTGTTTTGCATCGGTAATGGTTCGGTTTTCCATATCCTCTGCCTTTACCTGAGAGATGGCGCCTGTAACGGAGCTCTTCTTCTGAATACCATAACCAACTACTACAACATCGTCGAGAAGTTTAGAGTCTTCTTTTAATACTATTTTTAGATTTGAAGCGGCTTTCACCGTTTGGGTGACATAGCCAACATAGGAAACTGTAATAAAGGAATTACTTTTTACCTTCATGACAAACTTACCATCAAGGTCGGTAATCGTACCATAACTAGTTCCTTTCTCAAAAACACTCACACCGATCATAGGCTCATTCGCATCATCTACCACCTGACCGATTACACTAATTAAATTCTGTGCCCATCCCGGTGCATAGAACATAACCATTAAAATTAAGGTTACTAACCTGTAAAAATTGTATTTTTTCATATTAGGTTATATAGATTGTTTAGTGAGGGCAAAGTTAGTGCAGTTCTTTCAAAGTCTTTTTTTCGTTTATCCATTTCTATTTTGTATCTGTTCAAATGCGATTTTCTAAGTGTTCAAATGTTATCATATTTGTTCAAAAAGTCTTTTAAACCTTTGGTTTACAGAATATTTTTATTACCTTTGAAACATCAAAACTAAACGATATGAAAAACAGAAGTACCGAGAATCTTATAAAAGTCTATACGATTTTAGCTCTCTATACTGTCCTTGTTTTCTCATCCTGTGGAAAGCAAGCCGACACCCCTACTCTCATCGACGAGGATCACCCGATGGTCATCGCCGATGAGATTTCAAATCACAACATCAAGGCCTTCGCCGAGGATAAGTTTGGTCATATTTGGATTGCTACTTTCCGAGGTCTTAATAAATATGATGGCAATAAATACTATCAGTATTTCTCCACCGATGACTCGCTCGGCATTCCGGATAATAACATCTCGGATATTCTGGTCGACCATAACAAGCAGTTGTGGGTGGCTACCGTGAATGGTGTCTGCCGATATACCGATCAGAATTCATTCGAGCGCATTCCGATGGACGATGGTAATCACAACATCACCCAACTGCTGGTGAGCAAGGAGAATCGTGTTTTTATATATAATGTGTCCTCGCTTTTGGAATATGACAAGAATTCTAATCGTTTTGTGAAGCGAATTCCCAACCTCGATACAAAGCGGAATTTCCTCGGACAGGTATGTATCGACCAGAATAACAACCTTTGGGTGATCAATCCGCAGGGGTTGCGCTGCTATTCACTTGTCCATGGAATGAAGTTGATTGCCAACATTCCTGCTCCAGCCAATTTCTATGCCTTCTACACTTATCTTGAGAAAGGACATCTGCTGTGGCTCTGCTGCAACAACCAGCTGCTACTTTTCGATACGCAAACACGCAAGTTTGTTAACCTGCCTTCATCACTGGCTAATCAGTCGTTTGTATCCCACGATCTCATCAACAGCATTCAGCCATATGGCGAGGGAAAACTGCTGCTCACCACATCGAAATATGGCAATTATCTCTATGATGAGCACGCCAACAAGGTAATCAGCGACAAGGAGGCAGGTTTCCCATTCGAGGAGCCTAACTTCAAGATTACCAAGATGTTCACCGATTCTCACCGTAATCTATGGATGGGTTCCTCCGATCAGGGATATGCCGTGAACTATCAATATACCAAGACTTTCAACGACAACAACTTCCTGGTGAGCGCCATCGGTCATCAGTCGGTGCTTGCCTTTGCAGCCGATCATCACAACAACCTCTTCATCTCCACTAAGATGAATGGTCTTTATGTGTATAACACTTCAAGCAACGAACTGAAGCATCTGCCAATCCAGGCTTCCAGCACTTCCGATGGTAGAGACGAAATCAAGGCACTGCTGGTGGATAAGCAGGAATATCTATGGGTGGCCAATGGTGCCGAGGTTATAAAATGCCGATATAATGGTGGAGGCCTCAACATCGAGAAACGCTATCCTGCCTTCTACCCGATGTCGCTCACCGAGGGCGACAAGGGAATTGTATGGGGTACCAATTCTTCTTATACCGTAATTGCCTATCTCCCAGATGGTTCTGTCAAGGAAATACCTGCCTATCCTGCCACTTATGTGTTTACTCCATCGGCCTTGCAACTTAGCAATGGCAAGATGCTCACAGCGGCTTTCAATCAGGAACTTACAGCAATCAATCCGGATAATTTCAATGCCGAGAAGCTGAATATCAACAAGGAGGAGCATAAGAAAGCCATCACCCGTTCGGTCTTCATCCCTACGGATATGAAGGAGGATACCCACAACAATGTCTATATCGGAACGGTGAGCAATGGATTGCTTAAACTGCAGTATAATTCGGGTAAGATCAGCCGCATAAAGGGGTTGAGTTGCAGCGATGTCTCTGCCTTGGTATTCGACCAGAAAAAGAACCTTTGGGTGAGTACAATGAACGGATTGAACATGATCGATGCCCAGACAGGGGCGATTACCTCTTATTATGCTTCGGATGGCATCGGCGGCAATCAGTTCAACGATCGCGCTGCCCTACTCCTTCCGAACGACAAACTCATCTTCGGAGGTACGCATGGACTTACGATTTTCAATCCGGGAAAGGTGAAGGTGCGCGAGAATATCCCGCTGGTCTTCGAGACACTGAAAATACACAACGAAGTGATCACACCTTCAGGATCCAACAGCATCCTTCAAAGTCTTGAGAATAAGCCAACTATCCGTCTTGCTCACGACCAGAATAGTTTTGGCGTTTCCTTCGCTATTCTTGCCTATGGCGATGGAGAAAGAGCGAACTATTCGTATATGCTCGAGAACTATAGCAGCGACTGGGTGGATGTGGGAAGTAACCACGAGGCTTATTTCGCCAATCTTCCTGCAGGACACTATACCTTGAAGGTAAAGGCGCAGAGCAAGGGCAACAGCTATTTCAAGGCCGAGAATGAAATCGAGATCATCGTGTCGCCTGCTCCTTGGAACTCGTGGTGGGCATGGCTGTTCTATCTGGTGCTTGCTGCCGCTATCGTTTATCAGCTCTATCTAGTGCGTAAGCGCATCAGTCATGAGAAAGAGGTAGCTCGACAAGCCGAACTCGAGAAAGAGCAGGAGAAGCGGGTGAACAAGATGAATATGAGTTTCTTTGCCAACATCTCGCATGAATTCCGCACACCGCTCACCATGATCTCAGGTCCTGTGGGCATGTTGTGCGATGATGAATCCATCTCGGAGCAGAACCGCAAGTTGCTGCTCATCATTCAGCGCAGTGTGGCTAGAATGTTGAAGCTTGTCAACCAGCTGATGGATTTCAACAAACTGGAGAACGATACACTGAAGTTGAAGGTTCGTCGAACAGACGTCATCAACACCATACAGCGCACTTGCGACATCTTCCGCGTGAATGCCGAGGAGAAGGGCATCGAGATGCGCCTGCATGGTTTGGAGGATACCTTCCTCACCTGGCTGGATACCGACAAACTGGAGAAGATTCTCAATAATCTGCTTTCCAATGCGATGAAGTTCACTCCGAAAGATGGTCGCATCGATGTCACCTTTGATGCCGATAAGGAGAAGATGAAGATCAGTGTCGCCGATACAGGAAAGGGAATCCCAGAGGATCAGCAGGAGAAGATTTTCCGCCGCTACTATCAGTTGGATAACCAGACAAAGGGAAAATATAATTGGGGCACGGGCATCGGTCTTTACTATGCGAAGCGTCTTGCCGAACTTCATCATGGCGACCTTTCGGTTGCCAATCGGGAGGATGTGGAATCAGGTGCGATCTTCACCCTTACACTGCCTGTAGGCGAGAATATATATACGGCCAGCGAGAAGGCACTCCCTGAGGATCGCCAGGAGGAAATGTATCCAATTCCATCCACCTCATCAGCCAATAAAGAGGAGGAAATCGACACTACTGATAAGCCTACCATTCTGGTAGTGGATGATGATACCGAGGTGGTGAACTATCTGCAAACCCTCCTGATGCCTTATTATCATGTAGTTTATCGCTTTGATGCCGAGAGTGCCTACAAGGCCATCAATGAGGATGAGCCTAACCTGATTCTCAGCGATGTCATCATGCCGGGAAAGAATGGTTACGAACTCTGTCGGGAAATCAAGGAGAATCTTCAGATTTGTCACATCCCAGTAATTCTCGTTACTGCCAAGGCTACAGTTGAGAATCAGGTAGAGGGCTTGAATACGGGTGCCGATGCCTATATCACGAAGCCTTTCGATCCGAAGTTGCTGTTGGCGATGATCAACTCATTGTTGCAGAATCGCGCGAAGGTACGCAAACTGTTGAGTGAATCCACCCAGACGGACGAGATCGATGACAAGTCGCTCTCGCCACAAGACAAGCAGTTTATGAATCAGCTCTATCAGATAATGGAGGATGAGCTTTCCAACAATGAGCTGGATGTGATGAAGCTCACCGAGATGCTGCATATTTCGCGCACCAAACTCTATTATAAGATGAAAGGACTTACAGGAACAAATCCGAGCATCTTCTTCAAGACCTATAAGCTCAATCGTGCAGCTGAGCTCATCAAGGAGGGCAAATACACCATGGGTGAAGTGGCCGATATGACGGGATTCAACACGCCAAGCCACTTCTCCACCAGCTTTAAAAAACAGTTTGGCGTATCGCCGAGCGAGTTTGTATAGAACTAAGATGATTAACGCGTTAAGACGTTAAGAGTTAAGAATGTAGCGCACTTCAGACATTTATCTTGAAGTGCGCTTTTTATTTGTCAACACAAACAATTAATCTTGCGCGTTAAAATTTTGTTAAAGATTTGCACGTACACGAAAAAAAATATATCTTTGTCGAGAATAAAAATGCTATCTTCTAAGGACTAGCATTTCATACTTTAAGTTGTGTGAAAACACATGATGCATTTGAATTAACAACAATAATCACTAATGGTATACGTGAAAAACTATTTATGCTTGCTAGCTTGTATGATGGCTACTAGTGTGCAAACTGCGGATGCGCAGGATTATTTTTCTTCAGCCTTGGATTACTCGCATTTGTATGTTGGTCGTGTAGAACCACAATACGACTTAGCTCAATGGCAAGACAATCCTTATTATAAGGATGAGGTGAAGATGATGAAAGGCCGTGTCTGCTATTGCGGAGTAGTGTACGAGAATGTTCTTCTTCGCTATGACTTGTATAAGCAGAATCTCGCTGTTTGTTCGCCGAAAGACAATGTATTTGTACTTCCGGTGCAGAAAGACATTGACTGGTTTGAAATCGATGGAAGAAAGTATGTGCATGCTCCAGAAGATAGTACCCGCTACGCCGCTATTCTTTGCGATGGAAGCACGAATGGCATTCGGCTTTATCACTCCACCTGGAAAGCTCGTAGTGGAGATGTTTCTAACGGAGATAAGTTTCTGAAAGCACTGATAAAAAAGGAAAAATATAATCTCGTAACACCAAATGGAAAAATATATAATATAACTAATGTTTCTGATATAACAAGTATTTTTCCTGAACAGAAAAAGAATCTTAAAGCATTTTCTAAAAAAAATAATTTAAAATACGACAAATACACTCGTAAAATTAGCCTCACCAAGGTGGTTGAGAGCATTGCAGGCGAACCTCTTCCTAAGGAAATACTGAATCCTGTCGTAAAACGAGAGGAAGTTGCCAAAACAAAAGTGATAAACAAACCACTTAACAGTTCACAAGAAATTTTGTCAGGAATCCCTGTTCTTGATGTCCCAACTGTAATTGAAGACTACCATAGCAAACAAAAAGTTTACTTTGTTGCTGGTGTAAAGAAAGCCAAGAAGAGTATTTCAGACGATCATGACTTGGATGAAATTGTGGTGCTTGCCGGTCGAGAATCAACAGTGAAAAGTACCACTATGGGATCCGAAAAATTCAAGCCTCAGCTCTTGAAGAATATCCCTTCTGCCTTTGGTGAGTCGGATATTATGAAGATTATCCTCACTTTACCTGGTGTCACCTCTGTGGGTGAGGCATCCAGTGGATATAACGTGCGTGGAGGTGCTTCCGATCAGAACTTGATTCTCTTTAATGGCGGTACCGTATATAATCCTTCTCATCTTTTTGGTTTATTCACTTCCTTCAACTCCGAGGCTGTAGAAGATGTTGAACTTTTCAAATCCAGTATACCTGCAGAATATGGCGGACGCATCAGTTCGGTATTAAAGGTGAATTCCAAGGAGGCAAATATGAAGAAGTTTACCGGTAGCGCAAGTATCGGTGTACTTACCAGTAAGGCAAGTTTAGAGATTCCTATCGTAAAAGACCACCTGTCGTTCCTTGTAAACGGTCGAACCACTTATAGTGACTGGATTCTAAAACAATTGCCTGAGGATAGTGGATATAAAAATGGAAAGGCAAATTTCTATGATCTCGGTGGCGTGCTTACCTGGAAATTAAGCAATATGCACCGCCTGAAAATATTTGGCTATTGGAGTCACGACCGCTTCTCTTTCAGCGAAGATGATAAATATGGCTATACCAACCGTAACATATCAGCTGAGTGGCGTTCAATTTTCAACGAGAAAATCAGTGTAACTCTATCAGGTGGCATGGATCACTACGATTACTTCAATGATGAGAAATCAACTCCTTATGATGCGGCAAGACTAAGTTTTGCTATTGACCAATTGTGGGCAAAACTACATTTTCGCCATCCCCTATCTGAAAATCAAACACTTAATTATGGTATCATGACACAGCATTACAACATGAATGAAGGAGAGTATGAACCTTTAGGGGAAGAATCATTGAAAAAATATAGGAAACTTGATAACGAATATGCATTAGAATCTTCTCTATATATAGATTATCAAAAGAAAATTACTGAGAAATTATCTATAGAAGGAGGTATTCGTTATACAGTTTTCAATGTTCTTGGACCTCGTGAAGTAAGGTATTATAATGAAAGTGAACTTCCAACAATAGAGAACCAAATTAGCAAAAAAGACGAAACGGGAATCATAAAAACCTATCATGCACCTGAATTTCGCTTCTCTACACGCTATGCTATCAAAGAGAATCTTTCACTAAAGGCGGGATTTAACACTATGCATCAGTATATACATAAAGTATCAAACACTGCTATTATGTCCCCTACAGATATATGGAAATTATCCGACAATAATATAAAGCCACAAAACGGTTGGCAGCTTGCTGCTGGTATCTATAAAGAAACTAAAAACAAACAATATGAATTATCTGCAGAAGCATACTATAAAAGAATTAACGACTATTTAAATTATCGAAATTCAGCAGAATTACTGATGAACGAACATCTAGAAACCGATGTCATCTCAACAAAGGGACAAGCATTCGGACTTGAACTACAACTTAAAAAACCATATGGAAAACTAAACGGATGGATAAGCTATACTTTGTCACGTTCTTTACTACGCCAAGATGACAAACGAGTTAGCATACCATTAAATGGTGGAAAATGGTACCCATCTGAGTATGACCGTCCTCATGAAATAAAGGCTGTAATCAACTATAAGTTTACTGAGCGATATAGCATATCTAGCAATTTCAATTACTCATCAGGTCGTCCAACCACTGTACCTGCAGGAAAATACCTTGACAGAAATGAATTTCGCTACATGCCATTCTTTACTGAAAGAAATGGCTATCGAATTCCTGACTATATGCGTTGCGATTTCGCATTCAATATAGAGCCTACTCACAAACTGAATGCCTTGTTGCATACTTCCTTCTCAATAGGAGTATATAACGCTTTCGCTCGCAAAAATGCCTATAATATTTATTATGTTTCGGAAGTAGACCGAATACAGGGTTACAAAATTTCTGTCTTTGGTACCGCTATCCCTTATGTTTCACTTAACATGCGATTCAATTAAAATGAAATATAATTATTTTATATTAATAAGCTCCATATTGAGTCTGTTCCTATTTTCTAGTTGCATTGAAGAATTTAATGACGAAATTCCTCAAGAACAGTCAAATTTGTTAGTTGTGCAGGGACAAGTTGTCTCTCAAGGCTATACCTATCTAGAATTAAGCCGTTCTCTGCCTCTTGAACCAGATAGCGAAACATTTAAAAGAACTGAAGGCGATTTGACTATTCCTGTAAAATATGCAAAAGTTTCCCTTCGAGGAACAGATGGCTCAGAAACACCTTTTAATTCGATTTATTCATACTACTACCTTCAAGAAACTCCTCAATTAAAGCCTGATGTAGCATATTATGTAAGGATAGAAACAAATGGCGACATTTTCGAGTCAATTCCTGAGAAACCGGTAGAATCTGCTGATATAGACAGCGTTGAATATTATCAGCCAACTAAAGAATCAAACGTCGATATTCTAATAACTACCGCTCCAAAGAAGAATTCCGACAAGCCTATTTACTTTGAATGGGGTTTTTTTGAAACATGGGAAGTACGACCAATGTACTTTTCTGTTTTTGCTTACGATATAGAAAATCGAAAAATTATTAACAGATTCGACTTATACCCTGCTCGAGGATGGGGCTCAGCCACTAGGAAAAGAAAAGTTGAATCAACTGTACAATATTCAAATCAGCAACTCAAAAAATATAAGCTGTTTGATATTGCTCGCACTGACGAAAGATTATTCTACAACTATTATGTAAACATTTCTCAAAGAGCTATTAGCAAGGGGGAGTATGAATATCTACTTGCATGTCAAAAGGCAAATTCTCAGATGGGCGGATTATTCTCTCCACAAGCATCTACATTACCAACTAATATCCGCTGCACAAACGGTTCGAAACTGGCAATAGGATATATTGGAATAAGCAACCAAGTTATTTATAAAGAATTTTACATAAAAGGAGATAGCGTAAGCACCAAAAAGCCTAAGGCACCATATATTAACATAACATCTAATCCATCTGCTAATTTATGTGAGACCTTATGGAGTGAACATAACAGAATTATCCGTTTAAACCCAGACCCTTACAATCCAGATTGGTGTCAATCACTTTGGTGGGTTCCAGAAGAATATGTTGATCTACGCATTAGAGATGATTTGTTATTTGAAAAACCTGGATATATGCCATAAAGAAAAAAAATGGATTATTAAAGATATAAAATTTTGAATGACTTATGAAAAAGATAATATCACTTTTTACAGCACTAATGCTGACAATCAACTTTTATGCTTCAGATCTCGAAATTGATCGTCCCTGGTATCTTGCAGGAGAAGCTATGAAAGTTACTGTCAAAATAGATAATGAACAGATAGCATATGCTGAACTATGCGATAAAGAAAGTCTAGCTGCATGCACTGTTTTCGGCATATATGAAGGGAAAGGAACTGGCATCGTTGAACTCCCTGAGGACATCCATAGCGGTTATTATCAGCTGAACGTTTATTCTAAAGGAAACGCCAAAGTGTATAGCTGTCTGGTACCTGTAATTAACGTTATACATAAAAGCAATGCAGATGCTATAAAATGGGTGAAGATAGAAGGAAAAGACACATTAAGCTATCCAATAGCCAATCAGAATAATGGAGAACTGTATAATTTCAATCTAACAAAACCTGTAGAACTTAGAGAAGTCGAAGGCCACATTGTGAAAGCGCATGTTAATAATTTTCTAGATGGAAAAAAATTTTCAGCAAACGACATTAGGCCATCATTAAGTATTGTGGGAAAGCAGATTCACTATTTCGAGGGGAAAATGCTCAATGATACCACTGCTGTATTCTACACTTACGGATTGCGTGGAAAACAGCCCTTAGTGCTTTCTGCAGCCACAAATACAGGAAAGAGTCTTCCCATTCAAATGATTAGCCCATATGCTTGTATATTTCCCCAAAAGTTACCATATCTTTATTTCCATTATCAAAGACAAGAGGTAGAAAAACGTTCCAAGGAAATGCAGTTACATCAAATTGCTATCAAACCTGAGGAAAAAGAAGCCACTATAGGCAGTTATGCTGATGCTGCGACAGAAGAGGGCGTACCTATGAATTACGATCCACATCTCTATGACAAACTTCCTGATCTATCCTACAATCTGGATGAATGGAGACAATTTCATACGATCCATGAAACTTTAACAGAATATGTGAATCACGTCAAAAAAGATGAAATAAAAGGAGTTACTCATTTAGTTACACGTGGTGAGGTTGCAAATTACGACAAATGGCCGGCTATGGTCTTCATCGATGGAATGCCGGTTATTGACATCGACCGATTACTGAAATATGATGCCCGACGAATTCATTATATCAATATTTACTCAGACAAGTTCACCTTTGGAAATGGTGTATACAAGGGTGTAGTTTCGTTCATTTCTCGCTCTGGTCGACTCACCAACTACCCTCCTGAACCGAATGTGCAGTATCTGGTTTACGAGTTCCCAGAATAGCTTTACACACAACAAATTCATAACCATTAATAAATCACTAAATGACTAGAAAGACACTTTTATTGATAAGCATAACTCTCTTTGCCACACAGGTAATCCAGGCGCAAAGAGTATCAATGGAAACCGCAAGGCTGAAGGCCGAGGCATTCTTCGGTCAGTCGGCGCAGGCGAAATCGGCCAATGGCCAGAATCGCCGTGCGATGGAGTTGAAACTGGCCGAGGACAGCACCGACCTCTACATCTTTAATGATGCGAAAAACGGGGGTTATGTGGTGATGAGCAGCGATGAGCGAATACCCGAGGTTTTGGGCTATTCGAAGGAGGGATGCTATAATGCGAAGAATGTTCCTCCTGGCTTGAAAGACCTGCTCGATCAATATAAGCACACAACAAAGAAACTTCGCGAGAATCCGAAACTTCAGTTGCCTAAAACTACCACTTATACCAACACCACTGTGGTGGAGCCTCTCTGTAAAACGAAATGGGATCAATGGGAACCATATAATTTATTATGTCCAGATAGATACCCAACAGGTTGCACCAATACTGCAACAGCACAGATTATGTATCATCATAAGTGGCCTGTTCGAGGAAAAGGAACAGTAAGCACTACATTTAATGACCGTACTATAACTGCCAACTTGAGCAAATCCACCTACGAATGGGATAAGATGTTACTTCAATATGATGATAATAGTAATCAGCAATCCCAAATGGCCGTAGCTCGTTTGATGTATGATGTAGGTATTTGCAATGAGACGCAATATGCCTTTGAAGGAAGCGGAGCAATACTGCAAATGGAGAAGTTTACAAAACATTTCGACTATGATCCAAGCATTGCAAGTCTTCCACGCAATGCTTGTGATGCGATAGCATGGGATTCAATAGTAACAAAAGAGTTGGTGAATTCCCGGCCAATGTACTATTGTGGTTATGCTGGCTATGCGGGGCACGCCTTAGTTCTCGACGGACGGGATGCTGCAGGATACTATCATTTCAATTTCGGATGGTCTGGACATGAAGATGGATACTATACGCTTAGCAATACTGAATTTTCTATTAATGCACAGATAATTTTTGGCATCACAAAAAATCGAAACCGTGACCCTAGAGAGAATGCATACTATTATACTGAAGGAGAAGTTACACATGAAGGATTGGATAATGTAATATCTGTGGCACCAACATTTTGTTGTTTGAATAATTGCAACATAAGGCAGTCGGCATTGGCTATAGAAAATAAAAAAACTCATAAAGTCACCTATACCGACTATTCAAATGACTATGAAAGAAGCGATTATCGCCTAAGAGAATCGTTACCTGATGGAGACTATTTGCTATATCCAGTATGCAGATATGACGGGAAGGACAAGTGGAAAAAAATATTGTTCAATGACAATGCCAACAGATCTTTCGACCTGAAGGTTGCCGGTGGCGAATACACCTACACAGAATCCGAGATACCTGATGCAGGTATTCGGAATAGAGTGTTTTGTATTAACAATATCTATTATTCCCTTCATGATGACTTAGCTTATGTTACCTATAAAAACGAGCGATATAATTGCTATAGTGGTGATGTAAAAATACCAGAGAAAGTAACCTATCAAGGAAAAGAATACAATGTTTATGGCATTGAACAAGATGCATTCAAAGGAAGCTATATCAATAACTTAACCATCCCAAAATCGATATGGACAATGGCAGGATTTGGAAAATGCTCTATTGGCCGGATAATTTTTGAAAATGGCTCGGATTTGGGATCTATCACAGGTTCCAAATTCCGAGAAGTCACGATTCGCTCACATGCACTTACGCTTCCTAATTATGTAACATTATTAGATGACGCTGCATTTTACTATGCCGATTTCTCACATCTTTTTCTGAATAGAATATATTTTATGGATAGAAATATATTTCAAAATATGATAAAACTCAGGAATATCGTTATCATGAACGATTATTACAACCCAAAAGAGAATCTATGCCCAGATTATTACAACATTGGCTTATGCACACTCTACGTACCTAAAGGCACTTCGAAGATATATCGCAACACGGAGGGGTGGAAAGATTTTGGCAAAATTGAGGAATTCAGTGGAGTGATTCAAGATGTGGACGGCATTCAATATATGATGAACGACCTGGATCATGCAGCTAAGATTGTTTCTGCCTACAGTTTCAAAGGAAAAACCTGTCAAATTCCAGCCTACGTTAGTGCCAATGGAAACCAGTATGCTGTGAAAGAGCTTATGCAATATTCGTTCAGTTTTGAGGAAAGCAAGATTGAGGAAGTAATTATCCCTAAGACGGTTACGAAAATAGATGAGGGATGTTTCAATAAATTAGGCACTCTTAAGTCTTTACGTATAAACCGGCAAGAGCCGCCATCAGCAATAGACAGATTATGGGATCCTGTATGGGATACAGAGCCAACCTTCGAATATGAAATGTTTTCTATCGTGAAGCTCTACGTTCCTGTAGGCTGCAAAAAGAAATATGCCTCCCATAGTTTCTGGGGACAATTTACGCATATCATTGAGGATGAAACGCTTGGCATCGATGAGCAGCCAGTAAGCAACTCCTCGAATGAGAAGGCTGTATATACTCTTAATGGTATCCGGGTGCCTGCAGCAAAATCAAAGGAGAAGTCTAAGGGTATCTATGTTCAGGAGGGAAAGAAGGTTATTCGATAGAAATATTTCAACAATACTGATAAGATTCAGCAAATAAAACTTGCTCGTGACATCCTCTCTCTAAGAGGGTAATTCACTGTCTTCTCCCCCACTTGTGGGGGAGAAGCTTTCAAGTCTCTGATATTCAATAGCTAATTTAGTTTGTCTTGTGTATTTCGTAATCTCCATCATTTCTCAATGCTAACTAGTATATATTCATGATATGCAGCATTTCTCCCCCGCTTGCGGGGGAGATCGAGGCTGCTGAAAAAGTCTACACGTTGAATATTATTTCATTTTTTGAGAGTATTT
>CAJOPE010000051.1 GCA_905236815.1 uncultured Prevotella sp. | reverse complement strand
GGCTCGAAGCCCCCGAGAACATCATCTCAAAGTCTGACTTTTTCGCTAGCTACTGCAAACATAGTAACTCTCAATCTCCCCCACAAGCGGGGGAGAAGTATTTTGAAATTTGCTTTTCTATGAATAATTCTGGTTAAATACTTGACTTAATATAAACTAGAAAAGTTCTTCCGGAATTCTGCGAAAGCAGTATCCGAAAGAACTTTCCATATCTTGTTAATTAAATGTATTTTAGTCTTTGTCGGCCTTGTCTTTACTCGAAGACTATTTCTTGCTATCCTTGGTAGCCTGTTTAGCCGTGTTCTTAGTGTCTTTCTTTGAAGAAGAGGAGAGTCCTTCTTGCTTTTCCTTTTTGGCTTTTTTCTCAGCCTTTTCCTTAGCCTCTTTCTTTTCGGCTTTAGCTTTTTTCTCAGCCTTGGCCTTCTTTTCAGCTTTTTCCTTGGCGGCCTTAGCTTTTTCCTTGTCGGCCTTAGCTTTTTCCTTTTCAGCCTTGGCTTTATCCTTTTCCGCCTTAGCTTTCTTTTCGGCAGCCTTTTCCGCCTTTTCCTTAGCCTTTTCGGCCTTTTCCTCGGCTAGTTTAGCCTTTTCTTTTTCAGCCTTAGCTTTTTCCTTTTCGGCCTTTTCCTTTGCTTTAGCAGCCTTTTCGTCAGCTTTCGCCTTTTTCTCAGCAGCCTTTTCAGCAGCTTCTGCTTTTTCCTCGGCTACCTTTTTGTCCACTTTGGCCTTTTCCTTATCGGCTTTTGCCTTAGCCTTTGCAGCTTTTTCTGCAGCTTCAGCTTTCTCCTCGGCTACTTTCTTGTTCACTTTAGCCTTTTCCTTATCGGCTTTCGCTTTAGCCTTTTCTGCTGCTTCGGCCTTTTCCTCGGCAGTTTTCTTTGCTATTTCTGCATCTTTTTTGGCTGCTTTTTTGTGAGCCTTTTCCATTTTCTCGTCAGCCTTAGCTTTTTTCTCAGCAGCCTTTTCTGCAGCCTCGGCTTTTTCCTCTGCTATTTTCTTATCAGCCTTTGCCTTCTCTTCAGCTGCTTTCTTGTCAGCCTTTGCCTTTTCCTCAGCAGCTTTCTTATCAGCTTTTGCCTTCTTTTCAGCTAGTTTCTTGTTAGCCTCGGCCTCTTTTTCGGCAGCCTTTTCTGCAGCTTCATCGGCTTTTTCCTTAGCCTTCATCGCTTTCTTGTCGATTTTATTCTTTACAGCCTTGGCAGAAGCTTTCGCTTCCTCCTTTCCATAGCACGAAGAGCAGGCATGTCGGCCAAGTTTTTCGGCTTCCGAAGTTGAAACAGATTTCACATTGCTGGAATTCTTCAGATATCCGCAATCCTTTGTCTTGTGATAGGCTACTGCTCCGTTTGATGTGGCGATGTAAACGTTTTGCGCTGAGATGCTATCTACGCCTATGCTAAGCAGCAGTAGCATTAATAGAATGAATTTCCTCATAGTCTGTTGTGTTTTTACAGGTTCAACGATTTTTCGATTTATATATTTTGTGCTTCTATGACAACAAATATAAGTGAAAAATCGAAAAGGTGTTCATTCTTTAACGGCCGTTAACGTTTTGTGCGCAAACAATTTTTGGCTGAATAAAATCGAGATGTTTATGCTTCTCCCGAGAGGTGGGTGATGAGAATTTATTGAGTGATAATTCGAAGAAATTCTGTTGGATCTACAGCTGGGATAGATGACAGTTCAAAATCTTTAAATCCAGAAGATATGCATCCTTCGATAGTTTTTTTATCAACTACAGTAATATCTGTATATTTGATAAAATTTGAAATAGCAAGTTTTATAGCAGCAGAATTGTTATTATAATGTTTTTCCATAAGATAACTTGCTGTAGCAAATGACATTGATGCTACTGATAGTTTAATCTTCTTTTGAATAGCTAAGCTGATGATTATTGCTGCATTCTCAAAGAATTCCTCTCGTTGGGCTAGATAGTCAACGAGAACATTTGTGTCTAGAAAAGCATGTATCATTTATATTTTTCCTCCAAATGCTTTCGATATTCATTTTTATCATCAATAGCTTTTCCACCCTTAAGTCCGTTTACAATCGCCAGGGCTTCAGGTGAAATGATTAAGTCTGCTTTAGTTATCTTATTTTTTTGTGAATCAATTATTGCTTTCTTCACATAGCGACTAATTTTCCGAATAAATTCAGCATCATTGATGTCTTTTATAGAATCTAATAATGAAGACTTTAATTCAATTGTTGTCATATTATTGATTTTTCTGCAAACTTAGCAAATCTTTCTTAATCTTCCAAATTTTATTCATAGAAAACTGTATGAAACAATTTTGTTTATGCTTCTCCCGAGAGGTGAGTGATGAGAATTTTGATACCTATAAATATAAGGATGATTCCTCCTAGAAGTTCTGGGCGTATTCGCTTGCGGATAGCATTTCCGAAGTGGATGCCGAGGTGCTGGCCTAGCACTCCGAAGAGGAAGGAGGCGATGCCGATGGCGAGCAGTGGGAAGGCAAGCTGACGGATGGTGCGATAGCCCGTACATGCAAACGAGATGCCGATGGCGAGGGCATCGATGCTGGTGGCAACGGCCATTACCAACTGCGTTTTCAGATTGGCGGGATTGAATTTCTGCTCTTCCTCAGGGGAAAACGATTCCTTGATCATACGGGTGCCCAGGAAGGCGAGCAGCGCGAAGGCTATCCAGTGGTCGTAGGCCTCGATATATTCGGCAAACTGATTGGTTCCCAGCCATCCGAGGAAAGGCATTGCAGCCTGAAAGAGTCCGAAGAGGAAACTCATGGTGAGAATTACGCGCCACCAGTATTTATTGAGGATAACGCCGCTCACAATACTAACCGTGAAGCAGTCCATAGCCAGTGCTACGGAGAGCAGAAGGATGTCGAGAATATAACCCATTGTTTTCTAAAATCTTATTGCTTTTGTATAATCGGGTGCAAAGGTAATAAATAATGTTGAATTCTGAGTGAGAAAATGGTTATCTTGTTGATGTCATCTCTGCAAAATAATCGTGCTGTTTCTTCAATCTTATAGTTTAATCGCGAAAAAATAATATATCGTTTGATACAAATTATAAACTATTTGTAACATAAAAGTATATCGAGTATTGACAAAATTATTACTTTTGTCGTTTGAAACTTAAATTATAGAATATAATGAAAAAACTAATTTTGGGGTTACTTGCTATCTTATGTACACTAGAAATTAATGCGATGCAATCCGACAAAGATGATCAGTTTAGAAATCCTGCTTTGATAGAAATGCCCAACACTACTTGGAGAGATGATAAGAGTGGTGATTGGCTCCTTGGAATCTATCCCGAGGGTGTAGTCTACGATTGTCAGTTCTGGAATTATGTGGAGGGTGCTCAGAAGAAAGACAATGAACTGGCAATTTCGAATGGAAAGAAACAAATTCTGATTAATGTTGGCGTGAAGAAGAATGGCAAGCGAAAGTTTGTCATTGATGGAAAGAAATATTCATGCTCTGTATTTACAGGAAATCTTCCTGATTATCCGAAAAGGGATAAGGAACTGGATTTTGCAGATAATGGATATAAGGTTGATACTGCTACTATTATAGGATGGGTGAGACATTCTCCTTCTAATGATAAGAATGTACATGCATATTATGACCAATTTCTATCTGGACTTGTTGCTCCAAAAAGAGAGATTCATCTGATAGTTCGTCCGGATTCAATTGGTCGTTTTCAGATAAAACTTCCTATATTCAATTCCACTACCTGCTCGTTGGATAATCCATATCAATTTAGAATGCCTGTTGAACCAGGAGAAACGTATTATATGGTATATGATTTCCAGAATGTTCAGAGAATATTCATGGGAAAGAAAAGCCGCATTATGAACGAATTAGCCTCTAATTGGTTTACACCTAAAGAATTATTTGGTGTTTACGATCTGATAGCCCAAAAAAAGACAAATGCGAATTTGCTTCCTGAGCAGTTGGAATCGGCAAGAAAATGCGCCATGGAACGTTTGGATAGCCTTAAAAAGAGTAAACCTTTGCTCTCCAATCGTTTTTTCAAATTTCATCGAATGGGCATTCATGGAGTTGAAGCAACTTTTATACGTATGGCTAGAGAAGCAGGAATTGCAGGAAGGCCTTATTACGAAGCGCCCATGCAGGATTTGATAATGACTAAAATACTACCGAGTTTCGAGAAGCCTTACACGTTATGGGACAAGGATGGCAAGTCTATATTTGACTTTTTTCATTATCTTCGTCGTAAAGCTAATGTTTCTGAGGTTCTCACTCAAATAAATGCAGATGAGGATTTTAGAACCTTAGTGATGTCAGCAGATGCTTTCCATACTGCAGTCAACAGGTTGGATTCACTTCCTGCAGATCTTCTTCGACAATATCGTGAACAAATCAAGAATCCAATGTTGTTGCATGATTTGGAAATGTACAATAACAAAAGAATTAAAATTTCCAGGAAGGTGAAAGAATTTGTTCCGAAATCCGACAGTATTGATTTTAAGGGAATGACCGATGGAGAGGAAATCGTAAAGAAAATGATCGCCCCCTATAAAGGAAGAATGGTATTTGTCGATTTTTGGGGAGCTACTTGTGGCGTAAGTATAAATGAGTTGTCTGAAATGAAAAAGTTAGCAAGACAGTATTCGAAGGATGATCCAGTATTTCTTTTCCTTGCTTTTAATACAGGTATAAAGGAGTGGAAAGTGCGTATTCTTGATTATGGGCTAACAAAAGATAATATGATTCACCATCTTCTGCCTAAGAAAGAAGGAACTTATGTGAGGAAAGCTTATAAAACATTATCAAAGTTACCGAATTTTCTAGTTTTTGATAGCGATGGTAAATGTGTAGTGAATACTTTCTCTTTCCCTGCAATGAAAGCTTCCGTAAAGGATTTACTAAGTAAAGCACATTAGAAACGCTAACATTATTTGTATCTATTGAAGCAAAAAGTGTATGACCATGCTCTTCGCATTTACCGTGATCGACTGGCCTACGAGGATGCTATTGACAGGATAAGAAAGAAGCTGTAGAGCAAGGAAAGAAAGCTATGGCTCAAAAACTTAAAGCAGTGGGTATTCCATTGGAAACTATCTTCACAGCATCTGGCTTAAGCATTGCAGAAATAGAAAAACTATAATAATAACGCAGTATCCCTAGATGCTGCGTTATTTGTTTCTTCAGGGCCGCAGTTGCTTGTACTGAAGAATGCGTCCATCTTAAGTCCTTTACATTTATATCGATGTCGGCGGGCTCACAACTATACAGTAACATATATTAACAGTATATATGCTTACAATTCATTCCTTTCCTCTATCTTTGTGGGTAACTTATACAATCTAATTAAAACAATGAGAGCCTTGAACCAGAGATTTATCTATTTCATTTGTGTGGTGGCTGCTTTCGGTGGACTGTTGTTTGGTTACGACTGGGTCGTTATCGGGGGTGCTAAGCCTTTTTACGAAGTTTATTTCGGCATCACGGATAGTGCTGCCAATCAAGGATTAGCAATGACTATGGCATTGTTGGGCTGCATGATAGGAGCCTCCATCTGCGGTAGTCTGGCCGATCGAATAGGTCGCAGAAAACTGTTGATACTTTCCTCACTCATCTTCTTTTTCTCGGCGATAGCAACAGGCGCCTTCAATAACTTCAATGCGTTCCTCTTCGCCCGCTTTGTAAGTGGAATAGGAATAGGTGTGGCCAGCGGTTTGTCGCCGATGTATATAGCCGAGGTAGCACCCTCAAAGATTCGAGGAAGACTGGTGAGTCTCAATCAGATGACAATCGTTCTAGGAATTCTTGGCGCTCAAATCACCAACTGGCTCATAGCTGATGACATCGAAGGGGGCGTAATCGTCCTAGAGAGTTGGAATGCACAGATGGGCTGGAGATGGATGTTCTGGGCAGCAGCTGTACCTGCAGTCTTCTTCTTTGTTCTTGCCCTCTTCATCCCAGAGAGTCCTAGATGGCTAGCTCTGAAAGGAAAGCAATCCTCAGAAAAGGCGATGCACATCCTTGAGAAGATAGGAGGCAGCGACTATGCCCGAGAGGAAATGACCTCCATCGAGCGTGCCAATGCTGAGGCTGCAAGTGCGGCAGGTCTTTCCACCTTGCTCACCCGACCTTTCCGTAAGGTGATGTTGTTGGGCATCTTCATCGCTGTATTTCAGCAGTGGTGTGGCACCAATGTCATCTTCAACTATGCACAGGAAATCTTCCAAAGTGCCGGATATGAGGTAGGCGATGTGCTCTTTAATATAGTAGTAACAGGCGTTGCCAATGTAATATTCACCATCCTTGCGATCTTCACCATCGACAAATGGGGACGTCGCACGATGATGCTCTTAGGAGCAGGAGGTTTGATGGGCATCTATGCCATCCTAGGCGCCTGCTATTATTTCCAGGTAACAGGAGTGGGAATGGTAGTTTTGGTGGTAGCTGCCATCGCCTGCTATGCAATGACACTCGGACCATGTACTTGGGTGCTGATATCAGAATTATTCCCGAATAATGTGAGGGCGATAGCTGTAGCCACCTGCACCTTCGCGTTGTGGGTAGGTTCTTCCACACTCACCTATACCTTCCCGTTCCTCAATCAGCATCTAGGCAGCTATGGCACCTTCTGGATCTACAGTTGTGTCTGTCTGCTGGGCTTCGTAGTATTCCTGCTGAGGCTTCCAGAGACGAAGGGGAAAAGTCTTGAGGAATTGGAGAAAGAGTTGGTAACCCCACCTATAACCCCACCTAACCTCCCCGAAGGGGAGGAACTCTAGGCTGCTTGCAGCATCGATCATCGATCATCAGTCACCACTCATGACCCATGACTCGTGACCCCAATGCTTTGTCGGCTGAGTATGTTCATTTCTTCTTGGTGTAAAAGAAGAAGCTTAACCAAAGAAGAAAACGTAAATCGTCCTGAGCTCGGCTAAAATTGAAGCGATTTTGAAAATAACTTGAAAACTCGTTTTTCACCCTCGGACAACTCTCGTTTATTCGTAAACTTGCCGCTTCGCTTGCTCGACTCATATATTTTCAAAATCGCTCCAATTTCTTAACGCTTGGTGCGGAATGTTTTGCAAGGCTTCGCTCTGCAATGTCCTTGAAACCCGGGTATGGGGTCGGAGACCCCTTAAGAAATAAAGCGAGGGCTTTGATGCCCGCAGCTACCATAATGACTGAGCGACGAGAGGAGCGGTTACATCCCTTTTCTTTTTGAAAAGAAAAGGGCTTGGGAAAAGATTAGGACCCCTCCGCGGGGAGGGGACAGGGTGGGCGATCTCCCCTTCGGGGTGTGAAGATTAATGATTAAAGAATAGAGATTAATGATTAAAGAATAGAGATTAATGATTAAAGAATAGAGATTAATGATTAAAGAATAGAGATTAATGATTAAAGAATGAAGATTAGAGATTAAAGAATTTCGATTCCTTTAGCAAAGGAGCATCCTCATTGCTGGATAGAGCAATCCCCCTTCGGGGTGTGAAGATTAATGATTAAAGAATAGAGATTAGTGATTAAAGAATGAAGATTAGAGATTCGAGATTAAAGAATTTCGATTTCTTTAGCAAAGGAGCATCCTCATTGCTGGATAGAGCGATCCCCCTTCGGGGTGAGAAGATTAAAGAATAAAGATTAATGATTAAAGAATTAAGAATTTCGATTCCTTTAGCAAAGGAGATCCCCCATTGCTGGATAGAGCGATCCCCCTTCGGGAGAAATTAAAGAATAAAGAGAAATTTCGGTTCCTTCAAAAAGGAACATTAAAAAAATAGAAATAAAAAGAAGATTTCGGTTCCTTTATAAAAGGAAGGAACACCCCAAAGCAGATAAGATTTCTGCAGCCCTTTCCCTAAAGGGGAGAGCGGGGAGAGAGGTCTAAAAATAAACATAATATGGTAAAAGCTTGGAGAGAAACGGTAGTAATTCCTACCTATGAAATTGGTGAGGCCGAGAAGAACCCTATCTTCCTGGAAAAACGTGTTTATCAGGGTTCGAGTGGTGTGGTCTATCCTTATCCTGTTGTTGAGTCGATCAGCAATGAGAAGACCGACCATGAATGGCAGGCTATTTGGCTCGAGAATGAGTATATTAAGGTGATGATTCTACCTGAACTCGGTGGAAGGGTTCAGTATGCCTACGATAAGATAAAGAAGCGCCCGTTTGTTTATTATAATCATGTCATCAAACCAGCTCTTGTAGGACTTACGGGTCCTTGGATAAGCGGAGGCATCGAGTTTAACTGGCCACAGCATCACCGTCCAAGTACTTACCTGCCAATCGATTCCACTATCGAGGGAAATCCTGATGGATCGGTTACTGTATGGGTGAACGAAAACGAACGTATGTTCCATCAGAAGGGGGCTGCCGGCTTTACTCTTCGTCCTCGCTGTGCCTATCTCGAAATCACAGGTCATCTCTATAATGGTACTAGTCAGCCACAGACATTCCTCTGGTGGGCAAATCCGGCTGTATCGGTTAACGAGTTCTATCAGAGCGTGTTCCCACAGGATGTGAATGCGGTTTTCGATCATGGAAAACGTGCGGTGAGCAGCTTCCCGATTGCTACAGGAACTTATTATAAAATGGATTATAGTGCGGGTGTCGACATCTCTAACTATAAGAATATTAAGGTGCCAACTTCCTATATGGCAGTCAACTCGAAGTTTAACTTCGAGGGAGGCTACGAGAATGATACTCAGGCTGGTATGCTACATGTGGCCAACCATCATGTTTCTCCTGGTAAAAAACAATGGACATGGGGAAATGGTGATTTCGGACGTGCATGGGATCGTAATCTCACCGATGATGATGGACCGTATATCGAGTTGATGGCAGGTGTATTCACCGAGAATCAGCCAGACTTCAGTTGGCTGATGCCTTACGAAGAAAAGCGTTTCACCCAGTATTTCATGCCTTATCGTGAACTGGGCATCGTGAAGAATGCTACCAAGGACCTCATCATGAATATCGATGTGGATGACGAGGAAATGGCGCATCTGCAGATCTTTGCAACTAGCAAACAGCAGGTGAGGGTAGAACTCTCCGATGCTTCTGATTATGTATATTATAGTGTAGAAGTGGAGATTGATCCAGAGCATATCTTCAAGGAGACAATCGATGTAGATGGGGCTTCGCTCAACGAACTTCATCTTGCCATTTATCCAGCAGGAGTTGAGGTTCCTAACTTTATGCGAGAGGTGCCCCTGCTTACTTGGCAAGCTGAGGAGGATGAAATCCGTCCGATACCCGATGCTGCCGAACCAGCTTTGCTGCCAGAGCAGATAAAGACCAACGAACAGCTCTATCTAACAGGCTTGCACCTCGAACAATATCGTCATGCCACCTATAATCCAGTTGATTACTACGAAGAGGCACTCCGCCGTGATCCGCTCGACTATCGTTGCAATAATGCACTCGGTTTGTGGTATCTCCGAAAGGGACGCTTCGAGAAAGCAGAGGAGTATTTGCGCAAAGCTGTGAAAGTGCTGATGAAGCGCAATCCAAATCCATACGATGGCGAACCGCTGTTCAATCTCGCTGTAGCCTTGAAATATCAGTATAAATGGAGCGAGGCCTATAATTGGTTCTGGAAATCTACCTGGAATGCTGCATGGCAGGATGCTGGCTTCTTCGAGTGTGCCCGCATTTCTGCTTTCGAACATCGCATGACCGATGCCTTAGAGGAAATCGATAGCTGTTTGATTCGTAATGCCCATAATCACAAGGCGTTAGCGCTGAAGGTTTCTATCCTTCGATTCCTGGAACGTAAAGACGAAGCCATCGCTCTCGCCAAGAAAAGCCTCGAAATCGACCGCTTCAACTATGGTTGTCTTTTCGAACTTTGTATTCTCACACAGGATCACAAGTACCTCGAGGAGATGACCGAACTGATGCACGGCAATGCCAATAACTACGATGAGGTAGCTCTCGACTATGTAGCTGCAGGTATGATGGAGGAAGCTGTTGAGATATGGAAGCAGGCTATTCAGTGTGGAGCTATTACCCCTCTTACCTATTATTATATTGGATGGGTGAACGATGATAAGGAAGCTTTCGAAAAAGCCCGCGCGATGAAACCAGATTATTGTTTCCCTAATCGTCTGGAGGATGTACAGGCCTTGCAGGTGGCTATTCTTCGGGATAATGAGGGCAGTGATGCCAAGGCTCCTTACTATCTCGGCAACTTCTATTATGCTCATCGCCAATACGATTTGGCTTATGATTGCTGGCAGGATAGTGCCGAAAAAGATGATAGTTTCCCAACCGTATGGCGCAACCTTGCTCTTGCCGAATATAACAAGAATCACTCGGTTTTGGCTGCTGTAACAGATATGAAGAAAGCATTCAGCCTCGACAAGTCGGATGCCCGAATTCTGATGGAGCTCGATCAGTTATATAAGCGCTTGAATTATGAACCAAAGAATCGTTTGGAGCAATTACAGAAATATCCTGAATTGATTGCCAAGCGAGATGACTTATTGCTCGAAGAGATTACTCTGCTTAATCAGACTGGACAATACGAAGAGGCGCATAAGTTACTCGATGCACATCAGTTCCATGCCTGGGAAGGTGGAGAAGGCAAGGTGAGCCTTCAATACCAGATATGTCGGGAGGAACAGGCTAAATTGCTGTTGAAGTCAGGAGATTACGACAAGGCTATCGCATTGCTAGAGGAGTGCTTGGTGTTCCCTCCACATCTGGGTGAGGGCAAATTGGAAAATGCACAGGATAATGATTTCTACTATTTCCTAGGTGTTGCATACGAAGCTAAGGGAGAACATGAGAAGGCCGAGGAGTACTGGAAAAAGGCAACTGAAGGCCCTCAGGAACCTGCTGCAGCTATGTATTATAATGATGCTAAGCCAGATAAAATATTCTATCAGGGTATGGCATTGCTTAAATTAGGCAGAAAGGATGAGGCAAATGGGCGCTTCTATAAGCTTTTGAATTATGGTAAGAACCATCTTTTCGATGATGTGAAGATGGACTATTTTGCAGTTTCGCTTCCTGATTTGCAAATTTGGGAGAGTGATCTTAATGTTTCCAATGAGATTCATTGCAAATATATGCTTGCTTTAGGATATTATGGCTTGGGCGATTTGAAACATTCGAGTCGCTATCTTGCAGAAGCATCAGGATTGGATGCAAATCACATGGGAATACTTCAGTTTAGAACATTTATCAAGGATTGATAGGGTATAAAAACTGAACTTATATAAATAGTTCCTCCACCTTTAGGGCTAACTTGTTGAAAACTTGGCTTTTAGGTGGAGGAACTTTTTCTATGTTATATCTGAATTTCACATGTGTGAAAGACTATTATTTCTTGGAGGATACAAATCGTCCTTTGGCATCTCTTTGTGGAGTAGCTTTTTTCTCAGCTTTTTCTTCAGTCTTTTTCTTTGAAACGAATCTGCCCTTGGCATCTCTTTCAGGAGTAGTCTTCTCGGCTTTCTTTGCTTCCTTTTCGACCTTCTTTGCTTTTTTCTCAACTTTCTTTTCAGCTTTCTTTTCTTCTTTAGCTACTTCCTTTACCTCCTTCTTGGCAGGAGCTTTCTTAGCTATTGCCTGACGCTTTTTGGCGGCAGCTTTTTCGGTTTCCTTATATTTTTTCTCACCATAGCAGTTTGGGCAGGCGTGTCTGCCGATATTTTCAGCTTCTGCCTGCTTCACTCCCTTCACATTTTTGTTTCCCTTGATATAGAAACAGCTTTTATCCTTGTGGTAGGCTACAGCACTGTTGGAGGTTGCGATAAACACATTTTGCGCTGTTGCTTCATTGATGCTCATGCAAAGCATCAAAAGCATAACTAAGATGATTTTTTTCATAATTGGTCTTTAAATTTAAAGGGTTTGTATTCTTTTGTTTAATAACGTTTCGACAAATATAAGCGAAAATAGGGTAGAATGTATCTCTTGTTGTGCTTTATTAACATATAACACTATAAAATACTGACATAACTCGCTGGCGGAATTTATTTTGAGTTTACTTAGTCTTCGTATGGTTAAATTAGGCGCATTATCACCTATACAATAAAATAAAAACATTTAAAAAAGTTCCTCCATATTTTAAGCTAAGTATTTGAAATACATCATCTTAACTATGGAGGAACTTTTTATTTTACATGAGTACTAGCTTATGGAAATATCAGATAGCTATAAAGTCAGCTGATTTATGCCATTTCTGAAGTGGACTTTATTAAGTGCTAAGAAAGCATATATGAGGTATCGAAAACATAGTTATTGGAAAGTCTGCCTCGAGGCAGACTATTATCGGCCTTAAGGCAGACTATAATCTGCCTCTAGGCAGACGAAGCCTTCTTCTGTCCTTCGTCAAGCTAAAGAGCAGAAATGAAGATTTTATCCCAATAATATCAACTGTCGATGTTAAGAGGGAGAGGATTTCTACTTCATGTGGCTTATATAAGTGCACAAGCGCGGCGCAAGGTCGATGCATCGAAATGTTAAAAAAGCTAACTCAACGGTTTAGGTGGTCTAAACCGACGGTTTACGACCTCTAAACCGTGCATTTACGTTGGCTATTTCAATGGTATTCGTTAATCACCAGAATTCAAACAGTTATTTCTCGTCAAATTCACGTTAATTATAATTAGTCTTGCAGTTTAATTTTGCGTTGGCATACCCTCTATGAGTTATTCAGGTTAACGCATTTCAAAAAGTTCCTCCATAGTTAAGTTTATAATGAAGCTAAGTTAATAAATATCAATGAGATACATGTTTCTATATGCCGTTGGCTATTTTCAATATTTAATTCCGCCAAAGGGTTTTACATAATATTCTTTTATTCTTGCTAATCCCCGATAAGTATGTATTTGGTATTTTTGATCAACGTCTTATATTATATATAATGTATAAATGAAAGGAGTATTGTGTTTTGTAATTATTTTGGAAAAATCGACTGATTTTTAAATTTTTCTTGGTAAATGTTTTGGCGTTCCGAAATTTTTGCTTACCTTTGCACTCGCTTTTGAGAAATACAATATCTCGATAAGCATAAAGAAAGAGTTCTTTGAAAAGATTACATAAACAGAGAAGTAGTACAAGAAGCAAGTACAGCAATGTACTTGGG
>CAJOPE010000050.1 GCA_905236815.1 uncultured Prevotella sp. | reverse complement strand
TACTGATTTTCATTCAATTATGAAAATCCTAGAACCATTTTTTTATGCTCTTAATTGAAGATTTTAGTACTTGAGAAACTTAAGTTACATGACTTACAATACTCATATAGGTCATCTGCAAGCTCTTGCAAATAACCTGCAATTAGCAGTTCTTGCGTCCCTAGAACGGCCATTTTAGCTCCTAAACTGGCTGTTCTAGGATGACCTTGCTTGTAAAAAACTATTCACCCCTAACCTCCTATAATACAACATTTTATTCTAAAAGGTGAATAGTTTTGAGAATATGTTTTGAGTTTATATATCCAGGTAAACTGGTTACACAAATACTACTATTCGAATAGCACAACTCACTACTAGAATAATATTAAAAAACTCCTTATAGATCGAAAATTTCTTCATACTGTGAGTATTTTTTAATCCCCATAATTAATGAAGAAGAAATAAAAATAATATGTCTTACATACTGCATATGATAATCAGAAAGTGCTGAGCACAAGGCTGTTTGCTATTTTCATGCAAATTAAAAGAAGATTTACGTAAATTTATCGTAAAAAATAGAAGAATTACTTGTAAATTCAACTATTTGTTACTAAATTTGTTCCCAATAAGAACAAAAACATTTTAAGAACAAGAATAAGTAATTAGCTATATTCAATATAAAACAAATGTTTTTCAAAAAAATAGCAGCTTAATCAAAGCTGCTAAGAAGAACATACACATCAAATTATCGAAGATACCACTAATTATTTCATACTCAAATGTATATATATCTAAGACGACGACTTTACAAAAAAGCTAAGATCTAGACAAAAAAACTTTTTTAATGTTGAATCGGCCCTTCAGGAAAAAGTTACCTGAGGGGCGATTTTTATACACTTTAATTTGATAGTATTAAAGAATTTCATTTTGATTCACTTTTTCTTCAGTTCATCAAAAACTTGATCTACAGAAAGATATACCGATTTCGTAATATTGAAAGCTGTATGGGTTGCTACCCGATTAAGATAAGGTCCAACCCTACGAGTATTATCATTCTTATTCACTTGCTCATCTGAAAGAAAGCTTTTCCCCTGCAATAAATTCATAGCAGTCCCCTCTTTCACCGGAACATTATGATCAATACCCAAAGACAACCAATCAATAGATTTCTGCAGAATCTCTATGGCCTTCAAATCCTCGAGAGGACAGGCCACAGGATTCCTGCGAATTACATATTTGAAAGCCTTGATCTGATTTGACTTTCGCTGCCGATTCTCAGCTATCAAAGCCTCATGCACTCGTTTTCCTATGATTGTTTTAAGTTCATTCATAGGGAGTTGCGCTGCACAAATACCTTGATATAGCTTTTTAATTTCGGCTTCATCTGAAGGCAACATTCCTTTCGTCAAATTTGTGAGAGATTGTTCTACACTCCGACAAATTAGCGGGAAGAAATCTTTCTTGCATTCCGCACGAAGAGAGTCAACAATATTGCCACACCATCCAGGAACCGAAAGAGCAAGCAACATAACTACTACTATCGAACGAAGTTGCCTCATTTCTCTATTTGCGCTTTTTTACGATAACCACTCGATGTAAAAATCGCCAGTAAATCACCAGTTTCATCAGTAACACGAACCTCGGCAAAAGGCAATTTATGATGGTTTACCAATTCTCGGGCTTCCGCAAATATATATCCCGGAGTTCCTGCTTTGATAAAAGCAATATTTGCATTGGTGGATACCGTAAGCTGTCCATGACTATTTACTGCTGAAGCAAAGGCTAAATCAGCCAATGTGAAGATAGCTCCACCCTGACAGGCTCCATAACCATTGAGATGGCGGTCATCCACCAACATACGAGCCTTGGCATAACCTTCGCCAATCTCAATCAGTTCTGCACCGATGAGTTTGGCGAAATTGTCATGCTCGAAGAATTCATTTATATTCATAAAAAAGATTATTTTTTATCATTCAGAAAAGCTCTGCGATCCAAAACCCTTACTGCTTTTCCCTCGCTTTGAGGCAATGTTCCCTGAGGCAAAAGCTTTACGTGAGGCGTTAAAAGTATCTCATCGTGGAGAGACCTTGCTATATTCTGTTGAAGCCTCTGTAGGGTGATTATATTGTCTGTAAATCCCTGTGTCAGTTCTACGTTCACTGTCATGGCATCATTACTCTCCTCTGTATCGAGAGTAATGAGATAATTACTGCCCAGCTCCTTGTATTGCATCAATATCTGCTCTATCTGTATTGGGAAGATATTTACACCCTTAAGCACAATCATATCATCAGAGCGTCCTCTCATACGGTCGATGCGTTTGTGATGACGGCCACAAGGACATTCTCCCGGGATTATTCTTGTCAAATCGCGAGTACGATAGCGCAACAATGGCATCGCCTCACGGTTGATAGTGGTGAGAACCAACTCACCCATCTCACCATCAGGAACTGGTTCAAGTGTCTTTGGATCAACTATTTCCACAATATAATAATCCTCCCAGATGTGCATACCATTCTGTTCCTGACATTCGAATGCCACACCAGGTCCGCACATCTCCGACATACCAAAACTATTATATGCCTTCACACCCAACATCTCCTCAATGCGCTTGCGCTGCTCATCGCTATGTGGCTCGGCACCTATCGCCAAAATACGAAGATTGGTATCCTTGCGTGGGTCGATACCTTCTGCCTGCATTACCTCGTAAAGACGAGTGGCATAACTTGGAATCGCATGCACCACTGTGGTTCCGAAATCTGTGATAAACTTTATTTGTCGCTTGGAATTTCCTGCTGCGGCAGGAACGGTGAGCATACCAAGTTTTTCAGCTCCATACTGGAAGCCCAAACCACCTGTGAACATGCCATAGCCGGATGTATTCTGAAAAACATCCTCAGGGCGGGCACCTACCATCCACAAGCAACGAGCCACAGCATTTGCCCACTCATCCAAATCTTTCTGAGTATGTAGAATCACCGTTGGATTACCCGTTGTACCACTTGAGGAATGCAATCGTACACATTTATCGAGCGAAACCGATCGAATGCCAAAAGGATAAGTATCACGCAAATCCTGCTTGGTAGTAAAGGGGATTCGACGAAGATCATCGAGTGTCTTGATGTCTTCTGGTTTAAGATTCGCCTCTTCGAAGCGTTTCTTATAAAATGGAGAATTCATACAATGCTTTACGGTAGCCTGAAGGCGTTCCAACTGCAAAGCCTCAATCTCTGGTCGAGTGAGGGTCTCCATTTCGGGGTTAAAATAAGGGGAATAATTCATGCTTATTAAGGTTAAAGACCTCTATCCCAGCTCTTTCCTTTTTAGGGAGAGGGCTATTGGGAAAAGGCATTATTTTCATTTTCGATCTTCTATTCATCGAGTTTTGAACGTTTTGGGGATAAGAATCGACGTTCTACTAGTTTTGGAAAGAATATCAAAATTTCATTTTTATCTCCAAGTGGTTCAGTTTCATAGAACATATCTATTTACGAAACACCTATCGGCAACTAAATCTTGATAAACAATATCTTGTTTCGATGATACCTCAGAATTTCTGATATCCTTCCACAATTGTATTTTCCAGAAGCCAGTATCTTACTTAGCAAAAGCGTGGTCTTCCTGGAAAGCTTTCATACGTTCCTCTAGTACAGGATAGAGTTCATCACGCATACGACTTGTGCATGCTCTCACACCTGGCTCATAGCTTCCTGTGGTGTCAAGATTGATGCTGCTCACACCATAATAGATAAGTTCACGCACCAAGTCGCCACCACTCATATTTCCATAGCCCAGCGTAAAGAAGAAGCCATCACCTACTGGTTCTGTAACATCATTCGGATAAACGATATTGAAACCATAATTGCAGAAGATCTTCTTCATCTTATTGGCTCTCCGCTCATATTCACGAGTATCCTCAACGAAGTTGATTTTTCCCTCACAACTCAATCGGAGCATCTCTGCATAGCCATATTGCGTGGAGGCAGTACAACCACTGGTAATCATATATAGAATTTCAGCCACAAAAGTTGAGCCAAACACACCTGCATCATGATAGCGTTCCTTCAAAGCTGGATAATAAGTATCATAGAGTTTGTCGCTCACACATACCAGGGCCATGCGCTGTCCAGCATAGCTGAAAATCTTGCTTGAAGAGAGCATCAAGATGTAATTGTCGGTATAGTGGGCAACTGTTCGCACATAAGGAGCCTCGTATGGATGTCCGAGATCATGGCGGTAATCCATGCAGAAATATGCGAGATCCTCCATTACGACAGCATCATATTTGGTCGCCATCTCCCCGATAATCTTCAATTCGTCTTCCTCCAGACTAATCCAGGCCGGATTGTTTGGATTGGAATAGATGATAGCTGCAATCGTTCCATCGCTCATCAATTCCTCCAACTTTCCACGAAGTTTCTCACCGCGATAATCATAGATGTCGAATTCTTTCCACTCGATACCTGTAATGCGAAGCTGAGACTTCTGAATAGGGAAGCCTGGATCGATAAACAATACCTTATTCTTTCCAGGAATACGTTGCGTACAGGCTATAAAGCCGCCAAAACTTCCTGCTACAGAACCTGTTGTAGGGATACAACTACGTGCTGAAATATCCACATTAATGAAGGCTTTCACAAACTCATGAGCTGCCTCCTTCAGTTCTGGCACACCTGCTGCAGCAGGATATTGGCTACCCACACCCCTATCAAGTGCCCGTTTTTCAGCCTCAACACCGAATTTATTAACAGGCAATCCAGGAGAACCCTGATCCATACGGATAAAAGGAATACCAGTTTTATTCTCGAGATATTGCGCAACAAGGAGCACCTCACCTATCGTAGCGTGACCGAGGTCGGTGACATGACTCTTGTCACAGGCCTCTTTCACAAGTTCTTCGCTGAATATTTTCATTCTTTGTACTTTTCAAATAATTACTTTTCTTCTTTCAAACCAATATCAAAAGCCTTGTAATTGGCTTCTACTATCGCCTCGCCCTTTGCTGCGAAAATTCTACCGATAGCATTGCGAAGTGCCTCTGGAGAAAGTATTTCAATGGTATCTGCTGCCATTCCGAGAAGAATCATATTGGCACTCTTTGGCATCAGATTCTCCTTGGCTATACTATTGATAGGCAGAAGTTTAACATGTGGCAATGCCTTCAAGTCTGCAATTACCTTTTCTTCCTCTGGATAATTTGGAATATTAATGAAAGGTTCCGAGGAAGTAACCACCCATCCTTCCTTGTTGAGGTAAGGCACATAACGTAAGGCCTCCATTGGTTCCATTGCAATAATGAGGTCGGCCTCTCCCTTAGGAATAAGATCGCTATAAATTGGTTCCTTGCTCAGTCTCAGATTACTCTGAACATCGCCACCCCTCTGACTCATTCCATGTACCTCAGCCTGCTTCAGATAGAGATCTGCCTCGGTAGCAGCTTCTCCGATAATGGTAGCAATAGAGAGGATTCCTTGTCCTCCCACACCGGATAATATGATATTTATACTGTTTTTCATTGTTGTTTCTTTTTTTATTTCTCTTTTTGTGCCTTTGCCTTGCGCAGTTTTCTTCCAAGTGTCTGCATACACTCGCGACGAGGGATAATGACACTCACGCCCTTGTATTCGATTTCCTCACGAAGAGTCTTAGTGATTTCCTCCATATTCTTAGGCAATGGAACTACCACTCTAACATGCTCAGGCTCAACACCTAATCCCAAGCAAATAGCCTCGAACTTATTAGTTCCCGCTGAATCCTGGCCTCCGGTCATAGCAGTGGTGAGATTATCACTTATCACTACGGTGATATTGGCTTTATCATTGACTGCATCCAACAAGCCAGTCATACCGCTATGGGTAAAGGTTGAGTCACCAATAATAGCGATAGCAGGGAACTGACCTGCATCTGCAGCACCTTTTGCCATAGTGATACTTGCGCCCATATCCACGCAGGATGCTATAGTCTGGAATGGAGGAAGAGCACCAAGGGTATAGCAGCCGATATCACCAAAAATACGGGCACCTGGATATTCTGCTGCAACTTCATTCAAAGCCTTGTAAACATCACGATGGCCACATCCCTGACATAATGCTGGTGGACGACCAACTACATCGTCGATTGCATCAAAAACTTCCTGACTCTCTTTGCCCAACGCACGAGCAACATTATCTGGAGTTAATTCACCAGTACGAGGCAAATCATCGGTCAATCGACCGATAACTGGATATCCGGCGCCTAAAAGTGCCTTAATATTCTCCTCGATAAATGGCTGACCATCCTCAACAACAAGGATTTTATCACTCTTGGCTGCTAATTCCAGGATTTGCTTCTGTGGCAATGGATACTGACTGATCTTCAAGATTTCACTTACACCTTGAGGGGCACACTCCTTCACATAGTTATAAGCGATACCACTCGCAATAACACCTAAGCCCTTGTTATCAAGAGTTTCCACCTTATTATAAATAGAACTTTCCGAACGCTCAAGCAATTCTGGCTGTTTTGCAATAAGGTTTACATAATTTTTGCGGGCGATAGCAGGCAAAAGTACCCAATGCTTACCTTCATCTGGAGAAAAAGCATTCTGAGCCTTTGCCTCAGTATTTACCACTACCGATGCACGACTATGTGCCAAACGCGTAACGATTCGAAGCAATACAGGCAACTTAAGTGCCTCGGAAGTAGCAAACGCCAGTTCTACTATATCATAGCATTCCTGCTGATTACTTGGCTCAAAAATAGGAATCATCGCAAACTTTCCATAAAAACGACTATCCTGCTCATTCTGAGAAGAATGCATTGATGGATCATCGGCAGCCAATACGATCAATCCACCCTTCACACCAGTGATGGCTGAATTAACAAAAGCATCGGCACATACATTCATACCTACGTGTTTCATACATACCAATGCACGCTTGCCGGCATACGACATGCCAAGAGCAGCTTCCATAGCAGTCTTCTCATTGGCACACCAACGGCTGTGAATGCCGCGATCCTTTGATAATGGATTCTTCTGAATAAACTCCGTGATTTCTGTTGAAGGAGTTCCTGGATAGGCATAAACACCAGAAAGTCCTGCATGGAGGGCTCCCAAAGCGATAGCCTCATCGCCAAGTAATAATCTCTTTTCGCTCATATTTCTTTTATTTTCTTGTTTTTCTGGTATATTAAAAGTCGCCATCATTGAGTACAGGGAACTTCTTTCGGAAGTCCTCGAGTGTCTGCATATTGATATCTATGGTAATAGCATCCACCTGACTAGCTTTACACTCGCTTATTGTCTTGCCCCAAGGATCAATAGCCTTGGTACCTCCACTATAGCTGCAAGCAGGGTCATCACCTGTTCTATCGACACCCATCACGTAGCATTGGTTCTCCACTGCCCTTGCGTGCAGAAGAATATCCCAGGCATCTAGTCGAACAGTAGGCCAACTTGCCACATAAAGTGCCATATCATAGTCGCCATGATTTCGTGCAAAGATAGGGAAACGCAAATCGTAGCACACCTGCAAAAGGATTCTCACCCCCTTGTATTCCACAATAACACGTTCCTCTCCTGCAGTAAAGCATTTATGCTCTCCTCCATAAGTAAAGAGGTGATGCTTGTCATAATGCACCTCGCTGCCATCAGGCTTTACGAAATAGAATCTATTGTAGTATTTTCCATCTTCCTCAGTGGCCACACTTCCAGCAATGGCACATTGATGCTTCATAGCAGTTTTCCTCATCCATTTCAGCGATTGCTGGTCGTTTTCAGCAATCCCTTCCGGTTCTGTGGCAAAGCCAGTAGAGAACATCTCAGGCAAAACATAGAGGTCGGAGGATGGATTTTCATCTATCAGTTTTTCAATCCTCAGGATATTCTCGTCAGGGTTCCCCCACACAATATCCGTTTGGAATAAGGTTGTTTTCATTTTTGATGTTTAGCTATTAGATTACGAATTGATAGCAAAAGTAGCAATATTTATTCGAATTTGCAAGAAAAAACATCATTTTTTCATCTTTTAGACATATTCCCTTTGAAGTTTACAATTTTTATACTACATTTGCGTTTGGAACTATCAACCTAATACCAATATAATTTGAAAAGCAAAATGATTTGGAATGAAACTATGGAGTGTATGGACCGCGAGCAGCTTCGCGAGATCCAGAGCCGTCGTCTTGTGAAAATGGCAGACTACGTTTATCACAACACACCTTTTTATAGAAAAAAGTTCCAGGAAATGGGATTAGAACCTGGTGACATCAAGAGTATTGACGATATCAGCAAACTCCCTTTTACCAACAAATTAGACCTTCGAGACAACTATCCATTCGGCTTTGCTGCCGTACCAATGAGTGAAATCGTTCGCATTCATGCCTCATCCGGCACTACAGGCAAACCTGTAGTTGCCCTTTACACTCGCAAGGATTTACAGACTTGGACCGAATGTCTGAGCCGTGCCTTCACTGCTTATGGTGCAGGCCGCAACGACATTTTCCAAATATCCTATGGATATGGACTCTTCACCGGAGGTCTGGGAGCACATGCTGGTGCCGATAATATCGGAGCCAGCGTAATCCCAATGTCATCAGGTAATACCCAAAAGCAGATTACATTGATGCACGATTTCGAGGCAACAGCTCTCTGCTGTACTCCTTCCTATGCTATGTATTTAGGCGAGGCAATGAAGGAAAGTCCTTGGTCGAAAGATGAATTCAAGGTGAAAATTGGTGCTTTTGGTGCAGAACCTTGGACCGAGAATATGCGTCATAAACTCGAGGAGAGCCTGGGCATCAAGGCTTACGATATCTATGGATTGAGTGAAATTGCGGGTCCTGGTGTTGGCTACGAGTGTGAATGTCAGCATGGTACACACCTCAACGAGGACTACTATTATCCTGAAATAGTGGATCCTCAGACTGGTGAACCTCTCCCTGAGGGTACACTTGGCGAGCTCTGTTTCACCCACCTCACTAAGGAAGGTATGCCATTGCTCCGCTATCGCACACACGACCTAACCACACTACACTATGACAAGTGTTCTTGTGGTCGTACTTTCGTGCGTATGGACCGTATCCTGGGCCGTTGCGACGATATGCTCATCATCCGTGGAGTCAACGTATTCCCAACCCAGATTGAGGCTGTTATCCTTAGTCTGAAGGAATTCGAGGCACACTATCTGCTCACCGTAAATCGTGAGAACAACACCGACTCTACTGAGTTAAAGGTCGAAGTGAAAGAGGAATATTTCAGCGATGAGATGAGTCAAATGGTTCGCCTACAGAAGAAGCTAGAGGCCGAGTTGCGTAGTGTCATCGGCATTGGTTTCAACGTGAAACTGGTTGAGCCAAAGAGCATTGAGCGAAGCACCGGAAAGGCAAAGCGCGTAATTGATAACCGAGTACTATAAAAAAATTAGGAATATTATGAAAGCAAAGCAATTATCTATTTTTCTAGAAAATAAGAGCGGCCGACTGACCGAAGTCACAGATGTTCTTGGCAAGAACAAGATTAACCTTTGTGCAATGAGTATTGCCGACAATAGTGATTTCGGTATCTTGCGTTGTATTGTTTCCGACCCAGACAAGGCATCTGCAGTGCTAAAAGATGCTGGATTCACCGTAAAAATTACAGATGTTATTGGCATGGCAGTACCAAATACCGAGGGGGCACTCGCCATTGTCCTGAAGCATCTAAGTGAGAATGGTGTATTTATAGAGTATCTGTATAGTTTCTCTAATGGAAATGTGGCGAATGTAATTATTCGTCCTACCAACCTTGATGAGTGCGACAGAATTCTTCAGGAGAAGAAAGTCGACTTGCTTGCTGCAAGCGATTTGTATAAGCTTTAACCCTACAAAAAATCCCTGAAGGAGGGGAAAAAGAGAGGGTATTCCACTTTATCATTTCAATTTCTGAATATATGAATTGATGATTCGTGGCATACCCTCTTTCCTTTTTATGGAGAAATTTCCCTAAATTGAACTACTATTATTTAACGTGAGTTCGACGAAATATAACTGTCTGAAAATTTGGTGATTAGCGAAGATTGTTGTATCTTTATAGTGCAAAAATTAAAG
>CAJOPE010000049.1 GCA_905236815.1 uncultured Prevotella sp. | reverse complement strand
TGTTAATAGATTGTCAATCAGTATATTGCAATGTTTGATTATTCGCGAAAGCCGGTAAAATGGCAAGTGGGAAACTTTAGTAAATTACAGGTCGCAATTCACGTACTAGATTATCGAAATTTTCATTCAGCATACAATAAGAATACGCATAAATGCGAAATCATCAAGTAAAAAAATGATTTTTTCTCAGAAAAATATATTCCTTCGCATTATATGTTTTTCATTTACGATGCAAAGATAGTAAAAATATAAGAAAAAGAGCAGCTTTTATTTTGCTATATATCCGATATTAATTATTTTTGCACAATAAATATCGAAAACACAGAATGGGACTTCTATTTGTATTTATCCTTTGGCTGATTATCTATGTACTCCTATCTATAATATTGGGAATAATCGCACTCATTGTGGGAAGCATTTGCTTTAGAGGAGCGAAGAAAAAAAGGAAACGATTTCTGGCCTTCCTCTCTCCTGCCGTTTTCTTGGCGGTAGCAGGAGGCTCATCAGTTATTCTATTGATTATTTGCTCGATATTTGCCAAAACCGATATAGGGTTTGGTGATTGTTGGTATGCCGAAATTAATGACAAATATAACCTTACTTCAATCGACCAGCCCGAAAATGGCTTTATTTGCCGTAATGGAAATACAATGGCTGTAATTTCCGATATTGATAAAATTCAAGTATTAAATGAGGATACTGTTATCGGGAAAAGTGCAAACAAGTATTTTATTCTTGATATGAAGAGTGATTCAACAACTTATTTCCAAAACTATCAATCACTTGTCAAGAAAGCAGCATCTCCTGCCATCCATTTAGAGAAGAACGAGGAATTCTATTTTCAGAAACAAATTGTTTCTTTTTGTTTCTCGTCTGTCCTCAGTATGCTATTCTCTATTTATATTCTATATTGTTTTTGGAAAATAGGATTGTCCAACAAGTGGGATGCTCTTTATAGAAAACTGAAGATTGAAGATAGGAGATAATTTTTTAGTATTTGGTATCCTTTTATGAGTTTGCGGAACTTCCTGATAATCTCATTAACATTCTGTTTTCTTCAATTTAAAAAAGTTCCTCCATATTTTTACATAAATCATTGGATATCACAAAATTAGCTATGGAGGAACTTTTAAAATTCGGCATTAATTTGGCTTCATTTGTACTTGTGTAACTCATATGAAGGTAGAAATCTGCATCCTCATAAATCGACGGATGACAGTATTGTAGTTAAACCTTCATTTCAGTTCTTTAGTAGGACGAAGAACAAAAGAATGCTTCGTCTGCCTCTAGGCAGATAATAGTCTGCCTAGAGAGCGACAATAGTCTGCCTCGAGGCAGACTTTCCAAAACATAGGATTTTGACACCTCATAAATATTTTCTTAGTACTCAATAAAGGCCATTTCAAAAACGGCTCTAAAACAGCTATCGTGAAATGGTAATTACACTTTATAATGCTAAAAAAGAGAACGGATGGTAATTTTCATAAGTCAGAAATCATGAAAACAAAAAGTTCCTCCATAGATAAGACTATGTATTTCAACTACTTAGCTTAAAAAATGGAGGAACTTTTTAAAATGTATGCGATTTCGTAAATACGAAACTTCAGTAAATTATCCAGACTAGATAATTCATATTATATAAACCCTTTACAAGGCTGTGCTTATTCCACAGCAATGCACTCAATTTCTACTCTCGCCCCTTTTGGCAGAGTCTTTACTGCTACTGCAGAGCGGGCTGGGAATGGTTGTTCAAAGAACTGGGCATAAACTTCGTTCATGGCAGCAAAATCATCCATATCAGCCAGGAATACCGAGGTCTTTACCACCTTCTGCATACTGCTTCCTGCTTCCTCAAGAATTGATTTGATATTATTGAGACTCTGACGAGTGAGGTCCTTAATATCACCCTCGGCGAAATTGCCAGTAGATGGATCTACAGGTAGCTGTCCACTTACAAAAATCATTCCGTTGGCATGAATTGCCTGACTATAAGGTCCGATGGCAGCAGGTGCCTTTGTTGTACTAATTGCTTTCATTTTTAATCTCTCTAAATTAATATTGAATGCAAAGATAAAGATTTCCCATCAAATATGCAATACCAATTTCGAGGCATTGCTGTGATAAATACGTTTTCATTTGCATATCTCAAAGATTTTTGCCATATTTGCACCACGTTAATATCAACTAAGCTTATGAAAAAACTATTTCTGCTGACAGCAATGCTGTCGGCTGTACTTGCAGGAAATGCACAACTTCTTCGCACTACCGTTGCTCAAGGCGAGATCGAAGGCGTAAATCACGAGGGCTTTGCGCTCTACAAGAATATCCCTTATGCCGAGGCTCCAGTGGGCAATCTTCGTTGGAAAGCGCCTGTTCCTAAGAAGCCTTGGCAGGGTGTATATAAGGCAGACAAGTGGGGTAACCGTCCTCCTCAGCCAACCGATCCTAATCAAAATGGTAATGAGATTCCAGTAAGCGAGGACTGTCTATACCTAAGCGTTGAAACACCTGCGAAGAGTGCGGGCGAGAAATTGCCGGTATTCGTGAATATCCATGGTGGAGCATTCCTCACAGGTTCGTATAGTGGCACTCAGGAGAGTTTTGTAAAAGAGGGCATCGTCTATGTCAGCATTGAATACCGTATGGGTGCTTTCGGATTTATGGCGCATCCAGCACTTGCAAAAGAAAACAAGCAGGGCATTTCGGGCAACTATGGCATTCTCGACCAGATTGAAGCTTTGAAATGGGTTCACGAGAATATTGCGGCTTTCGGTGGTGACCCTGATAAGGTAACTATTGCGGGCGAATCGGCGGGTGGCATTTCGGTGAGCATTCTTTGTGCATCGCCTCTCTGCAAGGGACTCTTCCGCGGAGCTATCTGTGAGAGTGGTGGCTCGTTCTGGCCAGTAGGCGAAAGTAGAAATGGTAATACAGCTATGGTAACTTGCAAGGGTGCCGAGGCATCAGGTGTTGCTTTTCAGCAGAAGTTGAAAGCAAAGAATATCAAGAAGTTGCGTCAGATACCAATGCAGACGATTGTGGAAAATACCACAATGGAAGGATTCTGGCCGGTTGTAGATGGCTATGCAATTACCGACGATCAATATAAACTATACGAACAGGGCAACTACAACGATGTAGATATTCTTATCGGTACTAATTCCGACGAGGGAAGCATGTTCTCTCGTCCTGTAGCAGTGAAAGATTACGAAGCACGAGTTCGCAGCATCTATGGCGATTTCGCCGACCGTGCGCTTCAGATTTATCCTGCTAAGAATGAGGAGGAAACCTACTTTGCACAATCGGATATTTTCCGCGATGGCTCTTTTGCATGGTGTACTTATGCGTGGGCAAATCTGCAGAAGAAAACAGGTAAGGGCAAAGTGTATATGTATTACTTCGACCAGAATTCGGATGCTACTTTCCTGAAGAGTCGCCGAGGCGGTGCCAGTCATGTGGCTGAAATGCCTTTCGCCTACGGTTGGCCTTATATGCAGCCTAAGATGAATGAGACTGAGAAGCACATGACTGATATCATGATGAGTTATTGGATCAACTTCACCAAGAACGGCAATCCTAATGGCAAGTGCCTTCCATTCTGGACAGAATATGAGCAGGGAAAACCTACTGTGATGTATATCCGTGATGGTTTTCATCTCACTCCTGTGCAGAACCAGAAGCAGATGGATTTCTTTGAAGATTATTTCAAGAGTATAAGGAAATAGACTGCTCGCTACTCTCTCCATTTGCCTCTGGGAGTCTGAGGGTAGTAAAAACTATTGAACCAAAGAGAGGATATGCCAAGAGCAAGCGATAGGCTAACTAATATTAGCTTTTACTGCTTAATCTTGTGGCATATCCTCTTTTATTTACCCCAAAGTATAGGAGAAGTTACTACTTTATCGTCTAGTCCGAGAAAACTCTATCACATTGCTTTAAAACTTTAATTAAAGCAAACCACATACTTCTGTATTAAAGTTATAAAATAGTATAGCCCCTTATTCAAATTTGAAAAGCATAAAAGAAAACAAAATGTTTTTATTTAATTATATAGGTGATAATGCACCTATTTTATCCATACGAAGATTAAGAAAACACTAAATTTATTCCGCAAACGAGTTATAATAACAAGTTTTTTATATCTTTGCAAACAATAAGCAAATAAATTAATGCCATGCGAAATGTAGAAACTGAAAGGTGGAAAGAAAAAGGGTTCCACCATTGGATGAAAACAAGGAAAAGTTGCCTCACTGTCGTGCCAGTTGGCACCCTGATCTCCTTGATTCTCTTTACACTGATATGCTATGTCGCCAAATTCTATCAGTATGGCGGCTACATTTTCTGGATCATTCTCGGCTGGACAGGTATCACTGCGATTCTACTCTATCGATGGTTCCGCTTCATACCTTCAGATGGCCCTAAGGGAGGTTTCCGAATGCTAGCCTATCTGCTCTATATGCCGGGATTGGGCTGCATGCTAGGTGGCATCAACGCCTATATTCACGATAGTACCAGCAGCCTTTGGCAAGTTGAACGTCTCACCCAAGCAGCTATCGGCGAGCACGAATTCATCAGCAGCAATTCGCAAATGCGACTGGATACCGAAAACATTGGCATCTATTATGAACTTAGTAAGGTTCAAAGAGGAAGCAGAACCGCCAAACGCTACGAATTCCACTATGATGCCTATATCACCATACCTGTCATCAACAGCAATGGTGTATTCTACGCCATTAAAATATACGGAGAAAATCAAGACTATTATAACAACACAGATACCAAAGCTGCACTTAAATATTTCGAAAGTCAAATAAACGAAGAGAGTATTCTCAACAGAATAAACTATCATTGCAGACTCTATCATCAGATACTTCCAAATATGGGTGACAACTATGAGTTATGGGCAAAGTCAGCAAGAATAAACAACCCTGCTGCTTCATATCCAATCATTGTCGAAACCGACCAAGATATTCAAGTGGGCGAGGAGGCCGAATTCAACTATTTCCTATTAACCATTTTCCTAATTAGTATGACATTTATTTTTCCTATATTTCTCTATTATGGACTAAAAAAGGAGTCACAAGCATAAAATTTTTTATTTAAAAAGTTTAAATCACTTATCTAGCATTCTTCTAAATTGATATATATTTTTGCATAATGCAAAGATAAATATCAAACAGCAACATCTGTTTACAACGAAAAATTGATTTCAAATAATTACTCCATCATTTGGCTATTTCAATCGATATTCTTAACTTTGTAGTGTAATTTAGTATTTATTCACAACAACGACTTAATAAATAGTTTCGGTAATATACCTAAAACAGTAAACGACATGTGCGACAAAGAAGAGTATTTTATGAAGTATATGGAAACAGGCAAATGTCCTGTTTGTGGCAGTGAAAAAGTTGAAGAGCACAGCGACGGAAGTTGCAAGTGCCAAAACTGCGATGCTGAATTTTAGAAGTCAGGAAGATATCCTTTCGATTTAACTTATAATCTAAGTTAGCGAGAGAAATACTACCGGAGACATACTAAAGATATGCAGAAATGGAACTTGCAAAAAAGGCAGAATATTATCGCAACATTCTGCCTTTGTGTTAACAAACGTATAGTAAGTAATACTACAACCAAAATAAATGTGTTATTAGGTTATTTCTGGTTTCTAGATTCAATTATCTATCATAAACAAACTGTGGTTCTACGATATTAAAATTGCCATTCGGAGTTTCTATATAGGAGAGGAAATCTATCAGTTTATCTAGATTGCCATCTACCTTTACTTTTCCTTTACTTTCCAGTTCCTTAAAGTTTTCCTGCTTGGAGAAAAGAGCATAGATATACTGCTTCTCACCTGTCAGCTTTATGCTGGCTTTCTCCGATTGCTTGCCAACCCTGTTCGACAGTACACCATTTTTATAGATCACTAGAACATTCTCATTGGTATCGCTAAAATGGATATTGAGTTCAAGATCGCTGGAATCATACTTATAGCCATTGATGCGGGTCGCGATTACATCAAAGAACTGATCGGGTTTCAGAGCTGAGGTTAAATACCATCGAGCACCACTTAACGCTTTCTTCTCTTGCAACAACTCCTTGGCTCCAGTGAGATAGAAATCACGCCAAGGTGCGCTCTCGGCCTGATAAGCCAACTGATTATAGCTAGCAGCCAATAACTTGCGAGCTTTCTTCTCGGTTGGTTGGGTAAAGACAACCTTATTCAATAAAGTGGCCGCCCAACGGTAATCGCCTTTGTCGAATGCCTTTTGAGCAATGCTGATAGCTTTGGAAACTCCACCTATGGCATCTATGGTTTTCTTGCTTTCCTCTACCGGACTCAGCGGATTAATATTTGCAGGATTACCATCGAAGAAACCGAAATAGAGCTCATATTGAGAACGTGCATTGAAGCTCACAGTACCGTAATACTCGCGGTCGGCAGAATAGGTTGAAAGCGAATTAGGCAATTTTATCTGGTTAGAAATATCATTCGGGGTATAGCCCTTATTGGCAAGATAGAGCGTGTGATCGTGAATATACCGGTAGAGATCGCGCTGTTTCTCCCAATAGGTTACCACATTCTTATTGTCCCATACTGGCCAGTGGTGAGAACCTAAAGATACTTCCACATCCTTGCCAAACTTGCTGATTACATTGTCGATGTACTTGCTCCAGAGGAGTCCATTACGGATTTTTGCTCCTCGTGGAGTCAAGATATTATGAAGCGTATGATTGATATCCTCTGCTGATTGCAAAGCATGATATTCTGGGATATAAACGAGCATCTCGGAAGGTGCCTCGGAATTCTGTGCCAACAGAAAATCAAGTTGTAGGCCATCAATGGTAACCGTCTCTTCCTCATTCTTTATCTCGCGGGTTGCAGGCAGAAGCGAAGATGTATGAGATGTTTGCGAAACGCCACTTCCTAGGCCCGAAGAAACATATCCCTTGGCATTTCGAGGCAGAGTTGTTCCAAACATAAAGCCGGCATGTCGGCTCATAGGAATTCCAGCCAACACATTCTCGGCCTGGGAATTTGAGAAATAGTCTTGTGGAGCAATAATTGGTATAGAATCGGAAATATTGCTGGCAGATGCCAGGATTCCCTTAAGACCTCCAAAATGATCGATATGGGAATGGGTGACAACTACTGCCTTCAAAAGGAAATTACCCACATGTTTTTTAAACAGTTCATAAGCTGCTCTTGCTGTCTCTTCTGAAGTGGCAGCATCAATAACGATGATACCGTTATCAGTACGGACAAAGGTTACATTGGCAATATCAAAACCTCTCACCTGCCATATTTTTCCGGGTACTACCTCAAACAATCCTGTAAGACTATTGAGTTGGGCTTGTCGCCATAAAACAGGATTCACCGTAGAAGGAGCTTCACCTTTGAGAAAATCCCAGGTATGCAGATCATATAATGGTTTCCCATTCACTACAGGATTAGTTTTATCATCAAAAGTAGCAATAAAGCCACGCTCTGCATCCTTGAAATCCTGATCACCAAATGCTGCTGCGATTTTTGCCACAGAGTCATTAAAGGCCCTAGTGTACTTAGAGGCTTCTAAATCTCCCTGAGCCACCGAAGTGGCAGAGAGGGAGAGAAACAAGATGGATAATGCTATTGTAGACTTTCTCATATATATGCTTAAATTTTAGTTAATAATTCACCCATTCTGGGTTCTGCTTCAGATTTGGATTCAAATCTAATTCTCTTTGTGGGATAGGCAGGTGAATATGGCGGGCTGCCACATTCTTCTTCCCTGCCGCACTCACTTTTTCAATGAAATAATCAGCCCCTCTTCGGGAAAGATCAAACCATCTGTTATATTCATAGGTCAACTCTTTTCTTCGTTCTTCGAATACGGCTTCTCTGAAATCATCCTGACTCAAAGATGGAGATTTCTCGGAAAGCAACTGTATGCCGGCACGTTTTCTCACTTTGTCTATAGCCTGATAAGCTTCAGTGGTAGGTCCATGATGAATTTCATTGAGGGCCTCTGCATAAATCAGAAGCAAATCGGCATATCTTATCACAGGGATATTCACTGACGAATTAGTCTGACTTCCCACCGCACTATTATCGTAATATTTATTGAAGTGAGGGCTAGAAAGCTGATAAGTCTGACCATTCGATGGACTTACCATCTGTGTTACGAAAGTAACATTCTTTCGAGTATCCGATGCATCAAAACTCTTCAGTAAATCACTGTTGGTGTTGTAGGCATCATAATGCTGGCCATTCACTCCCGGCACTTCAAAAGTAGCTTCTGATATGGCAAGCATGTGGTTTGTAATACCAAGGAAGCCAGTAAACTGAATGGAGAAGATGTGCTCCTTTCCGTTCTGCTTGGAAGGGTCGAAAACATCTTTGAAATCGTCAAAGAGATCATACCATCCCAAATCGATAACTTCTTTTGCCTTTTCGGCAGCCAGTTCCCACTGTTGACGGGTGAGATACACCTTTGCTAGCAATGCCTTTGCCGAACCTGCGGTAGCTCTTCCACCATCCTCCTTCGAAAGTTCGGAAGGCTTAGGCAAGTTCTCTGCATCCTTCAAGTCGCTGATAATTTGCTCATACACTGCCTCCTCTGAAGCCTGCTCCACATTCAGTGTCTGTGAAGACAAAGAGGTGGTTTCGTGGAGTACCAATGGTATATACTTAAACCATCTCACCAAATTAAAATAGGTGAGCGCCCGCAGGAACTTGGCTTCATTCACATACTGATTCTTCTTATTCTCGTTGATAGAAGAGGCCGAGATGTTGTCGATGGCTACATTTGCATAGTTGATGAGCTGATAACTATCTTGCCAGATTGCCTGCATACGGTCGTTGGAAGCATCGTGAGCCAGACGCGACAAAGCCTGAACATTCGCATTATAAGCTCTAGGACCTGCTATATAGTCATCTGTCTGCACTTCTGTAGCCAACTGAATGCCTCGATTATACAATGTTTGGGCATCATTGCCCTTTATCAAAGCTGCATAAATGGCGTTCACTGCCGAACGGCTGTCGCTTTCAGTTTTATAGAACTGGTTGGAAACCACACTAGATTCTGGTGCTTCGTCCAAAGTGGTGCAGGCAGTCAGCAAAAGTAAAGCACCTGCAATATATAGTATTTTATTGATATGTCTATTTATTCTACTCATAATAATCCCAATTTGATAGATTCTACATTAAAATTTCACCTGTACACCGAAATTAAAGGTCTTGGCTGTTGGATAAGCTCCATAATCGGTTCCTGCTGTAAGGGCATTGTCGGCAGACGTTACTTCTGGGTCATAGCCTGTATAGCTCGTAAAGGTGAGCAGATTAGTTGCTGCAGCAAAAACGCGAAGGCCTGAGATTCCGATTGCCTTTACCACTGGTTGTGGGAAGGTATATCCCAAGGTGATATTCTTTAAGCGCAGATAGCTTCCATCCTCGATGAATTCTGAGGAGAATACGGCTGCTGGGTCAGAATACTTTGCTCTTGAAACATTCGAAGAGGTGTTATTGGATGTCCAACGATTGGCTGCATCCTTAATGGCATTCTGATTGCCAGTGAAGAGTGATAATCTCACTCTGTTTACGTTTGCAAGATCATTACCTACCGAACCGTTGAAGAAGAAACTCAAATCGAAGTTCTTGTAATTGAAACGGTTTGTGAAACCGAAGGTGAAATCTGGTTCGGCATTACCAATCACTGTTCGGTCCTCAGCATTGGTGAATTTCTTGTCATCATTGATGTCCTTATAGACACGATCTCCAGGAATAGCCAACTGATTATAGGTGTATTTACCTCGGGTTTCAACTTCATCCTGCTGTAATGTTCCCTCATAAACGGCTCCATAGAAAGAGCCAAGAGGCTGCCCCTCCTTTATTATATAGGCAGTAAACAAATCGGCGGTGATATAAGAAGAAGAGGTTCCTCCCAAATCGAGTACTTTATTGCGGTTGAGCGAGATATTTCCTGAGAAATCCCAGTTCAGCTTGCCCTTCAGAATCTGAGCATTCAAACCAAACTCAAGGCCTTGGTTCAATACAGATCCGTAGTTCTGAAGTGAGGTGCTATATCCTGATGTAAAAGGAACAGCTACCTTCAACAGCAAGTCGGTGGTCTTCTTACGATAATAATCGATGGTGAAGTTTAAACGGTCCTTAAAGAAGCCTACATCCACACCTGCATCAAACTGGGCGGTAGTTTCCCATCCCAAATCATTATTGGCGATACGATCGGGTGCAAAACCCACTACTGTAGATCCATTAAAAGTGTACAGTTTCGTGGAAAGAGTGGAAAGTGACTGATAATTACCAATTTCCTGATTACCGGTCTTACCATAGCTCAAGCGAAGTTTCAAGTTACTGATTGTTTGCTTGAAAGGTCGGAAGAACTTCTCATTGACAATATTCCACGAATAACCAGCTGAAGGGAATGTACCCCATTTACGATCTTTACCAAAGCGTGAGGAGCCATCTCGACGAATGCTGAATGTGAAATAGTGAGCATCGTTGTAATTGTAGTTCGCACGTCCCAGATATGAAATCATCGAGTGGGAGGAAGAACTAGAATAAGGAGTTGCCAGCACCGAACCACCCTGTAGGTTATTATAAGTAAGGGCATCAGTTACAAAATTGCTTGAACCTGATCGGTTTATATTGTTTCTAGCCTCCTGTTGGGTATAGCCAAGTAGGAAATCAAGATGATGCACCTTACTAATTGTGGTGGCATAAGTTAAAGTGTTCTCATTCAGCCATGATTCGCTTCTCACATTACCAATGCTCGCACTACCACCTGTGGTGGCTCCCTCATAAAGAGTAGAAGGTATGTAACTATTCTCCTCACTCTGAAGCACGTCAGCTCCAAGCGAAATCTTCAACTTCAGGTCCTTAATAAACTCATATTCACCATAGGCAGTTCCCAAAGCTCTATAAGAAATACTCTTATTGGTTTGCTCCGTCAAAGAAGCATATGGATTTGACAAATTCAAATTAAACGGATTCTGAAAGGTCAGTCCACCATTCTTGTCATAGATTGTAGCTGTCGCTGGTACCTGAAGCAGGGCGAATACGGTTCCAGAAGGAGCAATCCTATTGGAAGTGCGGCTACCGGTCGCATTCACGCCTACCTTCAGATGATTTGAAAATTGTGTGTCGATATTCAAACGTGCATTCACACGATTAAATCCTGTGTTTTCGAGGATACCATCCTGCTTGTAGTAGTTGCCCGAAATGGCATAATGGGTTTTCTCAGTACCACCTGATATCGAAAGTTGATGATTGGTTACCAGAGCTGTGCGATAAGCAGCATCCTGCCAGTCGGTTCCTTCACCAATCTCCTCGAGGTCCTTCTCTGAGAAATACTGGTATTTACCACCATTTGGATTACCATCATAGAGGGCCTCATTTCTTAGTTCAGCAAACTCTCTACCATTCAGTACCTCATATTTCTTGCGCAAGGTTTGCCATCCAATGCTGCCATCATAGGTAACCTGAGCCTTCTCGCCACTTTTTCCTTTCTTGGTGGTAATGATAATTACACCATTGGCACCTCGAGATCCATAAATAGCTGTTGCCGAAGCATCCTTTAATACTGTGATAGACTCAATGTCGCCAGGATTGATAGAACTCAATGGATCTACCGAAGACGAAATCACTCCTGCGCTTATATTTTCATTGTATATAGGGAAGCCATCAATAACGTATAGTGGTTCATTTCCACCCTGTACCGAACTTCCTCCACGTATTCTCAAACTCACTCCAGCTCCAGGTTGTCCTCCTGTTGGAGTAGCCTGCAAACCTGGTGTTGTTCCCTCAAGCAATCCATTCAGCGAAGCACTTACATCCTTATTCAGATCCTCAACCTTAACAGAGGTAACAGCTCCTGCAAGATCGCTCTTCTTCTGAGTTCCATATCCGATAACAACTACTCCCTCGAGGGCATTGAAATCCTCGGTAAGTTCGATATTCAGTTCATCGCTTGTTACTTCAAAAATATCAATTTCTTCTTTTTTATAACCTGTAAAACTTACTACAATTACTACTGGCACTTTCTTCACTTCCAGTGTGAAGTTGCCATCTACATCACTCACAGCTCCTGCCTTGCTGCCCTCTGCACCCTTCACAGAGACTACTGCACCAATAATTGGCTCCTGCGTGCGGGAATCCACTACCTTTCCAATTAAGGATTGGGCGAAAGCCGACAACGTTGTCGACAGGAAAAGCACTAACAGCACTACCGTCCGTGCAAATCGAATAAAAGTCGTTCTTACTACCATAAAAATTCTCTCCTCTTTTTTGGTGTGGCACAACTTCTAGACCACACAATTCATACTTTTATAATTCCTAATAACTAAATCTTTCTGAGTGCAAAGTTAGTGTTTTTTTCAAAGCTGTAAAATCGCAATTGAAGGGTATTTTAACTCACAAAATTATGTTGATTTTCTCATAATTTTATGGGATGAAATATCACATAAATATGGGAACATATTCTATGAAATATTTCTACACAATAGCAACACTGTAATAATTTGCAAACAATGAGAGTTCATGCCACATTTCATCTTCACGTAAATAAGCCACACGGAGGAGGTAATTCAAATAATTCTTCTTTAATGTGATTAACGGATGATATTATCATAAAGAAAACGAAAAGGGGCAGAATATTCTCAATCGAACACTCTGCCCTAGCACCCATTTCAACAAAATATTATGGGTAAGATTATAACTAAAATAAAAGACTTTTAGTATTGCATATATGGCTGTAAGATTTCAGTTAAAATACTAATTATTTACCAGCGGAAATGTGGCCATCCCTTTGGATATGGATATTTCACATGATTCTCGCTTGCCCACTGTTCCCATTCACCTTTCAACCTGTTCAAGACTTCAGGATATTTTGTGGCTACATTATAATTCTCGGCTCTGTCATTCTCGATGTCGTAGAGTTCATCGCCAATCTGATCATCTACATGAATGAATTTCCACTTGCCATCGCGAACAGCTCGATTACCTGCCCATTCCCAGAACAGCGGTTCAGTTCTTTCCACTTTTTCTGCCTCGCCATAAAGCACTGGCAGCAGACTCTTACCTGGTAGTGGTTGGATCTTATTTCCCTGATATTCATCTGGGTATTTTGCCTTAGCCAAATCATAGAATGTTGGTGCAATGTCAATAAGATGAGACACGCCATCCACAATGTTGCCCCCTTTAATATGACCAGGATACCAAGCAATGAAAGGAGCACTGATGCCTCCCTCGTAAGGAGCCGCCTTATAATCGCGGAATGGAGAATTTCCTGTTTGCGACCAGTCGCTGTTTTGCTGATACCATGAACCTGGAGCACCAACCTCTCCTGACTGTTTCTCGTGCCATACCCTTGCATCACTACCACCCTGAGCCCCATTGTCAGAAATGAAAATCACAAGTGTGTTTTTATCACGCCCCACTTCACGGAGTTTATCAAGCACTCGTCCCACCTGCTGATCTACACGGTCGATCATGGCAGCATAAACTTCCTGCCGCTTCTCAAAATCGGCCTTCTCACTTGCTTGCAGCGAATTCCAAGGACGAACTTTTCCATCATGTTGGGTTAGTTGAGTATTTGGAGCGATCACGCCAAGATCTTTGGCGTTCTCATAACGTTTAATGCGAAGGGAATCCCATCCGATATTATAGACGCCCTTATATTTCTTGATATCCTCTGGCTTAGCCTGCAATGGCCAATGAGGCGCATTGAAGGCCAAATAGAGAAAGAATGGATTTTTCTTTTTGCTGGCATCGCTGATAAACTCAAGTGCATTGTCAGTGATCTTATCCGTGAGATATTCACCCTCGGCTAGCTTATAGGGCTGATTATCTTTATAGAGATCCACTGCAAAACGAGCTTTGGCATCCTCACCGGCATCGTAATAGCGGCTTGCGCCTCCCAGGAATCCGAAAGAATGGTCGAAGCCTCGCTGACTTGGCCATTGGGCCTGATTCTTGTCACCCACATGCCATTTGCCCGAAATCAGGGTAGTGTATCCAGCCTGCTTCAGCACCTCGCCAAAAGTGAGCGATTCCTTGTTGAGATATCCCTGATAATTTGGATCACCCAAATCTACATTAAAGAACCCTACTCCCGCATTGTGCTGATACTGTCCTGTGATGAGCGAAGCTCGGGTTGGAGCACTGATAGAGTTGTTGTAAAACTGCCTAAAACGGATACCCTCATTGGCAAGTCGGGACAGATTGGGGGTCTGGATATCAGAGGCACCATAAGGTGCGATATCCGAGAACCCTAAATCGTCCACCAGAATAAGGATAATATTTGGTCGGGGATCGGCTTGTTTCTTCTGAGTATGGGCAGAAATTTCAGTAGGTATAAGACTAGCAGCTGCCCCCACCGACAATAATCCCAGTTGTATATTGTTAAACTTATTTCGCATAGTGTACTACTTTTATTGGTAAACCTTGTATTAATTTCGGCAAACATCCTTTCTCCTCTCTCACAAGAAAGCGATGTTTACCTCCATTAATTTAAGAACTAACTATCAATAATAATTTATTTCTGTGCGGTAAGTTTTGAATTTGCCTCAAGATAACCATATTGGTGCAGATAACTCTGTCCATTAGTTAACACCCAGGCTGCAAAAGCAGCCACCTTTGGGTGTTTTGTATTGATATATATATTGCCCGAAGGCACAGAAGTTTCTGACGACTTATCGATGTAGTTTGCCAATTGGTTAACATCGGCAAAAGCAGCACGCTCTTCATCCGAAATCTTGCCATTATCATCAAGATCAACAGGAAGAACTACCAATCCCTCTACAGGCTGTCTGCTGTTAGTATCGTAAATCAAGCTGGCCACATTAAAAGAAACTGCATCAGCATGACTCTTCACTACATTAAGTGCATTCTCCTCACGACCAAGAATTTTCTTTCCCTTAATCTTGTTAGGAGTTACCTTCAGCGCATTTGCGAAAGTCTGTGTAGTGAAAGCCTTACTTCCCGTGAGCGAATAAACGGTTCCTGGAAGCTCTTTCTCGCCATTATCTTCAGCTTCAAGAGCTTCCAGATAGTCCTTAGAAACAAATAGCTGCTTAGCCAACTTACCGTTCAGTCCCTTTCTCACTTTTTTGTTTTCAAGCAGGACATTCTTTGCATTTGCGATTGGCAACATGATATACCTACCCAGAACATTACTGTTGGAAGCATCATCGAGCGAAATTCTCGCATCACTCTCCGCTTCATTTTGAGTGAGCACCTGTGCCTGAAAGTCAGGATTAACCTTATTATATTCTTTAACCAGCTTCTCAACGAGGGGAGCGGTGAATCTTGCATCTGAAACACTAATCTTCAGTTCCTGAGCATTAATTCTGCCAAGAATGGCGAACAATGCGATAGCTATAATAATACCTTTTTTCATCATCAAACCCTTTCTTTTTTATTCTAGTCACTTGTTAAATTTCATGGTGCAAAGTTAGAGGTTTTTTACATTCTGTGCAATCGCTTTTTAAAGGGATTTTCAATCACAATCTTTTGGGTGGAGACTACCAAACTAATGTTAGCTATAAACTTCTAAGTATAAATAATGATTGGTTTCACCTTAATTATATAGACGAAACCGTGAGAATACAAAATAATCAAAAAAAGAGGAAAGCATTTGCGATTTACCAATTATTTTATTTAAATTTGAACAATCAACTTTTTTATCACATTTTGCGACCATCTTCAAAGTTACATGAAGATATAAAAGAAAACTTCAAAAATATGGACGATAATAAGAAACTCTCTCGTCGACAATTTATTCGCACACTGGGTCTTGGCTCTGTGTCGGCTCTTGGCATGATGGCCTTTGAGCCTATTACTTCGCTTGCCTCACCAAAGACGCCTGAAACGGGAAGCAAACAAAATGATATGACTTATCGAATAAACCGACACACCAAGGACAAGGTGTCACTACTTGGTTTTGGTATGATGCGTCTGCCTAGAAATGCCACTGGGGGTATCGACCAGCAGAAGACCAATGAATTGGTGGATTATGCACTGGCTCATGGTGTTAACTATTTCGATACTGCCCCTGTATATAAGGGCTCTGAGGTGGCTACAGGTAATGCACTCAGCCGTCACAAACGAAGTTCTTACTATCTGGCTTCAAAATGTTCGGATATTCACAAATACTCGCTCGAAGATGGCAAACAAATGTTTAAGACTACTTTGGAGCGTCTACACACCGATTATATCGACTACTATCTGCTGCATGCTGTAGGTGGTGGAGGTCTCGACAAGTTGAAAGAGCGCTTCATCAATAATGGACTGCTCGACTGGCTCTGTGAGCAGCGCGATAAGGGGGTAATCCGCAATCTCGGATTCTCTTATCATGGCGACGTGAAGGTATTCGACTGGCTGCTCGACCATAATGACAAGTATAAGTTCACCTTCTGTCAAATTGAGATGAACTACATCGACTGGAAGCATGCTTCGGCCACAGGTGGTGGTTGGAAGCACGATGCAGATGCCGTTTATCTCTACGAGAAGAGCGAGAAGGCAGGCGTGCAGAATGTGATTATGGAACCACTACTGGGTGGTCGTCTCGGCAAACTTCCTGAGGAGTTCTCGAAGATGCTCAAGGAGAAACGTCCTGAGGCATCCGATGCACAATGGGCTTTCAGATGGGTGGGTTCTCATCCAAATGTGCTCACCACTCTTTCAGGTATGAACTTGATGGAGCATCTAAAGGATAATCTCGCTACGTTCTCCCCACTCGACCCTTGTACTCCACAGGAGAACGACTTACTCGACAGCATTGCCAATGGCATGATGGGCTATCCTGTTGTGCCTTGTACAGCATGCCGATACTGTATGCCTTGTCCTTATGGCGTGGATATCCCTGGCAACTTTGCCTACTACAATGATCAGGTGAATGCCCACAAACTTCCCGACAAGACAAAACCAGATTATACCGAGAAAAAGGCAGCCTTCGTGAAAGGATGGAAGAATACCATCAAGGAGGAAAACCGTGCCGACCAGTGTATGGATTGTGAGGCATGTTTGCCAAAGTGCCCACAGTCAATTCGCATCCCGACTCAGTTGGCCAACATTCTGGATATTACTCGATAATATAACAAGCAATAATGCCAGCCTTTCCAAAGTGAAAACGGCTGGCATTATTGTTTCTACGATTTCTTATTCAGCTTCGGACATTTGCCGGTGATATCCTCGCCCACTTTGGTCAAACTCTTCGGTAATGTAAGACGGAAAAGATGGATGCACCCATAAAAGGCTTTATCACCCAATGAAGTCAACCCCTCAGGAAGGGTGACATAGATGAGGGAGGCATTTAATGTGAAAGCATAGGATGATATTTTCCGGATAGAAGATGGCAACTGAATATCGACCAGCCCCAAACAACCAGCAAATGCCGCATTGCCGATCTGCTCTAACTGCTGTGGAAATTCGACATTGCTGAGTTGTACACATCCGGCAAACGACATTCTGCCTATTTTCTTTACTCGAGAAGGCAAGACAACAGTAACTAGATTTTTGAACTTGCCAAAAGCCGTATCTGGTATTTCCTCAACTTGTGCATCCTTTAAATCGATGGATATCAGATTACGCCTCAATTTTTTCAAGGCATCGAAATCACTAGCATTGAACGCTCCTGTAATTTTCAGATGCTCTTCCTTTCCTGTGATTTGCTGTGCAAGGGTACCTGCTGTGGAAAGTTTTATCTCTGTTACTGTTGGCTTATAATCAGGTGAAACACCAACTATAAAGGTCTGGTTTAAGGCATATCCGCCAAGGTCATCAAGTGAATAATAGCCATCCTCATATCCTTCCCATCCAAAATTCACATGCACTCTCTTTCCCTTACATCCATCTATTACAAACATGTGGCGCTCATCTTTACCCTTTGAATCAACCCCGAGTTTACCAGAGCAGATTATTGGTCGTCCAGCTTTTAGCTCTTCGAAAATAGTAGAAAGAAGTTGTGCCTGCTCTTCAGGAGTCTTCAAGCTATCGCGATGAATCATGCGCATATACTTGCTGTAATTAAAGAGGTATTTCAAAGAGGAAACAGCATCTCTTGCAAAACTTCCGCTCTGATCAATGCCATAATTTGTGCGAGCCACCACTCCACAATCGCTTATCAATTTACCAATAGCCACCAGT
>CAJOPE010000048.1 GCA_905236815.1 uncultured Prevotella sp. | reverse complement strand
TACAAAAACTTTTGGACATTCCTTCTCTTTCCTCTTGATTTTTAAGACTTTAAGGGCAAGCTATTTGCAAGTGGGAAACTTTAGTCAGTTATTTTCGAGAATGGTCACAACTATGTGGTTGTTTCCGATGGCAAGGGTCGCTATCACCGTCAGGAGGTGAGGGTTGCCCATAGCAACGATAAGCTTTCTTTCCTCACCGAGGGTGTAAACCAAGGCGACAAGGTGGTTTCTAGAAACGCATTGTTGATTTTTAATGCTTTGGCTCAATGAACAAGTTTATTGATTTCATCATAGCTTTCGCCCTAAAGCGGAAGTACTTCATTCTTTGCCTCACACTGGTTACGGTAGTGATTGGTGTACTGAGTTTCAAGGATACTCCGGTGGATGCCTTTCCCGATGTCACCAACACCAAGGTAACAATCATCACGCAATGGCAGGGTCGTTCTGCCGAGGAGGTGGAGAAGTTTGTCACTATCCCTATCGAGATTGCGATGAACTCGGTACAGAAGAAAACCGAAATCCGAAGTACCTCTCTTTTTGGTCTCTCGGTGGTTACGGTTCTTTTCGACGATCATGTGGATGATGAGTTTGCCCGTCAGCAGGTTTATAATCTGCTGAAGGATGCCGATGTGCCTGAAGGTGCCGAACCGGATGTGCAGCCTCTTCAGGGACCAACGGGCGAGGTGTATCGCTATACGCTGAAAAGCGACAAGCGAAGTGTGCGTGAATTGAAAACCCTACAGGATTGGGTGATAGAGCGCAAGATTCGTTCGGTAGCCGGCATCGCCGATGTGGTGAGCTTTGGTGGCGAGGTAAAAACCTTCGAGGTGAGTGTGAATCCTAACCAGCTGGCTACCTATGGCATCAGTTCTATGGAACTCTATGAGGCCATTGCCAACTCCAATGTGAATGTGGGTGGCGACGTTATCGAGAAGAACTCACAGGCGTATGTGGTTCGTGGTTTAGGTCTCATCAACAATAGCGATGAGATAGGCAATATCGTGGTGAAGAACATCAACGGCACTCCAATTCTCGTGCGAAATCTAGCAAAGGTACGCGAGGCTTGCGAACCTCGTTTGGGACAAGTAGGCCGAGAGAAAGCCGATGATGTGGTCGAGGGTATCATTGTGATGCGCAAGGGCGAGAATGCCGAGAAGGTGATTGCCGCTCTGAAAGATAAAATACAGGAGATCCAAAGCGAAGACTTGCCTGCGGATGTCAAGATAGAACCATTCTACGATCGTGAAGACCTTGTTAATCTCGCTGTTAAGACGGTTTTCCATAATGTTCTTGAAGGAATTCTCTTAGTCACCCTCGTAGTATTTCTGTTCATGAAGGATTGGCGCACCACAGTGATTGTGGCGAGCGTCATCCCGCTGGCATTGCTCTTCGCTTTTATCTGCCTGCATCTTGGCGGAATGAGTGCCAACTTGCTCTCTATGGGTGCAATCGACTTTGGTATCATCATCGATGGTGCTGTGGTGATGGTGGAGGCGCTCTTCGTGATGCTCGACGAGAAGGCGAGAGCTGTGGGAATGGCTGCTTTCAATAACTTGAGTAAGGTGGGTATGCTCCGCATTACCGCCCGAAGCAAGGCGAAATCGGTTTTCTTCTCGAAACTCATCATTATCACTGCCCTTTTGCCTATCTTCTCTTTCCAGAAGGTAGAGGGAAAGATGTTCTCACCTTTGGCTTGGACACTCGGTTTTGCCCTTCTGGGTGCCTTGATATTTACCCTCACATTGGTTCCAGTGCTTTCCTCAATGCTCTTGAAGAAGAACATTCAGGAGAAGCGAAACCGATTCCTCGAAGTGGTCTATCATTATTTCGATGGCTTCTTCGCTATTTGTCATCGCAATGCCCGCAAGACAATGGGCATCGCCATTGTAGCGGCCATCTTTGGTTTGGGATGTTTCGCCCTTTTGGGTTCTGAGTTCCTGCCCGAGATGAACGAGGGTTCTATTTATATTCGAGCTACACTTCCTCAGAGTGTGAGCTTGAAGGAATCTACTCGCTTGGCAAATATCTTCCGTGCGAAGGTTTCAAGCTTTGATGAAGTGAAGGAAGTGCTCACACAGACCGGTCGTCCGAACGATGGTACGGATGCTACGGGCTTCTATAACATCGAGCTCTTTGTGAAGATGTATCCGGAAGGCGACTGGAAGAGTGGTCGCACTAAGGATGAGCTCATTGCGGCTATCGACAAGAAACTCGAGGTTTATCCAGGCATCGACTTCAACTTCTCCCAGCCTATCAGTGACAATGTGGAAGAGGCTGTGAGTGGTGTGAAGGGTGCTATTGTTGCCAAAGTCTATGGCAAGGACCTCTATGAGAGTGAGCGCATTGCCAAGCAGATATACAAGACCATGAAGCCTATCAAGGGTATTACCGACTTGGGTGTGATAAAGAACATCGGTCAGCCGGAATTGCAGATTGATATTGATGAGGCTCGTCTGGCCCGCTATGGCGTGAGCAAGGAGGATGTGCAGAGCACCATCGAAATGGCGATTGGTGGTAAGGCGGCCTCTCAGGTTTACGAGGAGGAACGCAAGTTCAATCTTGTGGTGCGCTACGATCATAACTACCGAAATAATGCTGAGGCGATCGGTCGCATTAAGGTTCCTGCACAGGATGGCGCAATGATTCCTATCAGCGAACTTGCCACTATCCGCACCATCACCGGTCCGCTCATCATCTATCGTGAGAATCATGAGCGCTATTGTGCCGTGAAGTTCTCGGTAAGAGATCGTGATATGGGGTCTGCCGTGGATGAGAGTAGGGCGAAGGTGGCCAAGGCGGTCGATTTGCCTGAGGGATACAAGATAGAGTGGAGTGGCGACTTCGAGAACCAGAAGCGAGCTTCTGCGCGTCTTGCCCATGTGGTGCCAATCAGCATCCTGCTCATCTTCGCCATACTCTATGTACTTTTTGGCAATTCACGAGATGCCTCACTGGTATTGCTCAATGTGCCGTTTGCTGCTGTGGGAGGTATTCTCATTCTGCTGCTCACAGGCTTCAACTTCAGCATCTCGGCAGGTATCGGCTTCATCTGTTTGTTTGGTATCTGTATTCAGAATGGTGTCATCATGATCATGGATATTAAGCATTTCATCCGTCACGACCATCCATTGGCCGAGGCAGTAAGTCTGGGTATGCACTCCCGAATTAGAGCCGTATTGATGACGGCGATGATGGCCACTCTAGGCTTGCTTCCAGCGGCACTGAGTCATGGTATAGGAAGTGAGAGTCAGCGCCCATTGGCGATTGTCATTATAGGCGGATTGATAGGAGCCACCCTCTTCACCCTCTTCGTCTTCCCGCTGATGGTAGAGGCAATCTATGGTCGAACGGTTTTCGACAAACATGGAAATCTTCGCCAGCGCAAACTATAAACTATTGAATAAATTTCTTATCTTTGCACTATGATGGAGACAAAACATATATTGATGGCCGAGGATGAGGCCAATATTTCAGACTTCGTGAAAAGAGGATTGAGCGATTTTGGCTATCAGGTGGATATCTTCGAGAATGGAGATGCCGCCTGGAAGCAACTCGAGTCGCACAACGACTATAATCTTCTGCTGCTCGATATCCGCATGCCGGGATTGTCGGGTCTGGAGATTTGCCGCCGCTTTCGCGAGAAATATGGTTTTGCCGTACCTGTGCTAATGCTCACCGCCCTAAGCACCACCGATGACATCGTAATGGGCTTGCATGCAGGTGCCGACGACTATCTGGTGAAGCCTTTCAAGTTTATGGAGCTCATGGCGCGTATCGAGGCATTGCTTCGCCGTTCTTCGTTCGCTACTCAGCCAGCGAGCCTGAGCTATGGCGACTTGAGTATTGATCCTTCCACGCATCGGGCAAAACGAGGCGATGTTGAGGTGGATTTGAGTACCAAGGAATACCGTTTGCTTGAGTGCTTCATCACCCATCACGATGAGATTCTCACTCGCAAACAACTGTTGAGCGAGGTATGGGATAAGGATTTCGATACCAACACCAATGTGGTGGATGTATATGTACGCTATCTCCGTTCGAAAATCGACGATGGCTTTCCAACCAAGCTCATCCACACCATTGTGGGCATGGGCTATTGCATGAAGAAATAGAAACGTATGAAAATAAGCAGAAAGATATCCTGGATGTATTCCGGCATAACCATCGGATTGGTGGTGATTGTCGGAATTGTCTTCTATACACTGTTCGCCAATAATACAGAGCAACTCTATTATCAGTATCTCGAGGAGAAGGCGAGGGTAGTGGCCACCGAACGTTTTGAGAAGGATGAGATGGATGCTAAACGCTATAGCAATGTGGTGGCGCAGCGACAGAATGCCATACCAACCTCGAAGGAATTGTTTATCAATCTCGCCGATAGGCATAAGGCCGACCGTGAGCTTTTGAAATATCTCACAGCCCCGCAGTTGGGCCAGCTTTATTACAAGAAGCAGGTGAATTTTCGCAATGGCGATGAGGTGGGCACCTGCTTGATATATAATGATAATGAGGGCACCTTTGCGGTACTGGTGTTGAGCCGCAATCCCTATGGTGAGGAAATCTCCGGACAGATGGGGTGGCTGATTCTCGCCATGATGATTCTTGCTGCCTTGGTGCTTTGGCTCATCAGTAAGCTCTATGCCATTCGAATGGTCGATCGTATAGACAAGGATTACCAGACCGAGAAGATGTTTGTGAACAATGCCTCCCACGAAATCAACAATCCGCTCACAGCTATCCAGGGCGAGTGTGATATAGCCTTGATGAAAGAGCGTACTCCCGAGGAATATCGCAACACCCTTCAGCGCATTTCCATGGAAACAGAGCGTGTGATACGCATCATGCACCAGCTTCTTCAGTTCTCGCATACACGGGCAGAGGTTGACGATCCGAGCGAGTTGGATAAAATAGATATGGTGGACTTTATGCAGCAATTCCAAAACGAGGAAACCCTTCTACGGGTGGAAAGCGATTTCTTTGTCTATGCCCGTGAGGATTTGCTAAACATTGCTTTCCGTAACTTGGTGAACAATGCCCGAAAATATTCCGATGATAAGCTGATTGAAATCACGATCGGCAAGAAAATCATTACCCTTCAGGATCATGGAATAGGTATTCCGGAGGAGGATCTTCAGCATATCTTCGAACCTTTCTATCGCGCTAGCAATGCGATGAGCCGCAAAGGACATGGTATAGGTCTTGCCCTTGCCAAGCAGATATTGGAAAAGTATAGTGCCAGAGTGAGGGTGGAATCACAGTTCAACAGCGGCACTAAATTCACTATTAAGTTCTAGTGTGAATACATAGTATCACTCAAATACATAGTAACAGAATAACATAAGATTTTAACCTAATTATTCCCGTTTGGTCGATCACAATTTGGTCTCTATTTTGACTGATATAATGGGAATAGAGATAGCAGAGCATCGTAACTCCCAAAGCAATAGCGATAGGGAAGATTTCATGTTGCACATAAGAAATCATTGATCCAGCTAGTATAATTATAAAAATAGCAGAAGGTCTTAAAATACGTTTTTTATATATCATTTTATGAGTATTTGTCATAAGAAACAAAAGTCTTTACAATTATTGCTTCTTCAATATTATGTTTTTTCTTTGTTAATCTGATGGCATATTTTTCGGCTGATTCCAAAGTAGGCCAATTCCACCAGCCAATATCATCATTTACTCTATCTTCATTAGCGATTGATTCGCATTCAAAAACATTATTTCTATATTTTGTTTTTTGTTCGTTCTTTTTGATATATTTCTTTGTATACCTAACGTATATTCCATAATATTTACTTCCCCAGTATAAATGGAAACCGAAAGGAAAGTTATAATCATCTTTAATTTCTCTAGGTTGTTCTGTCGAAGGATTCTTCCAGATAATTTTTCCATCTTTAATTATTTCCTGTCGTTCTTCAATGGGTAACGCATAACGCCCCCAACCAGGTAATAGCTCATTCCAATAGTCATTGAAATAAAGTAGATTTTGAAGGGAAGTCACTCCGTAACCTTGTACATAAGAGAAAAATTCCTTTCCAGGAGAGTTAATTGGTCGAAAGACCTCATCGATATGTTCACGTGTGAAGAATATGTCGTGATAATCCCTTGCTTTCTTGATAGCTATAGTTTCATCTTCGCCTAGCTCCTTTCCATCAATTCGGATCTTGAAATCCTCATCCAGTTTATAAGGGCATTTTATTCCTATATCAGCATAAACCATGGGAAGGAAATGTGGAAGAAATTCCTTATACCATTTCACGTTATTTTTTACATTCTTCCACATATGCTCGCTAAAGTCGGCCATTTCGTACCCTTTAGGTGCAAGATCGCATATTAGATATCCTTCAGAATAATGAAAATCAACATACTTTATATTCTGTTGGGCATTTGCCGAATATGCAGCTATCAGTAAGGTCAAAGATATTATTAAAAATTTAACTTTCTTCATTTCTCATTATATACATTCGCATTTTCGGAAACAAAGATAATGAAATAATTTAAATACAATGCGATTTTATAGATAAAATGTAGTAACTTTGCATCCTATGCGAATAACAAAATCAATTTTTTTTGTATTCTTTGGAGTTTGATAGAACTTAAAGATTAATATAATGACTAAGAAATTATTTACACTATTGTTGTGTGTTTCACTGGTAGGTTTATTAGCCAGTTGCAGTAAAGATGAGGATGAAAGTGCTAGTAAAGATGTTTTGCAGGGAACTGTATGGGTAAATCATTATAGGCCATGTCCTGGAGTAGAATACAATGTATCAGACGTACTCCTTGATTTTGAGTATGGAAAGCTCAATGTCTATTACAGATATTCCTCAGATGGCACCATAGGACATCATGAGACCTATTATTACAAAATCAAGGGAAGATCTGTATATTGGTTGCGTGGCTCACAGGAAATCTTTATGGGAAATTATGACGATGGATACTTGGAGTTTCAAAACTACAAATATTTTCAATCAAGTAAGAAACTTGGAGACTTTGAACTCGAAAATTAATCAGCTTGTAGTTGAAATTGGTTAACTTTTGGTAGAAGCAAGGCAACAAGTCATAGTTTCATATTCACCATTTCCTAATAAAATAAACACAGCGAAACAGCACAAGACGAAATGTATATACTACGGTGCCACTTGACCCATATGCGTTTTGCGATTCTTTGATTTGAAATATACATGTTTCATGTATCCCAGTTGAATATCAGACAGATACAATACCTCACATTGGCTTATTCGTCGGATTATACTTGTCACATTTGACATACATATGTCCATTTTCTATTGAAATTATTGAGATTATTGAGATTGGGCGGGGGACGAGGAACTTTGACAGAGAAACTTTATTTGCACTATTATTGTATGTTTCATTGGTAGGTTTATTAGCCAGTTGCAGTAAAGATGAGGATGAAAGTGCTAGTAAGGATGTTTTGCAGGGAACTGTATGGGTTAATCATTATACGCCATGTCCTGGAGTTGAATATAATGTATCAAACGTACTCCTTGATTTTGAGTATGGAAAACTTATTGTCTATTACAGATATTCCTCAGATGGCACCATAGCGAATCATGAGACTTATTATTATAGAATCAAAGGAAGATCCGTATATTGGTTGCGTATGCTATCTTTGTCAATTTCAATATTATAAACGCTAGTTATTTCTAAGCTCTCAACTTTATTTTTCTTACGTTATTTTGTACTATCACTATACGTGATTATATAGGAATCCTTAATAAATGGAATAGTATTATTATTTCATTTGTTAATATATTTTTCTTCTTAATTCTCTCACTTATCAGTTCTTGTTTTTGAGCAAACAAGATTTGGGCTATTAAACAGAAATATATAACGCTTAAAATTTTCATCTTGTAATCAACTAAAACACTTAAAATATAAGTAATTCAGCTAAATATTATTCCTCTATGATAGTCGAAAACTTCCCCCAAAAAGGGTCTTTCCGGTACGCTTCTATTGAGCCCTTGGGTACATGGAGAGTTCCGTGACGTAAACTATATGGATGAAATATATTGAGCCCTACAATTGGTGGCGTTTTCCTTTTGCATGTTACTTTCACCAAATTTTCGCAAAAAAAGAATGCTCGATTTCCTATGACTATAACACTCTCAGGAATTATAATCTCTTCTCGTGCTTTTGGAGTCTTTGGCATGACAGTACCGAATGCCATGTCTGCAACTGAGACAACACTATTGGGAATGATGGTATTCTCTGTTCCTATTAGCAGTTTGTTAGTCTTAGTCTCAATAAGTGCATTACAATTGCCACGACTGTCATATATAGGATTTCCTGCGTCTACATAGATACTATCCAGAATAGAAATTCCAGAGAATGCGTTTTTGCCTATTCTTGTAAGGGTCTTAGGTAACGAAATAACTTTAATGTTGTTACAGTTTATAAAAGCGTAGTCACCTACTTCTTTCACACCATTAGGTATATATAATTTGTGCAAGAAGAGACATGACTCAAAAGCATAATCTCCTATGTTTTTTACGCTATTTGGAATCATGGTATTCTGACATCCGTGAATTAATATATTGGCCCTTGTTTCAATAATGGCATTACAATTGTTGCGGCTGTCGAAAATGGGATTATCTTTATCTACTGTGATTTTCTCTATAAACCAGCACATTTTGAAAGCATCTTTGTTTATTGACGTAACACTCTTAGGGATGTTTATTGTGCTTATATTGCAATGAAAAGCATCTGAAATCTTAACGACTCCATCAGGAATAATGGTATTTTTGCAGCCTAGTAACAGAGTATTACTTTTGGTCTCAATGATGGCGTTACAGTTGTTTCTGCTATCATATATAGGATTGTTTGTATCAATAATAATGTTTTCAATGTTTTGGTTGCTAAAAGCCATTTTTTCGATATTCGTAACAGACTTTGGAATGAAAATGCTTTTTAAACTGTCACAATTCATAAATGCCATCTGTTCTATGACCTTAATTCCGTTTGGAATCTTTGCCTCCTTGATGCGCCTGTGCTCACCGAATACTCCTATTCCTATTGATGTGACTTTATATTTCTTTCCATTGTAGCTTACATATTGGGGTATATCGAGAAATTCAATATCTTGGTTCTTACTTTTCTTTATTTTTACCTCTTTATCAGATAATGAAGTAAAACTTAGCCCACCGATAGTAAATTCATCAGCTAAAACATTCATGTATGTAAGGACGAAATATAAAAGTAAAAGTCGTTTCATGATATATACCCAATTTAATTCTCAAAAGGTAGACCGAAACAGCCTATACTATATGTCACAGAATGTTTCTGCCCAACCTTAAGTGTATCATTTCCACTGGCGCCAGAAATTATACGCTTGCCTTCTAAAGGGGCTTTAAGTTCTAGTTCAACAAATCCCAGGAATCCTTCGGAAACCACAATACCCTCACTACTATGCTTTTTTTCAATGTTTGGACCAACAAGTTGATTGGTACCAAAATATGCCAAAAGGGGTATGCCTATGATACTAATAATGCTGAAGAATCGTATAATAATACCATCTTTTATTGTTTCCCATCCGATGCGTGTCCAATTGTGGTCTATTTGGATTTTCAAACTTACAGCTACTATGATAGACAAGCCCAATAAATACCAAAGTGGATTAATGGAAAAAGAAAGTATGGTTTTAGAATATGCGATAAATCCCATCATGCCAGAGCCAACAGTAAGGTAAATAAACAGCATGCCTACAATTTCGAATATAGGCTTTGGTATCCTGTTGAAATACTTCTGATACAATTTGTATATCTCAGGATCGGCAAGAAGACTCTTACTGCGTTTTTCATTAAGTTTCTCTTTTTCTTCGATGGCTTGTGCCGGGTTGATTTTGTACATCTTACCATCCATCACGTACAAAGGCTGTAGACCAGCGGTGGGATAACTCACGTAATGAGAAGGTTGGCAGCTATTGTCTAGCTGATACATCTCCATCAGATCAGGATATCGTTCCTCGTACTCTTCTGGTATTTTTGTTGCTGAAAAACATTGTTCCTTTTGGTTTGATACGAGATTGCAGTCATGTTCCTTTCTGTAGTCTTTAGGAGCAGGTTCAATCATGAGATATTCATTTGATGGTAATCCCATAACTGTTTTATTGTCTGAAACAAACCATGCTCGAATGAATGAACACTTCTTTTCATATTTCATGATAATGCTGTAGATTACGTAGAGGAAGTTAAAAGTGCTGCATCTCGGATCAATTTTTAAGATAATGTCCTGACGTGCATTCTTGTAAAAATATATATAATAATTGTCCTCATCTCCGAAATACTCGTAGATGATTTTGTCTACAATTCGATCTATTAGATTCTGTTGAATTCCTGAAATTTGTATATAGTTAAAATCATTCATATTAGATTCCTTTGCTATTTGTGTTCATATAATTTTTGCAAAGTTCGTAAATTTATCCGAAAAGTCAAAATATTACAATCGAAAAGATGACTTTCCGATAATTATTTTCATCCAAGGCGAACCGAAGACGATAATATAAAGGAAAGACCCATTGGTATTTGAATCATGGTGCCACTTGACCCATATGTGTTTTGCGATTCTTTGATTTGAAACATACATGTTTCATGTATCCCAGTTGAATATCAGACAGATACAACGCCTTGCATTGACTTATTCGTCGGATTATACTTGTCACATTTGACATACATATGTCCATTTTCTATTGAGATTCTTATTGTCTTTTCTTCCTAGGCTGCTGGAAAGTACCCACCACATCTGGCAAATCTGAGGAATCACCTTGCTGGTTCCCAATGTTTGAACTCTCGAGCTTGAGAAAGTTTGGAAGATAGAACTAAAGAATGAAGGTCAGATTCATTGATAAAGTCGATTTTGAAATTTCTGACGGGATCCCCAAATTGGGAATCTTGATTGATTATCAATGTTTTACTGCCATCACTGCCGATATTTCTTTGTAGGGACGTAATTTGTTACGTTCCTAGCAGAAAACAAAGAAAGGATCATAGGAACGTAATGAATTACGCCCCTAATCACCAAATTTTCAGATAGTTATATTTTGTCGAACTCACGTTAATTTTAAAAAAATCAATTATCAGAAAAAATATCATCCGGGAAAATAATAGCATGCTTTAATCCAAGTATTTTTATTTTATGCCTTTTCCCATGAGAAATATCAATTCCCTGATGCAGATAGGCTTGCCAAACTAATTCTGTACAATAATAGGATGAAGTATCGGAAATATCAAATTGATCATCAAATGGCTTGCCGATTTTTGTCATTGCATATTGTGCTGATGCATTGGCTATAGAATCGTTTTGGGTGATTCTATATATTTTTGCTGCCTCGCACTTGTCTGAACTTAGATAATTTGAAATTGACTCTATCTTTACTGTATCTTTATCATTGTCTGTTTCTCCAGGAACAGCATGAATAACAAACCATTTGTTGTTTGTTTTGACTATAATTCCCACGTGGGAATACTTATCATGGTTGGCTGCTATTACTGCTAGACTTCTTACACTTGTACCCCTTCTGAAAATTAAATCTCCATTTCTTATTTCAGTAGTATCTACTGCTATATGGCTCTCTTTACCTGATTGCTTATTTGAACAAGCAATCAGGATGAAACTTGCTAGTAGGAGAAAACTGCAAATGGATAACTTTTGCATGAGAAGTATCGAATGTTAGCTTAAAGAGATATCATCCGACGACTTTTTACCTTTTTAGTCCTTGAAGAGATTCGTCATCTATTCCGAATGTAAATACATTACCTAAAACTCCGAAAGACACTGTTTTTGTTGTACCGCTATCTTCGAGCTCTGCCGTGCTGAATATTAGGTAATTATTGACTTTAAGTTTTGCTTTCAACACTTTATCTATCAAGCCACCCCCTAACGATGCAACAAATAAAGTTTCTTGCTTATTCTCGCTTGATTTTTCGATGTTTTCCATCAATTTATTATGAAGAGCTTCAATATGTGCTTCTTTGTCAGGGCATGTGAATGTCATTAACAAAACAACTGCAGCCGCTATTATAGCCCATAAATACTTTTTATAAAATGGCTTGTCTATTTCCTCCTCATCATAGATATTATCTTCCTCATTATTACTTTCCACAGGAGGAAAATCCTGGTTTATAGGAGTACCACACTCAGGACAAAACTTGGTTGATTCGGTTAGTGGTGAACCGCACTTAGGACATTGTTCCATATTTAATATATTTTAGATTAACATTTCTGTGCAAAGATACATAATATTTGGATATATTGATCGAATTGTATTATTTTTTTTCTAAATGTGCTATACGCCAATAATAGTATGTTTCATCCGAGGAAACTCTGGGAAGCGCAACTAAGAAGTATTTAAAATATATGCAGGCGTTTCGAAAATGTTGCAGCTTTGCGTTACGGCCTTAAGTTGATTCTTTCCTCTGAGTAGAGCCTCTGCAATACATCAAGTATTGCAAAACAAGACTTAAGTCTTTTGAGGGGAAAAGATGAAGTGTTGTGTGGAAAAATACTAAGTTTTATTTGCCTATGGATATTGGACTTTCGGTATTTATTCTGTATCTTTGCAGAACAAAATAAAAGAAATGCGTTCTTAGGACGCTTTGAACATAAATGCAAATGATATGATGAGTTATAATCATACGGAGATTGCCCATTTAATCAGTAGTTTCTTAGCAGAACAATAATCCTCATCAGAATTTATTGAAGACTTAAATTATGGCATGTATAAATTGTAAAATCAAGGCATATAAAGATAATATGCCTCAAACCGATAACAATATGGAAAAATTTAACGAAATGATAAGTGGCGAGAAGCTCGTGTTAGTCGACTTCTTCGCTACTTGGTGCCAGCCCTGCAAGATGATGCAGCCTGTATTAGAGGAAATCAAGGATCTCGTAGGAGACAAGTTGCATATCGTTAAATTGGATATCGACAAGCAAAGTGATGTGGCTGATCACTTCAATATCAAGTCGGTGCCAACGCTTATGCTCTTCCATAATGGTGAACTTGAATGGCGCAATAGCGGCTATACTCCACGCTCGGAGATAATGGCAATAGTTGAGCCACTTCTGAAATAAAAAGAGGGTATGCCACAAGATTAAACAGCAAAGTTAATTAGAAATTAGCCAATAAACCTTGCTCGTGGTATACCCTCTCTCAATCTCCCCCACAAGTGAGGGAGAAGTAGTTTCCTATGAATTATATAGGCTAGTATTATTTTGCAATCTTAACAATATCGCCATTGTCATATCTAGCAATGTAGATATTGCCCTTCTGCATATCCTTAACCTGTCGGCCGTTAGCATCGTAGAGAACAACAATCTTGCCACCCTTCTTTACGATAGCTGTTTCGGCGATACCAGTGGTGGCACCTGTCTCGTAGCAACCGAGATCGGCAGCAGAACCATTGTAGAATACCTGCAAGCCCTCGATGTTGTCGATAGTGGTTCCGGCATTCACCAACTTAGAATTTGCCTTCAGATGGAGAAGAGTCATCTCTGGCAGACTACCATCCTCTTGGCGATCGCCAAGAATCTGTGTCTCGTCGAGGCTCTCGAAATCGGCATCGCTCACCGAGAAACCAGTATTCCAACTGTTGTTGCTTTGCGAGATCTTGCTGCCAGTGAAAGAGTTGTTCTTCTTGCTCTTCAAGCTGATGCAGTTGCGGATGTCGAGGCTATAGCCGTTGTTGTTATAGAAACCATAGTTCTGGCCATTATTATAAGAGGTGCAATTGTAAATGCGAATCTCGCCTGCATCGCTGTTCTGGTCGAAACCCTTTATGGTGTTTCCCACTGAGAGACAACGGTAGAGTGTAACATCGTGCTTGGTGCTTCCGCCGCCCAGTTTGAAACCATTACCATTACCATTATTGTAGAAATGCTCCAAAGAGCAGCTCTTGGTGCCGCCACCCTTCAGGGTGATGGTGATGCCATTGCCATCAAACTGGTCGAAGAAAGAGGCATCAGTATTGCGGCGAGGATGGTTGCTCATATTGTATTCTGCAGGACCGTTCTTGTAGCAGATGCAGTTGAAATACAAGGTAGTGCCACCTACACGCTGATAGTGATCCCAACCATCATCCGAGTTGTTCCATGATCGGCAGCCGATATAGGTATTGCCTGGAGAGTTGGTATATTGCTTGTCGGCGAAGCCATCAGCATTGCCACCCCAGTCGGCAGCACCAATACTACCTGTCATGTAGTCGAAGTTATCGTAGGAATCGCAGTTCAGAATCAAGTTGCTCTTACCGTTCTTCTGCTGGATACCCGTATCGCTATTTCCACGAGCCACCAACAGCTCCATGGTGTTGTAAGAACCGTTGTTGATCAAGCCCTTATAGCCAGCGTACTGGATAGTGATGCCCTTCAGGTGGATATAGCTGCCCGAAAGGGTAACACCATTCTGCTTATGAGCCTGATTGCGGAAATCGAGCACAGGTTTTTCGCCTGGAACTGCACCGATGAAAGTCATCTCCTCGGCACTCTTACCAGAACGGCTGATGCTGAGGCCAGACTTGAGATCATACTGACCACCTTTCAGGAAGAGAGAGTCGCCTGAAGAAAGCATCTGAAGTCCCTTTGTTAGTGTAGCAGGTGAATCGATGCTTTTTCCATCACCACCACCCGTTGGTGAAACATAGTAGTTTGTGGCATTAGCACTTGTTGTAGCCAATGCAAGAAAGCCTAAAATAGATAATTTTCTTAGTTTCATTTTGAATAGAATTATATAGTTTGTTCAAACTCATTACTTTTTAGTTTGCAAAACTACAAATATTTTGTGAATTAAAGAGATATTAACGATTAGAAAATTATAATTTTATCCTCTTTTACGAAGATGCGTTATGCCTTTACTATCAGTCTTGCTAACAATTGGTGTCTTCGATATCACATTCTCTCATAAATGCAGCATAAGTATAGCCACAATCTGCCGATCTTTTTAAGATATACACATGCTTTTTTTTCTTTTTCGTACAATTCACTTCCGATGCATGTTCAGCCATCGATTGATAATCAAGCGCTTAGCCTTAATAAGGTACAAATATTTTGCTGTTTTTATAGTTAGTAAAATTTACAAAACGCTTATTGATTTGTACCACAAAGGTGAACTATCTTCATGAATTGTATCTAAAGATCTCGTTTGAGGACAAAGGTACAAAATTAAAACACACGTTCCTAGATATTCTTCGATTTTTTAATATCTCAATATGTTTTTTATTGCTTAATCTATGAAATCACACAAAAAAACAATAATTTCTGTACAAAACTACTACACTTAGAAATATTTGTAGTATCTTTGTACAGTCTTAAAGAAATAATTATGGGAAGTTCAACTCGGTTTATAACATCTGCAGGTCTAAAAGCACAAGGTAGGAATGCTTATTATAAGATGCTTCAAGATGCTAAGCAAGGTGAGCTTATTCAAGTTCGCCGTGGTGTTTATGCAAGTATTGATCAATTGAGCAGTACAATGATTGATGTCGATGCAGTTGTTCCGCAGGGAGTTCTCTGCCTATGGTCGGCTTGGGGTATACACCAATTGACGACATCAATGCCTCAAGCATTTGATATAGCTGTAAAACGTGGCAGAAAGATCACCCTTCCTGATTATCCAGCTATAGAACTTCATCATTATACAGAGAAACTATTGAAAATTGGAGTGGAGGTGAAGAAAGTCGAAGGCTTCAAGGTGAAAGTCTTTGATATAGAGCGTTCTGTATGCGATGCTGTTAAATTTAGAAACAAAATCGGTATGGATGTTTGCTCAGAAATCATCTCTAACTATTTGAATCGACAAGATCGGAATCTTACAAAACTAATGGATTATGCGCGTGACCTTCGTGTGGCATCTATTCTTGAAACATATCTGGAGGTAAAGCTATGAAGAAAGACATAACAAACTATGGTAGATCCGTAAGGGCAAAACTTCTTAATGTGGCTAAGACTGAAGGAGTATTCTTCCAGACAGTTCTTACAAGATACTTCCAGGAACGACTGCTGTATAGAATATCTCAGACTTCATATCGTGAGAACTTTTATCTAAAAGGTGGCGCATTGATGTTTGCTTACGAGCAATTTGCAGCTCGTCCAACATTGGATATTGACTTTCTAGGAGTAAATGTAAGCAACGACGAGGGAAACATCGTTAAAGTATTCCAAGAGATATGCTCTGTACCTTTTGAAGAGGACGGAGTCATCTATGAAGTTGAAAAGATTACCGCAGAGCAGATTACCGAATTTAAAGATTATCATGGTGTGAGATTAAGTGTACCAGTTAAAATGGATACTATCTCTCAGGTTTTAACCATGGATATTGGTTTTGGAGATATTGTTACTCCGAGTCCTGTTGATCTAGAATACCCACTGATGTTGGATTATTTACCTAGTCCTTACATTTTGGCTTATTCAATCGAAACTGTTATTGCCGAAAAGATGCATGCTGCAATTGATTTAGCTGACCAAAACAGTCGAATGAAAGACTATTATGATCTTTATCGTATCTTGCATTCTGAATCATATGATGTAGATGTTTTACAGGAAGCTGTCGCTCATACATTTGAGAACAGACATACATCATATTCTGCTGATACCGCATTCTTTCGTGAGGATTTTGGAGATAATCCTCAGATGGAAGTTAAGTGGAGGGCATTCTTGAAAAAAATACGAAAGCGTGAGGATGTATCATTTAAAGATATAGTTATATTTCTACAAGAAATTCTTCAGCCAATTTGGAATAACTTAAATGATGACAAGTAATTGTGATATATTTACACTTGGTTATCCTGAAGCAAAATCTGTAGTTGTTTCTGGTGACATACATGGCGATTTTAATCTCCTTGTTTACAAGATGTGTGTACAATATCAGATGACCGATACTGTAGTTATTGTTGCTGGGGATTGTGGATTTGGCTTTGAACAAAGAGGCTATTATGATGAGATAGCAAAGAAGAACAGCAAGCGAATGAATCAGGCAAACAACTGGATCGTATTTATTAGAGGCAATCATGATAATCCTGCATATTTTGATGGCAAGACCTTCAAGCATAAACGATTTATAGCTGTTCCTGATTATACGATAGTCAAAACCTGTAGTCATACCATCCTCTGTGTTGGTGGTGCTATTTCTGTGGATAGAGTTCCTCGAATCAAAGAATGGAATAAAAAGATGATGAAGGTTCATCAGTATTCTCATAATACACCTTTAGATCCAACCTTTGCCCAGAATTACTATTGGGAAAATGAGTCTCCAGTATATAATGAACAGTTGCTTGATAAAATCAATGATATATGTGCTATTGATACTGTCATCACTCATACAGCACCATCATTCTGTGAATTGCAATCTAAGTTAGGTCTTAATTCTTGGGAGGATGAAGATGAAACTTTGATTGAAGATGTAGAGCAGGAGAGAGGTGTTATGGATGCTATCTATGACAAACTTCATTTTCAGAATCATCCGTTATCCCATTGGTACTATGGTCATTTTCATCAGAGTTGGCATTCTGAAATAAACGAGGTAATGTTCCGAATGCTTGATATCATGGAATTTAGCGAAATTTATTGATCACTGCTATTCCACAAGCCATTCTTCCATCGATCATTTCAAAGGAGACATCAAGATAACCAAGTTTGGTGAAGAAGTTTTTTATGTCAAGAATTAGAGAATTAGAGAATTTAATTTATCTTTGCAGTTAAAGAAACGATTAACCAAATGAGAGACAACTTTAAACAAATACTGAAAGATGCCGCAAGATCGAGTCTTGCAGTGTTGACAATTCTTGCACTTCTTCAACCTTTTGGGTTGAATTTATCAGAAGGTCGTATGCTCATTATAGGAATTACGATCATCAATTTCCTATGTAATATCATTATAGCGTTGTTGCTGCAACCCATTAAGGATTTCAAGATCAGGACAATATGTGGGAATATCATTTTCATCCCCGTGTTCTCGGCAGTGTATATCATGTTCCATTCATACAGTCAAAGTCATTGTTTCTGGGATTGCAACTTCATGACATACCTGAAAGTATGCATGTGGGTATGCCCACGCTACCCGAGAATTGACCCCCTAGCGCTACTTGAGAACTGACCCCCTTGTTTGTCGCATGATAACGAGAACTGGGGGGAT
>CAJOPE010000047.1 GCA_905236815.1 uncultured Prevotella sp. | reverse complement strand
GATGATAATCCAAAGTTCCGGAAATTGTATAAAATGAATAATCTAAACGTCGCTTGATGAATCGTTATTCACTTGCGAAACTTCAGTCACATTATATTAAACGATCGTTTCATATTATATCAAACGGCCGTTTCACGTTATGTCAAACGGTCGTTTCACATTATTGAAAGAGACAAAATAACGAGTGTAGCACTAATCAATTAGAGATGAAACAAGCAAGAATATCAAGTTAATAAAAACTTCAAATAGTAAAGATCTCGACATATCGTTCTATTCAACACAAGTCATCGATATCCGATTAAGGGTTCCCAAAAAGAAAACTACCAATCAAAAGACCATAAAAAAATAATCTTCTGACTGGTAGAATAAAAATATAGCTTGAGAAAGCAAGCTAAACACAGCAACTATTTGATAATAGTAGCCTTAACTATTCTTACATCCTCAACAGGTCGATCGTTTTTATCTGTATCTACCCATTGAATCATTTTCACCACATTAATACCCTCGAAAACCTCGCCAAAAACCGTATATTGTCCATCGAGCGAAGGATAACCGCCTATCTCATAATAAGCCTTTTTCAATTCAGGAGTGAGTTTTACCTTTCCTCCGGTACGCTCATCGAGGAATCGCTGCTGCTCCAAAATATCAGAATCACGGAAGCGCTTGCCATAAACGATATAGAACTGAGAACTAGAAGATTTACGTTCAGGGTTGATATTATCCGGCTGACGAGCAGCAGCCAAGGCACCACGTTTATGCCAGAATTTTGGAAAAAGAATCTCGGCAGGAATCTCCTCCTTGCTAACCTCATGCTCCCCCAGATACTCACCAGGCTTAGCCTCCTTGCTACGCGGATCTCCAGTCTGAATCATAAAGCCCGAGATAACACGATGGAAAAGCATTCCATCGAAATCGCCATTGCGCACTAACTTCAGAAAATTATCACGATGCAATGGAGTTTCATTATAAAGTTCCACCTTGATATTGCCCATCGTGGTGGCAAACAGAACCTGATGACGGGTAGTATCCTTCTGTAGAGAATCACTTTGCGCCATTATCGATAAATGCAAGGCAAGAAATGCCAATAAAAATAAATATTTTCTCATATAAGACAAAAACGGAATCAAAACTCCAATATTATAAAAATCAACCACTTTTCGTCCAAAAACCATCGAAAAGGAAAGATAATTTAATTTAATATTGTTCTATTTTTCCCTAAAAATGCTAATTTTAAAACTATTAAAGATTTGGAAAGAAAAAACTCTTGGAGTTCTATTAAAAAACTAGTAATTTTGCAATGGTTTTACATAGCTTTTAAAAAAGATTCTTTTTAATGAAGAAATTACTATCAATCGTCATGTTGACAGCTGTTGTGCTGCCTTCTGCAGCCCAAGAGGTACTTACCCTCGACAGTTGTAGAGCGCTGGCATTGCGAAACAACAAGCAGCTCAACGTGTCGAAACTAAAGAAAGAAGTAGCGGTCAACACTCGCAAGGCAGCACGCACGAAATACCTGCCTAAAGTGGATGCTATCGGCGGATATCAATATTTCAGCCGAGAGATTTCCGTACTCAGCAATTCGCAGAAAACTGAACTCAGCAACATTGGTACGACATTTGCAACCTCAGGAAGCCAGGCGCTTTCGGGTTTTGCCAGCAATATGCAGAACCTGCAGGCTGGCTTTGGCGAAATCATCACCAATATGGTGAAGGGCGGAGTGCTGAGTCCTGCAGTTGCCCAGCAACTTTCACAGCAGATGAGTTCTATCGGAGGCATAGGACAAACAATGGGACAGACCATTGCTCAAGCAGGAAATCAGATGGGACAAAAGATTGTGGATGCTTTCGATACAGATACCCGAAATATCTGGTCGGGAGCAATTATGGTTCGCCAGCCTATCTTTATGGGCGGAGCCATTTCTGCAGCTAACCGCATCGCTGATATTGGCGAGCGTGTTGCCGACAACGACCTCAACCTGCAACAGCAGTCCACCTTATATAATATAGACCAGGCTTACTGGATGGTGGTTTCGCTGAAACAGAAGCAGAAACTCGCCATAAGTTATCGAGACCTTGTGAAGAAACTCGATGAGGATGTTCACAAGATGATAAAGCAAGGTGTAGCTACACGTGCCGACGGACTTAAAGTAGATGTGAAGGTGAATGAGGCCGAGATGCAGATTAGTCAGGTTGAGGATGGACTCACCCTCTCGAGAATGCTACTCTGTCAGCTTTGCGGACTGCCAATGGAGGACGAAATCAAACTTGCCGACGAGGACAAAGATGTATTCTCCACGTCTACAACATATAGCGACCAGCAAGGCGAAGACCTAAACAACCGACCAGAGCTGAAGATGCTGGAAAGTGCAGTTTCCATCAGCGAGGAAAGTCAGAAGCTTGTACAGGCAGCCTATCTTCCACATGTTGCCCTAACAGGAGGTTACCTCATTTCCAACCCAAACATGTTCAACGGATTCCAGAACAAGTTCGGAGGCGTATGGAATGTGGGAGTAACCGTTCAGATACCTGTATGGAACTGGTTTGAAGGCGTATATAAGGTGCGAGCAACCAAGGCAGCAACCACCCTTGCCGTTATGCAGCTGAATGATGCCCGAGAGAAAATTCAGCTTCAGGTGACACAAAGCCGTTTCAAGGTGAAGGACGCCCAGAAGAAACTCGCCATGGCAAAAGAAAACATCAAGAGCGCAGAGGAGAATATGCGATGCGCCAACATCGGTTTCCGCGAAGGAGTGATGCAGTCAACAGAAGTGATGGCAGCCCAAACCGCCTGGCAGCAGGCACAGACTCAGCTAATTGATGCTGAAATCAACGTAAAACTTTCACAAGTTGGACTAAGCAAGGCATTAGGAACACTTGGATACTAAAACTAATAATAAGAACGTATAACTGAAAACAAAAGATTATGTCAGCAAAATCACAACATAACAACATTCTACTCGCAGTCATCGGATTTGCATCAGTAGTAATAATCGTAGGTCTTATCGGTTTCTTCACACTCGACAAGGAAGATGAGACCATACAGGGAGAAGTTGAGGTAAGCGAATATCGAGTTTCCTGCAAGTTACCAGGAAGAATTGTAGAGCTCCGCGTTAAGGAAGGCGACTATGTACACGTTGGAGACACCCTTGCCATTCTGGAAGTTCCAGAAGTAGATGCCCAGAAGCAGGTGGTAGAGGCAACCGGACAGGCTGCCCAAGCTGTACAAGAACTTACAGACGCAGGTGCTCGCAAAGAGCAAATTCAGGGAGCTTATCAACTTTGGCAATCAGCAATTGCTGCTGCCGAGATTGCACAGAAGACCTATACCCGCATGCAGAATCTCTATGATGAGGGTGTGCTGAGTGGACAGAAGAGAGACGAGGCCTTTGCTGCCTACAAGGCAACAGAGGCACAGGTACTTGCTGCCAAAAGCCAGTATGACCTTGCAAAATCGGGTGCCCGTTCACAGGAAAAGGCAGTAGCTGCCAGCAATGCAAAGGCTGCACAGAAAGCCGTAAAGGTTGTATCCTCTTTGCTGAAGGAAACCGTACAGATCGCCCAAGTAGAGGGTGAAGTGAGCAGCGTCTATCCAAAGATAGGCGAGCTTGTTGGTCTTGGCTCTCCAATCATGAGCATTTCGATTATGAAAGATATGTGGGGTACCTTCAACATTCGTGAGGATAGAATGAAGGATGCAGGCTTGATGATGAACAATACTTTCACCGCTTTTGTACCTGCTTTCAACAAGGAAATAAAGATGAAGGTTTTCTATGTTAAGGATGAGGGATCGTTTGCTGCCTGGAAAGCAACCAAGTCTACTGGCGATTACGATCGAAAGACCTTCGAGGTAAAGGCACGCCCTGTTACTCAACTTGATGGTCTTCGTCCAGGTATGAGTTTAATCGTTAAGAACTAAAGCCTTTCCAAAGAAAGGAAGTTTAGAATGTTTAAACAGATCTATAACATAGCACTTCGCGAGGTGGGAATAATGCGGAAGAACTCCATTTATGGATTCTGCATGATCCTCTTCCCTATCCTCGTGATTTATTTCTTCACCTCTCTGATGGAGAATGGAGTGCCAACCGATATGCCTGTAGGTGTTGTCGATCAGGACAACACTTCAACTTCTCGTGCATTAGTTAGGAAGTTAGATGCCTTTCAAACCACTGAAGTGGTAGCACGATACAAGGATGTGAACGAGGCTAGAGAGGCGATGCAGCAGAATAAGATCTACGCATTTCTCTATATTCCAGAAGGAACAACCAGCGGTTTGATGACCTCCAACCGTCCAAAGATTTCCTTCTATTATAGTAATGTGTCGCTCGCTGCGGGTGGAATGCTGTTCCGAGACTTGAAGACCATTTCCACCTTGGGCTCAGCTGCTGTAGGTATGCAGAAATTATCGGCACTAGGAAAGACCTCTGAGGAAATTGCCACTTTCCTGCAGCCAATAGCAGTCGACCTGCATATGATAGGAAATCCATACGCCAACTACAATATTTACCTCTCAACCGTAATGGTACCAGGTGTTCTGATGTTGTTCATCTTCCTCATTACACCTTATTCTATAGGAACTGAGCTGAAATTTGGCCGTTCAAAGGAATGGTTGGCAATGGCCGACAACAATGTGCATGTAGCGCTCATCGGAAAGTTACTTCCACAGACATTGATATTCCTCACCATTTTCTTTGCTTTCGAGCTGTATATTTATGGAAGACTGGGATTTCCACATCCGGGAGGAATCAAGCCTATGCTGTTACTTGGAGTACTGGCAGTATTAGCATGCCAAGGATTTGGAGTCTTCGCCTTTGGCTTGATGCCATCCTTGAGAATGTCTATGAGTATCTGCTCTCTCTGGTCGGTAGTAAGTTTCTCTGCTTGCGGAGCCACCTATCCAGTATTTGCAATGGACAGCATTATTGAGGCAATCGCCCAGCTCTTTCCACTTCGACACTATTATATGATATATCAGATAAGCATCTTCAATGGTTTCCCTATGAATGATTGCATGCTACACGTAGCAGCATTACTCGCCTTTGCCCTCTTGCCAATGTTTGTAGCATGGAACATCAAGAAGGCGATGCTTGAATATGTTTATATTCCATAAATCAGGACTAAAAAATGATAGCAAACAGTTTATTAAAGAAAATCGCCAGAGGTCTGAAGGATATGTGTTTTATCTGGGCCCAAGAGATGCGCAATGTCGTCAAGGACGAGGGTGCGCTCCTCTTTATGATTCTGGTACCATTAGGCTATCCTCTGCTTTATTCCTGGATTTATAATAATGAGGTGGTTCACGAAGTACCGACAGCAATTGTCGATCTTTCACATAGTCACTCCAGCAGGGAATTCATTCAGAAGTTTGATGCAGCAGGAGACACCAAAGCAGCCTACTATTGTACGAGTATCGAAGAGGCCAAGGATCTTGTTGCCAAGCAGGCAGTCCATGGTATTCTCTATTTTCCACCAGACTTTGACAAAAGACTAGGTAGAGGCGAACAAGCTCACGTAGGAGTATATTGCGATATGAGTTTGATGCTCACCTATAAAGCCATTTACCAAACTGCACAGGCTGTAGCCAGCGGTATAAACTCCGATATACAAATAGCCGCTTCAAAAGGCTATACCAATAGAGATGACCAGATAACCACACAACCACTCGATTTTGATGAAGTTGCAATCTTCAATACAACAGGAGGATATGGTAATGCCATCATCCCAGGTGTATTAATGGTTATTATTCAACAGACATTGCTATTGGGTATCGGTCTATTGGCTGGTACAGCCCGAGAAACCAATAAGAATAAAGAGTTGATACCTATCAGCGAACACTATGCGGGTGTATTCCGAATTGTAACAGGAAAATCCCTTGCCTATATGATGATATATGCAGTTATGGGAGCCTACCTGGCACTGGTTGTTCCAAAAATATTCCACTTTGTATCGCTAGTGGATGGTTGGACACTCTTCCAGTTCATGCTACCTTATATATTAAGCTGCATACTATTTGGAATGATGCTATCCTGCCTGGTCCGCTATCGTGAGAATGTGTTGTTATTGGTAGTATTTACCTCCCTTCCATTCCTATTTATGACCGGTATATCATGGCCACAAGCTAATATACCTGGAGTATGGCAGAGCATTGGATGGTTGATTCCTTCGACCTGGGGTGTAAGAGGATTCCTTCGAATCAGCAGTATGGGAGCATCTATTTCAGATATCACGGAAGAATTCCAAGCATTATGGATACAAGTAGGAGTTTATTTCTTCGTAACCTGTCTGGTATATCGTCATCAATTGCGCAATGCCCGCCGGCATGCAGGTTTGGATGCAGATACAAACGAGGATGAGTAAACAACGACAACAAAATAAAAATCCGCTTTCAGAATATCTATACAAGATAACTGAAAGCGGATTTTTCGTTATAGGGATACCTTAAAGAAAAGGATTAATCACCATTATGCACCTCAACTATCTTAGTCTTTGGCTTCTCCTTATTACGGCGATTCACAACCGTTACAACAGCCTGAGCAAGACTTAAGAAAGACTGACCTGTGATGGTGTCAACCTTTGTTGCAGCAGGAGTACCCTCATCACCATTTTCGCAGATGCTCTGAACAATCGGAAGCTGTGCCAATAAAGGAGCCTCGAGTTCCTTTGCAAGATTCTTACCCCCATCCTTTCCGAAGATATAATACTTATTCTCAGGAAGTTCTGCTGGAGTAAAATAAGCCATATTCTCTACCAAGCCGAGAATTGGCACATTCACCTTCTCATTGCGATACATATCAATACCCTTGCGAGCATCAGCCAAGGCCACTTTCTGAGGAGTTGTCACAATCACAGCACCAGTAATAGATAGGGTCTGGAGCAAGGTGAGATGAATATCACTAGTACCTGGAGGAGTATCAAGAATGAAATAATCAAGATCTCCCCAATCAGCATCAGCAATTAACTGCTTTAAAGCAGAAGTAGCCATACCACCACGCCAAAGAGTAGCAGTATTAGGATCTACGAAGAAACCAATACTTAAAAGTTTAACTCCATATTTCTCAATTGGCTCAATCAAGTTACGACCATCCTTCTCAACAGCACAAGGACGTGCATCCTCTACACCAAACATCTTTGGCATAGAAGGACCAAAGATATCTGTATCCAACAATCCTACCTTATAACCTAATTTGGCAAGCGCAATCGCAAGGTTTGCAGAAACCGTACTCTTACCGACACCACCCTTACCAGAACTTACTGCAATTACATTCTTCACCTGAGGAAGCAACTTTCCAACCTCAGGACGAGGAGCAGACTTGAACTCAGGAGTAATCTCAACCTCAACATCCTTGCTAATAGAATAATGTATCTGAGCCTCAGCAGCCTTCAAGGTTGACTTGAGGAAAGGATCTGTATCACGAGGAAACAATAAAGAGAAGCTTACCTTCATACCATTGATGCGGATATCATCAGCCACCATCTCACTCTCCACCAGATTTTTCTTGGTGCCAGGATAGATGACCAAACTAAGTGCATCCATAATAAGTTTTGGATATAATGTCATAATTCCTATTTTGATTAGTAGTGCAAAAGTACCTATATTTTAATGAAAATCCAAAAATAAACAAATTTATTTCTCTTTCTAACTGATTTTCACTACCTTTGCATAAAGAGAAATATAATAACGCATAACGATTAGAGAAATTTTTAAATCTATGAATTTCAAGGTATTAGTAATCACCTTTCTTCTTGTTATTCCTTCTGTTACCATTGCAAAAAAGATCGATTGGTACACAGGTCATGGTAATGTCACATACACTACAAAAAGTAAATATACAACAGTAGTTAAGAAAGCTATCGACCTGTTTACGATGGATATGAAGTCGGTAACAGGCAGAAAAGCTTTTAAAAAGAAAGATGGAACTATCGAAATATGGCAGTTGGACCAAATAGATGAAATTGGTCTGCAGGAAATAGAACAGCAGAAAATCCCCTATCACAAAATCATCACCAAGAAAGATGCTTTCTATATCGGCATCAGAAATGGAAAGATCGTGATTGCAGGTAGCAATGGTCGTGGCACTGCCTATGGTATTCTTGAACTTTCAAGAATGGCAGGAGTTTCTCCATGGGTTTATTGGGGAGACGTTACTCCTATTTATCAGATGAAGCTTTCCATCGACTCTAAGTTCGAAACACTTCAGGCTCCTTCTGTAGAGTACAGAGGTATTTTTATTAATGACGAGGACTGGAGTAGCAGAGTATGGGATGCAAAAAACCTCGATAGAAAAAACAATGCAATAGGACCGAACTATTATCGCAAGCTTTTTGAGTTAATGCTTCGCCTTAAAGCCAATACCCTATGGCCAGCAATGCATCCAGGTACCAAGGCCTTCTTCTCTGTAAAGGGTAATAAACTTGTTGCCGATAGCTTTGATATCTATGTGGGAAGTTCACATTGCGAACCTATCCTCCGCAACAATGTTGCTGAATGGGATGAGCGAAAGATGGGACCTTTCAATTATAATAAGAGCAAAAAGAATATTGAGAAATATTGGGAGGAACGCGCTAAAGAGACTGCCGATATGGATGCTATCTATACACTAGGTATCAGAGGCATTCACGACGGAGGTATGCAAGGTGCCAAGACAACTGAAGAGAAAGTGAAAACCCTTCAGAAAGTTATCGATAGCCAACGGAAAATGCTCAAACGAGTTCAGCAAAAAGAACTCAATGATATCCCCCAGGTATTCGTTCCTTATAAAGAGGTTCTAGATATTTATGACAATGGACTAAAGGTTCCAAGTGACGTTACACTTCTTTGGTGCGACGACAACTATGGCTATCTCACTCGACTAAGTGATCGTACAGAACAAGCAAGGAAAGGTGGTGGAGGAGTCTATTATCATCTTAGCTATTGGGGAAGACCACACGACTGGCTCTGGCTTTGCACCATCCAACCAGGATTGATCTTCAATGAAATGCTGACCGCCTATAATCATAACTGTCGGAAAATGTGGATAGCCAATGTTCACGACCCAAAGATAGCAGCCTACCAACTCAGTCTTTTTATGGATATGGCCTGGAACATCAATAGCGTAAAGGCCAACACGATATACAACCATCTGGAGGCTTGGCTCATGGAACAGTTTGGCAAGGAGCAAGGTCGACAACTTCTCCCTGTCATGCGCGAATTCTATCATCTCACAGGAATTCGGCGACCAGAGTTTATGGGCTGGAACCAAGTTGAACTTAACAAGAAGCAATATGACAAGGGATGGTCTCCTGTTCAGAATACCGAATTCAATGAAAGTGAATTCGGAAATGAGCTGGAACGATATCTTTCCAATTACCAAGACTTACGAAATAAAGTACTGGAAATCGAGAAGCGAATCCCTATGGAAAGAAAGGATGCTTTCTTTGCTACCATCAAATATCCTGTACTGTGTGCTGCTGATATGGCGAGAAAACAACTTGAATCACAAGAGGCTCGCTCTATCGCCCGCCCTGGACAATTCCAGAAGGACGAGGAAGCCCTAACTGCTGCTGCCAACAGTATGAAAGCATACAACGAAATACTTTCACTCACAGAATATTACAACACAAAACTTGCAGGAGGAAAATGGAATGGCAGTATGAGTTCTGCCCCAAGAGGACTTTATGTTTTCCAGGCCCCTACTCTTCCTGAGCCTATCACCCCACAACAAATTGAAAAATATGCAGACGACAACTACGAAGTGGATAATCTCTTCGGGAATCGAGGAAATGTAGTAGTATCAAATGCCTGCAACTATTCCAATGCGAGCCAGGGTATTTATCCAATTGATATGCTCGGACATAGCATGCGGGCAATAGCTATACCTGCAGGGGGAAAGCTATCTTATTCATTCTTTGCAAAAACAAGTGGAGAAGCAAGAATTCGCTTGGCGTTTATCCCAACCCAACCAAACGATAAAGGCGACCTTCGCTTTAAGATAAGTATTGACGGAGGTGAACCTCAGGTAATTTCATTAAAAGAGCCTTTCCGCTCAGAACGATGGAAACTCAATGTTCTGAGAGGACAGGCTATCAGGGAAGCAAGTGTTAATCTTAGTCAGGGAAGACATATCTTGGAAATCCAAGCTGTTGACGACCATATTATCTTCGACCAATGGATGCTTGATTTCCAGTCTGATCGCCAATTCTACGTTTTCCCTACTAGTGCTTCTTACTAGAATTACTTTGCAGTTTTCTTCGGACTACGACTAGCACGGTGATAGCTGCGATAGTCATCAAGTTCAATCTCAATTTCCGGCTCTTTCAGTTCTTCTTGCTGAGGGAGTCGGAATTTCATATACTTGATATTCAATCCACGTTCAATCCACATTTTCTCATAATAGGTTTGAATTGAGAGAATCTTGCGGGTTTCGTCATCAATGCCTTCAGTATGATAAAGGTCCTCTGTCTGGAAAAGAACAGGGAAGTTATTCTCCTTAACCATATAAGAAGTATAAGTGAAGAGGAAGTTTGAGTCAGTCTTGAGATGAACAATACCACCATCTTCCATAAAATGGCGATAACGGTTCATAAAGAAAGTACTTGTCAGACGCTTATGAGGATTCTTCATCTGAGGATCAGAGAAGGTAAGCCAGATTTCCTGCACTTCATCCTTATCAAAGAAACGGTCAATGATTTCAATGCTGGTACGAAGGAAAGCCACATTCTTGCGTCCCTCCTCCAATGCTTTCTTGGCACCAGTCCACATACGAGCTCCCTTGATATCCACACCAATAAAGTTCATATCAGGATAGAGACTAGCAAGTTCAACCGTATATTCACCTTTTCCACAACCCAATTCCAAAACGATTGGATTGTCATTATGAAAATACTGCTCACGCCAGTGTCCCTTCATCTCAAAAGGCACATTATCAATCACAGAGAATGGATATTGAAAAACATTCTCGAAGGTTTCCATCTCAGCAAACTTTGCTAACTTTCCTTTTCCCATATAACATCTTCAAAATTTAGACTGCAAAGTTAAGAAGAAATTTCGAGAATAACAAAAAAGCCTGCAAGAAGTAATCCTCGCAGGCTTTTAATTATATATCGAATGGTTATAGTTTAGTCGATAACTACTGTTGTCCAACCATGCTTATCTTCGATAGTACCATACTGAATACCACGAAGAGTCTCATAAAGTTTGGTTGACCAAGGTCCTGGCTGATCGCCAAAACTATACTTCTTACCTGTATCCAGATCATCGAGTTCTGAGATTGGAGAGATAACGGCAGCTGTACCGCAAGCACCAGCCTCTTCAAAGCTATCCAATTCATCAACAGGAATCTGACGACGCTCCACCTTCAATCCAAGGTCCTCAGCAATCTGCATCAAACTCTTGTTTGTGATAGAAGGAAGAATAGATGTACTCTTAGGAGTTACATAAGTGCCTTCCTTGATTCCAAAGAAGTTGGCTGCACCGCACTCATCAACATATTTTTTCTCCTTAGCATCAAGATAGAACTCAGAGCCATATCCCTTAGAAGAAGCAAACATATGAGCTCTCAAAGAAGCAGCATAGTTACCTCCAACCTTATAGATACCAGTGCCTAAAGGAGCTGAACGGTCGTAACCACGAACAATAGCATACTTGTTGCACTGGAAGCCACCCTTGAAATAAGGACCTACTGGAGTAACAAATATCAAGAAAAGATATTCCTTAGCTGGATGAACACCTACCTGGGGACTGATACCGATAAGCAAAGGTCGAATATAAAGAGTTGCGCCGCTCTCATAAGTAGGAATCCACTCCTGATTTAAGCGAACAACTTTCTTAACCATCTCCTCAAACATCTCTGTTGGAACCTTTGGCATTACGATACCATCGCATGTGCTCTGAAGACGCTCTGCATTATCCTTAACACGGAAGATACGCACCTTACCATCTGGACAACGATAAGCCTTCAAGCCCTCGAAAGCCTCCTGACCATAGTGCAAACAGGTGGCAGCCATGTGCATATTAATAAATTCGTCAGAGCAAACCTCAACTTCGCCCCATTTTCCGTCACGATAGTAGCAGCGGACATTGTAATCTGTCTGGCGATAACCAAACGACAAATTAGCCCAATCTAGATCTTTCATAACACAAATATTTTATATGTTCAAATATTAATTCGTTGCAAAAGTACTAATAATTATAATATTTTGCAACTTTTCACTTGTAAAATTCGTAAAAACGTTATTATTTATTGCTTTCGAGCAACTCTTTTATTTCCTTGTCAGTCTTTGTCAATTTGTCCTTGCAAAGTTTGATAAGTTCCTGAGCCGTCTTCAATTGTTGGCTCAAGCTGTCAACATCAAGTTCATCACTTTCCATCTTCTCTACTATCTCTTCAAGCTGACGGACTGCTTCTGAATATTTCATATAATGACAATTATTTATTTTACCTCCGATTTTATGCTACCTTTTTCAACCCTTGTCTCAATAACATCACCCACTTTCAAGTCGGCAATATTCCTAACAGTCTTTCCATTATGCAGAGTGATACTATATCCTCGTTTCAGAACATTCTGAGGATCAACCGCCTTTAATCGCTGAGTCAGCATCTCCAAGCGATGTTGTTCCTTCATACTAAAGCGTTCTGCGAGAGAAGGGAGATTCTGCTGTATTCTTTCCAAATGATGTCGCTCATCTGTCAGTTTATTAATGATGCTACTTGTCATCTGATGTTGCAGACGATCCAGAAAGTTCTCTTGTCGCATTTTTACCACAGAGAACAGCACCGGAATCTTTTCCGACAACTTGTCAAGTTTCATCCTTTCCATCTCCAATCGGCGTTTCACATAATGAAAGATAGCCTCCTGGGCATCCTCCACTCTTACATAAACTTCCGAAAGATGATCAATGAGGAATGCAGCTGCAGCAGTAGGTGTCTTCACACGCGTATGAGAAATCATATCCAAAACACTCTCATCCCGTTCGTGTCCGATTCCCGTAATAATTGGCAAAGGGAAATTTGCCACGTTCTCTGCCAGTGCCAAGGTATCAAAACCCGACATATCACTCGTTGCACCTCCACCTCTTATTATCACTACTGCATCAAAATCATCTAAACACTGATTAATGGTATCCAGTGCCGCAATTACACTTTGTTCCACTTGTTCACCCTGCATAATCGCAGGAAACAACTTGGTATAGAACTTCAGTCCATATTCGTTATTCTCCAACTGATTACAGAAATCACCATATCCAGCAGCGTTTGCACTGGAAATGACCGCAATACGCTGACAGAACATTGGTAATTCCAACTCCTTCTGGAGATCATATACCCCCTCCTCCTTCAGCTTGTTGATTATTTCCTGGCGCTTTCGTGCCATATCGCCCATAGTATAAGTTGGGTCAATATCATCCACTATCCATGAGAAGCCATAGTTTTCATGAAACTGAGGATGCACCTGAAGCAATACCTTCATACCCGGATGGATACGCTGGCCTGTAATTCGTTCGAAATAAGGTCGGATCATCATCCAACGATTTCGCCAGCACTTTGCCGATGCCTTGGCGATAGGTGTATTAGAAGTCTCACTCTTCTGGATGAGCTCCATATAGCAATGTCCACCATTCTCCCTGACTTCAGAAAGCTCCGCATGTACCCAATAAGCATCAGGCATCGCCATCTCCAGAACATCACGCACCATACAGTTCAGTTCATAGAGAGAAAGAGTATTCTTGGAAGAAAGGTTTTCCATTATTTTTGCTTTTTACCCATTTGATAAGCCTTCCAGAAATCAGGAACGCCATATCCATAAACATTATCTGGTTGATCGTATCTATTACTCGACTGCTTTACCAATTCTATAATCTCAACCGCAGTCTTGTTAGGAAGTGCCTGCCAGAGACATGCAACCATACCAGCAACAAGTGGAGCTGAGAAAGAAGTTCCCATATCATTGACGATAGTGCCACGACCCGTAAGTACAGATGCCGGACTTCCATATGCCATCACATCTGGCTTTATTCTGCCATCGGCAGTAGGTCCAAGAGCACTGAAAGGAGCATTTATACCCTTATCATTGACGGAACCAACCGTGAGAATATCCTTAGCATCAGCAGGGAAATTGATTTTCTTCCATGTTCCCATACCATCATTGCCTGCACTATTCACAAGGACAACACCCTTAGCAGCCAACATTGAGGCGGTATGCGAAATCAAAGCCTGCTCACCATCTTGTTCACAATAGGTATGATTCAGGGCATGATCATCAAATTCATGATATCCCAGAGAACTATTAATGACATCAACCCCTAAGGAATCAGCATATTCTACAGCCTCAGCCCAATAATCCTCCTCAACAGGAAACTCAGAACGTTCATCCTCACACCTTATCAATATATAAGAAGCTTCAGGAGCAGTACCTACATAATAATTCGGCTGATTTACAGCCATAGCCGAGAGAACCATCGTTCCATGATCCATCTCATTAAACATATTCTTGGACTTTGGAACAACAAAATCCTCTAAACCCGCAAGTCGAATGTTATGAAGAGCAGGGATTTTATCCACATTCATAAATCCACCATCTAGCACAGCTATCATCATTCCCTTTCCACGGTAACCACTTTCGTGAAGAGATATACCATCCAATGATTCTATCTGACTTGCAGTAGCGCCATATTGGCTCTCTTGATATTCCCAACGATTAAACTTATTGCGAATATTCGAACGAGTTCTCTGACCAATCGAGTCAGGTGATTCAAAAACCAGTTTCTTATCTTTGACGAAAGAAAACTCATCCAGTTTCTTCAAAGCTCTATTGGAAGACACACGAATCACTACCGTGTTATTCCATTTACTCTTGCGGATTACCTCAAACCCCTTTTCTCTCAGCAGATTAATATAGTTATCAGATACAGGTAGATCTGTTTCGTTTACTTCTATCTTCTGCTTCTTTCTGCGCTCGATTGAACGATTGGTTAAGAATTCCTCTGGTCGATCGACAGAGTATTTTGAGTTGTTCTTATCAGTTAGATATAGTCGATAAAAGAAACACTTTCCCCCTGGATATTCAATTTTATCCAATCCTCCTGCACGCCTTGCTAATACAGAAAGGGCGACAAGTGTCATCAAGGAGATTAATAGATATTTCTTCATTTCTTATTTATTAGGTATATGACTTGCAAAAGTAGTATTAAAAAGTATAATTACCAAATTTTTTAGTAACTTTGCACCCATAAAAGCATTCTTTAATGGATAATAGACAAGCAACCCTTGAATTAGGTACAAAACCAGTTGGCAAACTTTTATGGCAATATGCCCTTCCTGCCATCATTGCGATGACAGCGGCCTCGCTTTATAACATCATCGACCGCATCTTTATTGGTCAGATTGTTGGACCTGATGCCATATCAGGTCTTGCTGTTACCTTTCCTTTCATGAACCTTGCTGGAGCCTTTGGCGCTGCAGTCGGTGTAGGTGCCTCCACATCTATTTCTGTCAGACTTGGTCAAAAGGACTATGCCTCTGCCGAAAATATTCTTGGCAACACCATCACCCTGAATCTCATCATCGGTATAGCCTTCTCCATCATTTGTCTGATATTCCTCGACCCTATCCTCCGATTCTTTGGAGCAAGTGATGCCACTATCCCTTACGCAAAGGATTTCATGGTGATTATTCTTGCAGGTAACGTATTCTCTCATATGTACTTTGGTATGAATGCCGTACTAAGAGCAGCCAGCAAACCTCGTCATGCTATGATGGCGACAATTTTCACTGTCATTATGAACATTCTCCTGGATGTGGTTTTCATTCTGTGGATGAAATGGGGAATTAAAGGTGCAGCCTTTGCCACCATCATATCCCAGATGCTAGCTCTCTGCTGGCAGATGAAACTTTTCTCCAACAAGCAGGAGATTCTCCACCTAAAAAAAGGTATCTATAAATTAAAATCAGAACTGGTAAAAACCATTATCAGTATAGGCATTAGTCCTTTCCTTATGAATGTATGTGCCTGTATTGTGGTGATTTTCGTCAACAATCAGTTAGTACATTTTGGAGGTGACATGGCGGTTGGTGCCTATGGTATCAGCAACTCCATTGGTATGATATTCGTGATGTTCTGTATGGGACTAAACCAAGGTATGCAGCCTATTGCCGGCTATAATTATGGCGCACAAAACACAGATAGAGTGATGAGAGTACTCAATCTCTCCATCATTGGTGCAACATGCATTATGACTACAGGCTGGCTCATTGCAATGTTCTTTCCAGATCTCATTGCAAGAATGTTCACAACAGACAAGACACTCATTGAACACTCTATAACAGCCATACGCTTCAACCTATTGGTATTCCCTATCATCGGTTTTCAGATGGTTATTACCAATTTCTTCCAGTGCATTGGAAAAGTCAAGATCAGTATATTCCTGTCATTGTCACGACAATTACTGCTATTAATCCCACTTCTTGCTATCCTGCCTATCTTTTTTGAAATAACCGGAGTTTGGGCAGCACTTCCTGTAAGCGATTTCCTAGCAGCATTGATTGCACTTATCGTAATGGCAAAGTATATGAAGAAAATTAAAAATTAAGAATATGGAAAACATCATTATAAACGTTGGTCGACAGATTGGTTCTGGTGGACTCATTATCGCCAAACAACTAGCTGAGGAATTCAACTGCGAATTCTATGACAAAAAACTTCTCAACCTAGCTGCAAAGGAAAGCGGATTCAGCGAGAAGTTCTTTGAGCAGAATGATGAGCAGAAAGGTTTTCTCAAATCTCTTTTCCATATCCATGTGCCTTTGATGGGAGAAAACAACTTCTACAACAATGAATTCTCACAGGAAGGACTCTACAAATTCCAGAGTGATGCCATTCGCAAGGCTGCCGATAAAGGAAATTGTGTATTTGTGGGAAGAACTGCCGATTATATTCTGCGTGATAAGAAGAATGTCATCAACATCTTCATCACAGCTAATCTTGACCAGCGCATTCAGCAAGTATGCAAGCGCCACAACATCGACAGAGCAACTGCAAGAAAGTATATCCACGACCACGAAGAAACCAGAGCTTCCTATTACAACTACTATACTGGAAAGAAATGGGGCCATAGCGAAAGCTACGATCTATGCGTGAACAGCAGTCTGCTTGGAATTGAAGAAACAGGAAAGTTCATCGCTGATTTCATTCGAAAGAAATTCAACTTATAAGAAAGATGAAGAAGATAGGAATAATATCCGATACCCATGGCTATTGGGACAAGAAATACGAAAAGTATTTTGAGGACTGCGACGAGATATGGCATGCAGGAGACATTGGCTCTTCTGAACTAGCCGATAAGTTTGAGGCAATGAAGCCAAAGTTCAGGGCAGTCTATGGAAATTGCGACGGATATGACCTAAGAGCAAGATATGGAGAAATACTTCGTTTCAAATGCGAAGATATCGATGTATTAATCAAACATATTGGAGGGTATCCTGGAAGATATGATGCTTCCATCTCCCGTAAAATATATGCCTCGCCTCCAAATCTATTCATTTCGGGTCACTCCCATATTCTGAAGGTTATGCCCGACAAAACCTTGAATTTACTCCATATAAATCCAGGTGCGGCAGGTCTTATGGGATGGCAAAAAGAAAGAACCCTAATAAGACTCACCATCGAAGGCAATAAATTCACTGATTGTGAAGTTATTACATTAGGAGAAAACAATTCTAGACTATAATTTACATGCTATGGATGTACTATCTCAAGAACTAGAACACTATCTGATTGCTTACGGGAAGAATGAAAATCTCGTAAGTAAAAAGATGAAGAACTATACAGAACATCTGCTACACCTCCAGAACTACAAAGATGAAATGTTTATGGCAGATGTATATGGGCTTTATGGCCATACACGAAAAAGCATTGACCAATTAGCCTTTGAAAATCATACTAGCCCGGAAAACATTGCCTCAGCAATTGAGTTCCTGCTTCGTAGATTATCTGTTACGCCTGAATGGCAAATGATGAGATCTGTAATAAATCACAAATAAGAGAATGAAAAAAATCATGTTGTTGGGCTCAGGAGAACTGGGCAAGGAATTCACCATCGCTGCACAGAGAGCAGGTCAGTATGTCATTGCTTGCGATCATTACAATGACGCACCAGCCATGCAGGTTGCAGATGAAAGAGAAGTTTTCGAAATGCTTGACGGTGAAGCACTCGAAGCTGCCGTCAAGAAACATCAGCCAGACATTATTGTCCCTGAAATAGAGGCAATCCGCACTGAGAAACTTTTCGACTTCGAGAAGCAGGGCGTGCAAGTTGTTCCTTCTGCTCGTGCAGTAAACTTCACAATGAACCGTCGTGCTATCCGAGATCTTGCTGCTAGAGAATTGGGGTTAAGAACAGCCAAATACTTCTATGCAAAGACTTTCGAGGAGTTCAAGAAGGCTGCTGATGAGATTGGTTTCCCTTGTGTTGTAAAACCTTTGATGTCTTCTTCTGGCCATGGCCAGAGCTATGTGCACAACGACGATGAACTCCAACAGGCTTTCAAGGATGCTATGGAGGGTGCTCGTGGTGATGTGAAAGAAGTTATCATCGAGGAATTCATTGATTTCGAAAGCGAGTTCACACTTCTCACTGTTACTCAGAAGAATGCACCAACTATTTTCTGTCCTCCTATCGGACATGTTCAGAAGGGTGGCGACTATCGCGAGAGCTGGATGCCTTATCAGATTTCTGATGAAGCCTTGAAGGCTGCTGAGCACATGGCAGATGAGGTTACAAAAGCTCTTACAGGCTATGGTCTTTGGGGTGTTGAGTTCTTCCTTACCAAGAAAGGTGAGGTTATCTTCTCTGAGTTGAGTCCTCGTCCACACGATACTGGTATGGTTACTTTGAGTCATTGCACCAACCTCAGCGAGTTTGAGCTTCACTTCCGCACCATTATGGGCTTACCAATTCCTGCTATTCACTTGGAGCACAATGGAGCTTCTGCCGTAATCCTTTCAGACAAGGATACTAAGGAGCCTCTCAACTTCAATTTGATGGATGTATGCAGTGAGGATCATGCAAGAGTTCGTATTTTCGGAAAGCCTGAGGCACATGTAGGCAGAAGAATGGGTGTTGTTGTTTGCTATGATGAAGTAGGCAGCGATATGAATGCTCTCCGCGACAAGGCAAAGCGCTTGGCAAAGACTGTTCTGGGTACCGACCCTTATATGAAGAAATAATCAAGCTATCCCCTTCTAAAAGGGAGGGGAACATATATATGTTAGGAAAGATAATCACACTACCTAAAATAGTAGACCCCCGCGGTAATCTTACTGTGGCGGAACAACTGAAAGATATACCCTTCGAAGTACGAAGGGTATATTGGACTTACGACGTACCCTCTGGTGAACATCGTGGAGGGCATGCCCACAAGCAGTGTCACGAATTTATTGTAGCCGTAAGCGGTTCATTCACTGTTACTTTGGATGATGGAAAGGAAAAAAAGTCTTTCTTGCTCAATCATCCTTATCAAGGTTTAATGGTGGAAACTGGTGTATGGAGAACCTTGGAGGATTTTTCTTCAGGAGCTGTTTGCTTGGTTCTTGCCGAGGACTACTTTGATGAGGAAGACTATATCTACGAATATACAGATTTTTTGGAATACGTGAAATGATACTTCGATATACTTCAAAAATCCCGTTCCAAACTAAATGTGCAATTATGGCAATGGTAATGTTTACTATTCCAATTGCTGCAATAACGGCAAATCCATTCCTTGCTATGATTATAGGAATTCCCATCATTATTTGGGCAGGAATTTCTCAAAAGCATACATCTGTATATAGTATTTTAGGAAGCAAACTAACCATAACAACATTTTTGATTACAGACTCTGTTTTAATTGATCATATTTCAAAAATTGAAGAAAGAGAAAACGAGACTAGAGTTATAGATATCAATGGACATACCATCAAAGGTTATCCACCTAAGCATTTGGATAATATGATCAAGAACCTAAAAAAGTTGAATCCAAATATACAAATAGAAAGAAATGTTTGAAATAAGAAGATATACACCTGATGACAAGGCGACTTGGGACAAATATGTGAAGAAGGCTAGAAATTCTACCTTCCTGTTCCTTCGCGATTATATGGACTATCACAAAGATCGTTTTCACGACTATTCGCTGATGTTCTATAAAGACAGCAAGCTCTATGCTCTACTTCCTGCACATCAGGTAGATACCATTCTCTATTCACATTTCGGACTCACTTATGGTGGTCTGATTATGGACATCAATGTCACAATCAGCGATACTTGTACGCTGTTTGAGGAACTCAATCCATGGCTGAAATCACAAGGATTCACCAAGGTTTATTATCGTCCGATTCCTTGGATTTACCATCTTCATCCAGCCGAGGAAGATCTTTATGCCATCTTCTGGAAATGTAAGGCTCGACTTTCAACTCGTAATATCGGTACTTGCATCTTTATGAACCAGCACCTGAAATGGAGAAAGGATCACATCCGCCGACTTCGCAAGGCGAAGGCAAATGGCGTAACAGTGGTAAGAGATGCCTCATTGGATGAATTCTGGGAGGTATTGAATGCGAACTTGAAGGAACGATTTGATGCAAAACCAGTCCATTCACTTGAGGAAATCAAACTACTGAAATCTTATTTTCCTGAGGAAATCATTCAGTATAATGCCTACAAAGATGAACATATCATAGGTGGACTTACTTTCTATATCACCCCAACAGTAGTTCATGGACAGTATAGCTCCACCAATGCCGAGGGCAAGGAATTTGGTGCAATGGAGGCTATCTACGATCAAGTGATGTATCAGGATTACCCTGATTATCCTTATCTTGATTTCGGAAGTTCTACCGAGAATAATTGCAGTTATATCAACCCAGGCCTCATCGCCCACAAAGAGGGATATGGAGGCAGAGGTGTAGTATATGATACATACGAATGGGATCTCTAAAATGATGAAAGTAGACTATTTATCGCTGAAGAAAGTAACGGATATGCACCTTGGTGAAATCGAGGAGGCAACCCGTAAGGTTGTAGATTCCGGATGGTATCTGCAGGGAAAAGCTATTCAGAAGTTCGAAGAGGAATATGCCCAATATACAGGAACCACCCATTGCATAAGTTGTGGAAATGGACTGGATGCGCTTACCCTAATCTTTCAGGCATACAAGGAATTGGGGATTCTGAAAGAGGATGACGAGGTGATTGTTCCTGCCAATACTTATATCGCCTCTATCCTCTCGATTACCACCAACCATCTCAAGCCTGTGCTTGTTGAACCCAATATCAATACCCTCGAAATTGATGAGGATCTTATCGAGAAAGCAATCAGCCCAAAAACAAAGGCAATTCTCATTGTCCATCTATATGGAAGATGTGCCTATACATCTAAGATAGGAGAACTTTGCAAAAAATATAATTTGAAGTTAATAGAAGACAATGCCCAATCGCATGGATGCAGTTTTCTAATGGATGGAGAGAATGTTTGTGGATCCCTCGGCGATGCTGCTGCCCATAGTTTCTACCCAGGAAAGAATCTTGGGGCGTTGGGAGATGCAGGTGCTGTTACCACTAGCGATGAGGAATTGGCTAAAACAATAAGGGCTTTGGGTAATTATGGATCCAGCAAGAAATATGTCTTCGATTATCTTGGCAAGAATTCCAGAATGGATGAATTGCAGGCTGCAGTTCTTTCGGTGAAATTGAAGTATCTCGATGAGGACAATCTTCGAAGAAAGGAGATTGCCAACTACTTTTATCAGCATATTCAGAACGAACTCATCACCCTTCCAGGAAAAGATGCCAAAGTGGATTGCGTTTATCACATCTTCCCTATACTTTGTCAGTACCGGGATGAACTACAGCAATATCTCAAGGAGAAAGGTATTGGCACTATGATCCACTATCCGATTCCTCCTCATAAGCAAAAGTGCTACGAGAAATGGAATTCCCTATCCTTCCCTATTACCGAGAGAATTCATCGAGAGGAATTAAGTATTCCTTGTAATCAGACGATGACGGATGAGGAAGCGAAATATGTGGTGGAATGTCTCAATTCCTACCGAATCTAATCGAAATTTATATGCTCTAACTTTGTAGTTAGAGCTTTTTTATCCCAAAATAAATTTAATATCTTCTTCTGAAAGTTTCTTAGTAGAAGTAGAGTCTGCTCCTATCAATCCCTCAAAGAGATCGGCCTTCTGCTGTTGCAGTTGACGGATTTTCTCTTCGATAGTTCCTTGGGTGATCATGGAGAAGTTCATCACTTTCGACTTCTGCCCCATTCTATGCAAACGGTTAATGGCTTGTTCCTCGGCGGCCTTATTCCACCAAGGCTCAAAGATGAAGACGGTATCAGCTACTGTAAGGTTCAAGCCCACTCCACCAGTCTTCAGGGTCATCAGCAATACTTTGCAAGAAGGATCGTTCTGGAAACGTTCTACCACTCCCCTTCTATCACGTGTACTACCTGTCATTGTGGTGAAATCTATGCCATATTCATCAAGTTTATTGCCCACTAATTCGATTCCGGCAATAAAATTAAAGAATACCACCACCTTATGACCATTGCTTACTGCCTCAGTAAGCGAATCTATCAAGGTTTCAATCTTTGGAGAAGCCACCTGTCCATCTGTCAAGCTCTCAGGAACTGAGGCAATTCTTCGCAGCTCATTAAGTGCCTGAAACATAATAAATTGCGATTTCTCTATACCATTCGTTTGAATGGCAAGGTTAATCTCTTCATAATAATGTTTCCTTCGCTGCTCATAGAAGTCGCGTTGTTCTGTCGACATCTCAACATATTGCGTCTGCTCAATACGGTCGGGAAGTTCCTTGAGCACATCCTTCTTCAGTCTTCGAAGCATGAATGGAAAGATCTTCCTTCGCAACACATTCATTACCTCTTTATCATCATCACGCTGAATTGGATAGGTATATTGACGATTGAATTCGTCGAGACTACCAAACATAGTTGGATTGAGGAAGCTAAAGAGTGAATAGAGTTCAGTAAGGTTATTCTCAATAGGCGTACCACTGATAGCCAGTCGATGATTGGCCTGTAAAAGGAGTATAGCCTGAGTGGTTTGTGAAGCCACATTCTTGATATTCTGCGACTCATCAAGGATGACATACTCGAACTTCTGTTTACAGAATTCCTCAATATCGTTTCTCACCACGGCATAAGTGGTAAAGATAAGGTTGGCCCGTTTGGCCTCCTTCATATCTCGGGTGTTGCCATAATAGACATAGAAGGAAAGCTGTGGGGCAAATTTCTTCACCTCATCCTGCCAGTTAAAGAGCAGACTCTTTGGCATCACCAATAGGGTTGGCGTTTTGGTCTTGGGATAGATTCTAGCCAGCATCGAAATAGTTTGAAGGGTTTTACCCAATCCCATATCATCTGCCAGACAACCGCCTAAGTTGTTCTCATAGAGATAGTTGATCCACTTCACGCCCTCCTTCTGATAGTCGCGCAACTTGGCATTCACTTTCGGGAAGGTCATCTTCTGTCCTGCAAGTTCATTGAAGCCCTCGTACACCTTGCGATGATGCTCGAAAGCCTCCCCTTCCAGACGATTTTGCATTAAGTCTTCTACCTCTGGAAGATCGAAGAAAGACACCTTGAAATGCTCTTTATCCTTATCAGCCTTGCGGAAGATACGCTCCAATCGGCTTACATACGCCTCATCCACAATAGCACGTTCGCCATCGCCCAGTTCGATATATTTGTTCTGGCGATATTGAGTAAGGAACTTCTTCAGTGAGAAGTTCTCACCTCCCAAATCGATAGTGGCAGTTCCCTCCAGAAAATCAATACCCGACCCAAGACTTAATCTCAGTTTTGGCTTTACAGGTTTCACCTTATAATCCTTCAGTTTCTCTGCTCCCACAATGCGGTAGCTCTGAATAAGGGAAGGCAATGCCTGTAGAAGGAAAGGTCCGGCAGTGTCTTGAGGGATAATGAAAAGGTCATCATTCTCATAGATATCTTTCTTCGCTTTCTTGTCGGGCGCATAGTTTCCGATGAGTTTGTGCAGATTCTCCATATCCAAGGCATTTTCCTCTGAGGAAATTCGCCTTAGCAAAATCTTATGCTCCATGGTGAGAGTGGCAACATATACAAGGTCAAACTGCTGAATAAAGTCGAAATCCTGTCCTGGAACGGTCGCAATCAGTCGAAGATAAAGCGCCATATCGGCATCTACCTTCTCGAAAACTAGGGTTGGAACGGTTTTTACTGGACTATCGGAATATTGTAATTCATAATCCTCATAGATCGGACTTACATTCTCCATATAGCTGAAGAATACAGATAGGTATTTCTCCAGCCAACTTTCGGGGAAGGTGATGGCAAAGAAGTTGAGCGAGCCATAGTTCTCGCCGATGGATTTTATAGGGTAGATAGTGCCTTCAGCAAGTACAAACACATCCGAGATGAGTTGGAAATCACTGGTGGATTTCTCCTCGGAAGTTACCATGAAGGAAGCATCAATATCCCCCTTCTCGTTCTTGTTGAGCTGAAGCTGCAGCTTCATGATGGATTCACTCACCTTAATCGGCTTCATTTTCTCATCGACGAGATTGTCGCATCTCAGCAACTCATAAAGCAGATAGGAGTACTCGCGCAGGTAAATTCGGTTATCCTCCTCACCCCATGAGATGTCCATCAGCTTCTCCTGCCGAATGGTTTCCAGACTTCGGAGTACACTGAAAGTGGCACCAGAGTAAAGGCGATAATCAGCTTCTACATACAATCCTTTTTCATCAACGACCCATACATAGGCTTGTTGTTTCTCGTCAAAAAGTATCTGGAAGGCAATTGGCACTTTTTTGCTTGTCGACAACATTGTTCTCACACTGTTGCTTCTATGAAAGTGCTGCAAAAAACTGCTGATATCTTGTTCTTTATCCATTTCACTTTATTTATAAAAGATAACCCAATTCGCGCATTCGTTCCTCGAAATCTTGCAGGCGAGAGGCTTTCACCATAATATAATAGTCCTCACTTCGGAGGATATAGTTTCTTAGTTTTACATCGGTTATAAGTAACTGAATGAGTTCCTTATTGTCCGGCTCCAGCTGATAAATCTTGAAAAGCTGTGGCATACAGGCTTTTAGCGGATTGCAATGCTGCTTTATCCGGCTGAAGAAATTCTGCCATATCTCGGGCAGATTACTATTCACATACTGTCGGAAGACTGTAATCTTATAGTCAACATCCTTCTCGCTGTTGCAATGGGCAAGAAAACTACTGCTGGTCACTTCGTATCTTCCCCCATATAGTGGGTTGGCAATATCCTGCACTACATGCAGATAAGGGTTATCTTCCTCTATCGAGCGGACTATGAGACGATGTTCATCCAGTTCGAAATATTCCTTGTCAAGATGTACCGATGGTGGAGTGTATTCCTCCGAGAAGCCAAGTACATAGCGACCGAGGGCATTGAGCTTGAAATAGCGGATGCAATCGTAGGGGGACGCATCCTTTCTATCAACATCGCGATAGGCGATAGTGGCACATCCCAAACTAGCGAGATAGGCGATGAAACTATGCACAAAGGCAAAGCCCATCTGCTGCATCTGGCGATCGGGAGTTACAGCCGTCATCGTGTATTTATTGAAGATATAATGATAGTCGGAAACATCTGGAGCTGTGATGAGCAAAAGCGGATTGCGATAGTCTGCAATAAGTTTAATCAACTGTCCATCAAAGTCTTCCATCTTTATCCATCCCTCACCCACATTCTTCAATATCTGCTGAATTCGTGAAAAAATTCGGGTAGAAACGCAACTATCCAGGTCCTTTTTCTTGATACCCGAAATGGCGGGCAAGAACATCTCGAAAGTAAGTTCCTTGTGATATTGCACCTTATCGACCATCGACTTGAGGATATCCTGCGGCTTCACATTACCCGCCTTCAGCATCTGCGGATAGCAAAGACTCATCATCGCCATTCCTGCGACAAGGAATTCTGCTCGCATATAGGTGACATCCTCCATCAGTGGGGAGAGTTCAAACTCCTTGAGCGAAAGACTTTGCAGTCCTTTTTTTACTTGAGCTGGGATGAGTTTGCTTGGACGGGTAGTGTAAGTGCCTTGCAGATAGAGACTTTGCACGACGTTCACATCAATGAAGATATCCTGCTCGAAATCGGTTTGTCGTAAATCCTCATCTTCGGGAAGTGTCTTCGATGTAGTAAGAGATGAGTTTACCTCTGGATAAAAAGCCTTGTAAATTCGAGCATAGAGAGCAGGATAGAAATAGAAATAACGTATTGAATTCCAATCCTTTCCACTATTTTTATATGCCGAAAGTGTTTTAACGATACTCCAGGAGCAATCGCCCAGAGTATGACGGTTGAACATGCTGTTAGACAATATTTCAGATGCCGCTAATTGTTCTGCATCGCTTTGTGCAACATAATAGGTTTTGAGCAAGCGTTTCCACAGACTCTGAATTCTTCCAGGTAGAATTCCCACGAAGGTCTCAGCATTCTCATCCTCACAGAGAAGTACAGCAAGAAGTGCGACAACATCAGTTTTTCCACCTTCCTTTGCCTTCTTCACGAAATCCTTTCCTACTGCTTTCTCGTCAGCATCAAGAATTTCAAGGTCGTATGGTTCCAGCACCTCAACAGCCATCTTGCCCATTTCCATTATCTGGGGCTCAATAAACCAATTGATGAGGCAACTTCTCCAATACTCATAGTTGTTGCTTTCCTTGATGAAGAAGCGAATTTGTTCTTTTCCTGTTTTCGACATATTAACTAACAAAGTTAATAAAAAAATCGTAACAGAGGGGGTGGATTAAGATTATTTAAGTATCTTACTGATACTTCCGCCCACAAAAAATTATAGAATTTCGTACATAAGTATAAGTTCATTATTGGCAGAATCAACATAAATAGTATAAATTTCATCATCATCTACCTGATAAGACTTATATATACCTGTTCTACCATTAAAGATCGTATCAATATGCTCTTCTGAAAAAGACATAAACCCTCTTTTTTTTAGTTTTTCAAGCAATAAGCTACAATATTCATCATTAATTTTATAAAAACAAATTCTATAGCCATCGCCATTAAAGTCATTCCATTCTTCTTTGTCTTGTAAAAACGTTAATTGATTACTAATTTTTATTCCCGTTAAACTATCAATTAAGTTTAACTTATTAGTATTACCATTACAAGCTATTGCTGATAATAGCACCATAAAAAGAATTGATTTCTTAATTTCTTTTAGTATACCCATAGATAGTACGAAGTTACTGATACATACGTTTACTATTTACTTGTTGTTAATAAAGACAACAAAGAAAGAAGTTCACATTCGGTTAAATCACAAGAAGTCAGACATTCCAATAGTCCATCTGAAATTGTATCTGTAGAACATATCCTTTGATAGGCAGAATTAACTTTGTCACTATCAGTATGTTCCTGGATGTATTTAAATTCATCCTGGTCATCAGAAAAATTATAATTCTTATTTAATGAAGTTCCATAATCCAAATCAAACTCATTAAACAAGTAATGATATAGAGCACCTAAAAAAGTCTTTTCTATCTCTATTTTTTCCTTATTATCTTTCAAGATCGTGCAGAATTCTTTTGTAACCTCCTCGGGGACAAAGAAGCCAAGACTCTTAATAGCAAATAAATGACTATTCCTTACAATAAAGATATGCCGAGGAGCATGAGGCATACTCATTTTCTTCGAAATGTATACTCCATCATTTCTACAACCATCCAATTCTAGTTCGTTACTGATTTTCCAAACTAATATTGGCATTTTATTTTCATTAAATGCGCCATATTCTTTACAGACTTTCTCGCTAAGCGTTTTGGAGAATTTAAAATTACCTTTATATATTATTTGGCCATTCACATTTGATGTCAATAATAACAATACAAATATAATCGCATTTTTTATCATATTCTTACAAATCTGTATTTAATACAACTTCCTTCACAACAATCATTATTGATCAATTGCAATATCCATCATCTTAATTATCCCTTTATCAATTCTTAAAGTAATACCCCAATTATCTTCATCTCTGAATTTTTTATTGAAAGGTAACCTATAGGAACGGCATGGAAAAATATCAATGACTTTAAGATTAGAAATTATTTCTTTGGAAATTAGTTTTCCCAAGGTACATTTATTTATATTTTTCCCAACCTTATAATCTCCAAAAGAAAAATTAGAATCACATAAAATGGCTGTCTGAAATCCATAATAGTTTTCTTTTGTAAGATTCGAAATATAATCTATTGAATCCTTTCCAATCATAACAAAAAACTCATAAGGAGCACAGTCTTCTGGGTTGCTAAAGTCCATGGTATCCTGATAAATCTCTAAGTCATCATATTTGCTGAATTTTTCTCTGAGCACACTGTCCTTTACTTGTCCCCACGGGCCACCTAAAGTAAACTGCTTAGAAGTGGTATTGGCAAACACAATCAAGGAATCTCCGCCATCCTTATTAAGTAAACAAAGATAGATATCGCCAGGTGGTTGTTCGCCATCTTTGGCCTTATAGACTCTAATTCCAGTTACAAAACTGTATGAATTCCAAGCACTGCGGATTGTATCTATGTGTAGCATGTCTGTGTATTGAGAATTTACACTTAATGAATCTGAGCTCTGACTTAGATTGGTACTACCACCACCCTTGCATGATAGAATCACATGTGCAAGGAGGAATAGCGAAAACAGTAATATCAATTTTCTTGTTTTCATAAGTATTTATTCTATATAAGTTTCAAAAGTATTGATTTGTGAATTGAATACGAGGAGGATTATTCCATAAATCGTATCCTATCATGCCAAAGTTTGGTGGTATATTCTGCATTAGATTTATTACCGGGTATTTCATTCGATACTGAATTAACGATGCAAAATTAGCAATAATATAAGAGAATTGCAATAGAAAAGCCAAAACATTTTTTCAAAAACTATTCACCTTTTTAATTAAATCTTTGAATTACAGAGCATTAAGGGCGAATAGTTTTCACTTGACCTACAAATTATTTATCTAGTTTCAAATTTAGGGAGTTTCAAAAGCATTGGAATGAGGGTATAAAAGAGCCTTTATGAGGGGACAAAAACATAGGTTTTGAACCGTCTGCCTGGAGGCAGATTATAGTCTGCCTAGAGAGCGACAATAGTCTGCCTAAAGGCAGACTTATAAAAAGAATACAAATTGAGCTTCGAGGGAGGCTATTCGATACTTCTGGAAGGGAGATTTAATTACATCGCCTACAAACAAAACAAAATAAAAATAACTTTTCGTTTTTTTATTTTCCCAATCGCAACTCATTGACTGATAGTAACTTTGGCTGAAAGCAATTTTTTCAATCTATTTTTGATAACAGACTCAACCTATTTATTGGCAATAAGGCAAAGCAAATACTCTTATGTCTTTCTACTCACAAAATACATCAAGAAACTCTACGCAAGGTCAACGTATTGAAATGTTAAAAAAGCTAACTCAATGGTTTAGCTGGTCTAAACCGACGGTTTACGTCCTCTAAATGGTGCATTTACGTTGGCTATCTCAACAGTATTCGTTAATCACCAGATTTCAAACAGCGACAGTTATATTCGTCGAACTCACATTAAATAGTATGCGTCCTATGAATTATCCAGGATACAAATCAAAAAGCAAAAAATTGCTTTCAGCCAAAGTAACTATCAGTCAATAAGTTGCGATTAAGAAAATAAAAAAATGAAAAGTTATTTTCATTTTTGTAATATCTAGGTCATATTACAAAAAACATTCAAAGCTTTACAAAACAATCCGATACCTGGCCTGGAGACTTTAAAAAAGGCAAGTAATCCAGCATTTATCAATTCGTGGCATTCCCTCTCTCAATCTCCCCCGCGAGCGGGGGAGAAGTATAGTAAGATTATACTTCTATAAAATATCCAGGCTAAGAAATTGAACACAACAAAAACTATCCACCCTTAACTCGCTATATTGCAAGCACTTATCCAAAAAGGTGAATAGTTTTTGAAAATAAGTTTTGTATAATGATATATAGCTCTCTGTAAAGGGGAACGAACTGACAGAATGCTGCAAACATGCTGCAAACATGCTGCAAAATATTTACCAGCACACCTGTATCTACTTGATTATCATTCTATTAATACCCGAATGATGCTGATGCTGCAAAAATCACCAAACTTTGTTTCAAAAGAGATGTTGCTAAACCTTGCCATTAAATTTTGCCTATAAATATTGGACACCTATGAAAAAATAGCTACCTTTGCAATTCGGATTAAATAAAAACGATATGATTGTTTGTATTGCAGAGAAACCTAGTGTAGCCAAAGACATCGCCCGCATTCTTGGTGCTAATACCGCCCGAGATGGATATATGGAGGGAAATGGATATCAGGTTACTTGGACCTTCGGACACCTTTGTGAGCTGAAGGAACCTGATGACTATTCTTCCTTGTGGAAGAGATGGAGCTTGGCTGCATTACCGATGATTCCACCTCGCTTTGGCATCAAGGTCATCAATGACGAAGGTATCAAAAAGCAGTTTGGTATCATCGAAAAACTCTATAGCAATGCCGACGAGATTATCAACTGTGGTGATGCCGGACAGGAGGGTGAGCTCATCCAGCGATGGGTGATGCAGAAGGCCCAGGTGAAATGTCCGGTGAAGCGACTCTGGATTTCCTCTATGACGGATGAGGCGATCAAGGAGGGTTTCAAACAGCTCAAGGGACAGACGGATTATAACTCGCTCTACCTTGCAGGCTTGTCGAGAGCTATCGGCGACTGGCTGTTGGGAATGAATGCTACCCGTCTCTATACCTTGAAATATGGTCAGAACCGACAGGTGCTGAGTATCGGTCGAGTACAAACCCCTACCCTCGCCCTGATTGTAAATCGACAGAAGGAAATCAATAACTTCGTGCCAGAACCTTATTGGGTGCTGGCCACCATCTATCGCAACACCCAGTTTACTGCTACCAAGGGTAAGTTCACAAGCAAGGAGGAAGGCGAGAAGGCTTTCTCGACCATCGCCAATAAACCTTTAGAGGTTACTAAAGTTACCAAGAAGAAAGGAACTGAGGCACCTCCACATCTTTACGATTTGACTTCTCTTCAGGTGGATTGCAACAAGAAGTTCAGCTATTCGGCTGATATGACCTTGAAACTCATTCAGAGTCTGTATGAGAAGAAATTCACCACCTACCCTCGTGTAGATACCCAATTCCTTTCCGACGATATCTATCCAAAATGCCCTGGCATTCTGAACGGAGTGAGTCAGGCAAAGATCAATAGTCAGCAGAAATATCTGCAGTTGGTGAAAGACCTTGCCTCCATCAGTCCAAAGTTGCCGAAGAGCAAGAAGGTATTCGATACCAGCAAGGTGACCGATCACCATGCCATCATCCCTACAGGTGTTCCTCCTCAGGGACTCACCGATATGGAGGCACATGTTTACGATCTCATCGCCCTTCGCTTCATCAGCGTATTCTATCCGGATTGTAAATTCTCCACCACTACTGTCGAGGGAAAGGTAATTAATGCCGACGCTCAGCAGGGAGAGGACAAGGAAGTGGACTTTAAAACTACAGGAAAAGAGATTCTCGAACCTGGATGGCATGCCGTTTATGGACAAAAAGGTGACGAGAAGGAAGAGGAAGAAGAGGCGAATGCCGAGAAAATGGATGGCGTACTTCCTGCTTTCGAGAAAGGAGAAAGCGGTGAGCATATCCCTACCCTTACCGAGAAACAGACTACTCCACCTAAATTCTATACCGAAGCTACCTTGCTGAGAGCAATGGAAACTGCAGGTAAGTTTGTGGAGGACGAGGAGTTGCGTGCTGCTTTGAAGGAAAACGGTATTGGTCGTCCATCTTCAAGAGCAGGCATCATCGAGACACTCTTCAAGCGTCATTATATCCGAAGAGTGAGAAAGAATCTGGAGGCTACTCCTACAGGAATTGAATTGATAGACACCATTCACGAGGAACTCCTCAAGAGTTGTGAGCTTACAGGTATCTGGGAGAAGAAACTCCGTGATATTGAGCATCATAAATATGATGCCGGACAATTCGTGAATGAGCTGAAAGACCAGATTACAGAGATTGTGAATGAGGTGCTGGCAGATAACAGTATGCGCCATGTTACAATCACTACCGAAGAAGAACTGAAGGCAAAGCCTAAGAAGAAAGCGGCAGCAAAGAAGCCTGCAGCCAAAAAGCAGGAGTCACCAGCTACCGACAACAAGACTACCTTGGAACTCAAGCCATCGGATGACCTCATCGGAAAGCCTTGCCCTATCTGTGGCAAGGGCACTATCATAAAGGGAAAGACAGCCTATGGTTGTTCTAGCTGGAAAGAAGGCTGCAAATTCCGACTAGGATTTGAATAAGATTTGAGCAAGAATTTTAATCGGGAGGCATCAATTGAAATCAATTGAGAAACCTCCATCCTCTTTACCCTCCTCATGCTGCTTTGGCTTTGGAGGGTTCTTTAATTGTCCCTTCTCGTCAAACATGCCATAAGTGGTTCGCAGAACCGTAAACTCAGTTCTACGATTCAATTGGTTACAAAGTTCTTGTTCTTTTTCAGGAAGTTTCTTGATGAATTCCTCAGAAAGCACATCATTCTCTTTCAACCAAGGATAGCGGACTGCCAAACGCTTGCGCACAGTCTTTGGTCGTTCCTTTCCATAACCAACAGGCGTGAGACGGTCTTTCTCAATTCCGTGCTTGATGAGATAGTCGACAACTGCCTCAGCACGTTTCTGACTCAACCATTTATTATATTCAGCACTACCCTTGTAATCACAATGAGCACTCAACTCGATGGTGATATTTGGATTCTCCTTCAAAAGATCAACCAACTGGTCGAGTGCCTTTGAAGAAGCCTCTGTCAGATTTGCCTTATCAAATTCATAGAAAATATTGTCGATAAGTACAGGAGCCGTAATACTTGCCAACGGGAATTGCACTACCGTTTCCTTGCTCTCCTTGGATTTCTCGATATGGATTTCCTCCTTATGATTGAGGAAACCTCGACAGGTGGCCATCAAGAGATAATCCACACCAGGATTTACCACCTCAGAGAATGAGCCATCCCCCTTTACAGATACCTTCTTGTTGGTTCCATCTGTACCTATTATATATACCTGAGCTGCAGGAAGTTCATAACCTTCCATCTCGTACACCCATCCCTTGATAGTTTGTACAATTTCCGGATTCTCAAAAGAATAGATATGGTCATAGCCTCTGCCATCCCTTCGGTTACTACAGAAGAAGCCTCGATTATGAGCACCCTCGAAAGTCATACCGAAATCATCCCCTTCAGAATTGAGAGGATAGCCCGGATGCTCGAGTTTATAGCGATGTGTCTTTGGATCGACCTTGGCAATATAGATATCCAATCCACCCATTCCCACATGACCATTGCTCGAGAAATAGAGATCGCCATTTGGTCGAAAAGTTGGAAACATCTCATCTCCAGGAGTATTGATGGGTTCACCAAGATTCTCTACTCCACCCAAACCTGCTGCAGTGATTCGGATTCTCCAGATATCCAGTCCACCCTTACCTCCAGGCATATCAGAAGTGAAATACAACCACTGGTCGTCGGGAGAGATAGCAGGATGGGCATAGCTCGAAAGAGTATCGTGAGTAATCTCCAGAGGAGAAGCCTTTCCCCAGGCAGCATCCGCTCTTGTCGAAGTTACTATCTGGGCATATCTAGGAGCAGAAGGGTCGGTGACACATTGGGTGAGATACATGGTCCTTCCATCAGCAGAGAAAGAACAGGCGCCCTCATCGAAATCGGTATTCAAGCCCCCACTCACCACTTCAGGCTTTGTCCATTTTCCCTTATCATCTTTTTCTGAAAGGAAAATATCGCCAGCCTTGGTACCTGTGATGCCACTCAAATCACTTCCCTGTGCATCATTGCGGGTAGAAGTGAAATAGAGCTGATCGCTCTCATCACCCAACAGCATTGGCGAATAATCATCACGCATGGAATTTAGAACATCCATACGCTTTACTGTATATCTACTGCCTTCTTTCTTCCATTGAGGAGCCATCTGGGCAGACTTCAATCCGTTTTTAGCCAACAAGTTATCTGGTAGTGTATCGAGCACCAGTTGGAATTCCTTTTCCGCCTTCTTATACTCACCATTCTTCATGAGCAAACGGGCAAGCGAAAGATGGTCGAGAATAGAATCCTGCTGATAGCGAATTACATTGTTATAAGCCGAGATTGCCTTTGGAGTGGCATTGATTTTCTCATAACAAGGAGCCATCAACTTTGCGATTTGTCCACGTTTGTTACGCTCACTTCCTGGAGTTTTTCGATAAGCCTGCTTGAATTGTTCGGCAGCCTCGAAATATTCACCCAACTCGAGGAATTTCTTACCTTTATTGATATTGCGCTCAGCACCACAAGCCGTAAGCAGCAAACACACACAAAGCATCAGCCACACCTTATTAAAAGTATGACTGATGCTTTGTGGATATGGTATGTTTCTGCTTCGTTTCATCCTAATAGAAACGAAGAAACCAATAATTTATTGCATCAATTCTCGGTAACGAGATCATAGGTACCCAAAAGCAAGAGCACAATAGCTCCCACCCCATACATCATGAGGGAATGAGTATCCCATTGGATGCCGGAAAGTGAGGAGAAATCGATGTGCAGATTGGATACCCAACTTTTCAGCAATGAATAAAGGACAACCCAACCCTTGTCGGCAATGAATACAGCAACACCGACAAAAATACAAAGGAATGTCCAAATACGAGAGAGTTTCCAAGCCCTTGAAGGACGTGCCTCGAGCTCAGGAAGGCTCTGCATCACGCGTTCTGTGAAGCCATCATCGGCTACCTCTATAGGGTTCTCCTGGAAGAACATCTCCACTAACTTATCATCTTCTGTCATAACCGTTTTGTCTTAAATAACTTGCAAGTTTTTCTTTTCCTCTTGAGAGATGCGATTTCACTGTATTAGCTTTCATACCAGTGATCTCGGAAATTTTATCAATGGGCTGTCCTTCCATCAGCTGCAGCACGATGCAGGTACGCTCATTGTCATTTAATATGGCCAGGGCCGATTGCAGGTCGAGTTTCTTTCCTACATCTGCCTCTCGCTCGGGCTTCAGCATCCCAGGACCTTGCGCAATATCCTGGGTGGGGTGGTTGCTCCGAGTGTAATCATACCAGGTGTTATAGGCAATTCGATAGAGCCAGGTTGAGATGCTTGAATCTCCCCGGAATTTATCGAGATTTTTATACGCCTTTATGAAGGTATCCTGGGCCAGATCGTCGCTCAGCTGAGAGTTGCCGCCAGTCTGACTCAGGAAGAACCTTCGTATGGGTTCCTGGTATTTCTTAACGATCAGTTCAAATTGATTCATTATGAATCGTGGAATTGAAATCGTCGTTATTCTTATTTTTCTTCTTCTGATCGGTATGGGCGATAACAGCCTGCCCTATTCCGATGAACATCACCAGCAAACCAATACCTGTTATTTGCTTAGCTCCCATTATCAGGAACATTAATGCCAAACCAACACCTACACATATTTTTGTGATACCTTTTCTCCAAAGTTGCTCATCTGTTTCCTGTCGGAAGTTGCTGAGGGCCTCGGCTGAAAGAGGCTGACCGCTCTGGATAGCTTCCTGAATCAGGCGATCGCGATCTCTACGCTTCTTATATGAATAGCGGATGGCAACTATCACTACGATGAAAGGTGCTGCAAGGAAGAGGAATACCAGCAAGCAAACTACGAGACCGAAGATTCCAGCTCCAATTCCTAAAGTTCCGCCAACCAGTCCTGTTACGAACTTATCCACAGGTTCCTGATCATCAAAATTGTTTTCGTAGCCAACTACCTTGGCTTGTGATTCATTAACAGAATCATTTGATGCATTTGAGGTAGTATCCGAGAAGGCAACTACTGCATCTTTCTCTTGGTCCTTATTCTTCTGATCATCCACAGTTGTGGTAGTCTTTGCATGATGACGATGCTGTGGAACAGCCTGCATTGTAGATGCACTTAAAGTAAGCATAAGTGCGAATGCTGTCAATAATCTTTTCATATCTTCTAGCTTTTTGTTTCTTATTTCTGTTGGTTAGACGAAACGTTTGGCTATTTAGTTGCAAAGAAACTATTTTTTTTCTACTTTTGCAAAAAAATAGAACATGAATTTACCCGAGGAGTTTAAAATATATACACGAGAGTTGATGGGCGAAGAGCTCTATCGCACTCTGGAACAGGGACTTGAGCAGGATGTTCCTGCCAGCATTCGTTTGAATCCTTTCAAAGTGAATGGATTAGTGATTGGTGATGACGAATTAGAGAATAAGGATGACAAAGCTATTCAAACCGCCAATGTTCCTTGGTGCAAGAATGGTTTCTACCTGGAAAATCGGCCGAACTTCACTTTCGACCCTCTGCTCCATGCAGGTGCCTACTATGTACAGGAGGCCTCTTCTATGTTTCTCGACCTGGTTCTTCGCACCTATGTAAAGGAACCTGTTCTGATGCTTGATTCTTGTGCGGCTCCTGGTGGAAAGACTACTTGTGCGATGTCGGCTCTTCCTGAGGGAAGTGTGCTTTTCAGTAATGAGCCTATGCATACACGTGCCAATATCCTGGCCGAAAACATTCAGAAATTCGGACATCCAGATATTCTTGTCACTAATAACTATCCTCGCGATTACAAGAAAACAAAACTGCAGTTTGATGTGATTCTCACAGATGTGCCTTGTTCGGGTGAAGGTATGTTCCGAAAGGATGCTGGTGCCATCGAGGAATGGAGCATGGAGAATGTTGAGAAATGCTGGCAGCTACAAAGAAGCATTGTCGAGGATCTTTGGAATAATCTCAAACCAGGCGGTTTACTCATCTATTCCACTTGCACTTTCAATACTCATGAGGACGAGGAAAACGTGGAATGGATTGCTAAAGAACTAGGAGCCGACTTACTAGAAGTTCCTGTTGAGGAAAGCTGGAATATCACAGGCAGCCTCATCCACGGCAACAATGGAAAACTGGGGGGTGAGCTTCCTGTCTATCGCTTCATTCCAGGAAAGACCAAAGGTGAAGGTTTGTTTATGGCGATATTGAGAAAACATGGCGAATATCAGAAGGAAGAACAAATCAGCACTCCATCGGATAAGGAACTAAAAGGCCTGCGCATTCTCACGCATGGCATTCAGCCTGATACTATCAAGGGAAAGAATACCATTCCTGACCAGTCGAAAGCTCTCTCGATACTTCCCGACAAGGATGAATATCCAAAGGTGGAAGTGGAATGGAAAGAGGCTATCAACTATCTTCGCAAGGAGGCTATCACTCTAGCAGCTGATGCTCCAAAGGGAATTGTCCTTATCTGCTATAAGGGTTATCCACTTGGGTTTGCAAAGAATCTTGGTAATCGTGCCAACAATCTTTACCCACAGGAATGGCGTATCAAGAGCAGTCATTTGCCTGAGGCTATCCCTGAAATTCTGAAATAACTATCCATTATGATCAGCCTCATTGCTTGCATAGCCGAAAATGGAGCAATTGGTTTTCAGAACCAGTTGCTCTATCATATTCCTGAGGATATGGCTCGTTTCAAGGCGCTCACTATGGGGCATCCCATCGTGATGGGCCGAAATACCTTTGAGTCATTCCCCAACGGACCACTTCCTGGGAGAAGAAATATTGTAGTGAGCCGATCGATGAAGAAGATTGATGGTTGTGAAGTTTACTCGAATCTACAGGATGCCCTTGAGGCATGTAAAGAAGATGACCTATATATAATAGGTGGAGCCAGCATTTACGAGCAGACAATAGCGATGGCAGACTGCCTTCATATCACAAAAGTAGATGCAACCCCAAATGAAGCCGACACCTTCTTCCCTACTCTTGGTAAAGAATGGAAACTAAAAAAGGATGAATTTCATCCTGTTGATGAAACTCATCCCTTTGCTTATCATTTCTTGTATTATATCCGATAATTAGACCGTCTCGTCCTCATCATCAAAATCATCAAGTGTAGAAACCTCTTCATCATCCACTCTAATGTCCTGAATAGGTAACTGGCGATCGAACTCTGCACTGAATGAGATGATGGTCTCACTACGAGAAAGTCCCAGTGGCTGAAGTTTGTCGTGAATGATAGTCATCAAGTGATGATTGTTAAAAGCATACATCTTGATGAAAAGATCCATACCACCAGTAGTAGTATGACATTCAGTAACCTCAGGAATCTTCTTCAAAGCCTCAACAACATGGTCGTATGACTCAGGATCCTTAAGGTAAAGAGCCACATAAGCACAAGTTTCGTAACCGATCTTTTCAGGATCGATGATAAACTGAGAACCCTTGAGGATTCCAAGATTAGTAAGTTTTGCTATACGCTGATGGATAGCCGCTCCACTGACATTGCAAGAACGGGCTACCTCCAAGAATGGAATACGAGCATCCTGAGACACTAACTTCAGGATTTTCTTATCCAGTGAATCTAAACTATGGTGTGCCATTTAATTAATTATTTTGTTGCAAAGGTAGCAAAAAATATCTAATTAGCAACTTTTCGACATAGAAAAGTAATAAATCTGCAATTTGTTTAACTTATTTTCTTTAAAGCGTTATTGACTACTATTTTTTACTTTCTGTGGCAGAATAGTTGATTCGCAAGGCCTTTGCCTGACGAAGTGCTAACTTCACATCCGTAATAACGCTCATTTTGGTATTTTTATCAGCCTTGATAGAAACCACCATTTGCTGTTGGTCTTCGGACGACATTCTGCTTTTTTCAGCAGAAACGTAGTCGATAATCTCGGAAGTGCTCACATATTTATCATTCATCTGAATCTTGGTATCATCGCCAAATCTTCCTTTTTGGTCAGCGGTAGGCTTACCTATATATATATGTGATACAGCTGATTTCTTCACCAGTCGGGTGAGTTCGGTTCCTTGTGGCACCTGATATTTCACCTTGAGGGTGACCTGTCGCATATGGGTTACAATCATAAAGAAGAAAAGTACAGAGAATATGAGGTCTGGCAGGGATGCTGTATTCAGCCCTGGCATCTCATGACGTTTTCTCTTAAACATACCCATATCTTCTTATTTATAAATTATAATTCGATTGTCCAAACTTCTAACTTCCAATTCCCTACTACTCATTTTGGGTTGTAGGCTCCGAATAGGATTCAGCGATTCTCGGCTTAGAGATATTGCTCACTTGATGATAACCTTTCATCAGTTCATTCTGCACTTGAAAGTAAGTATTATAATCTGCATCCCTATCTGTAGAAATAGTTACCAGATGTTTCTTACCTGCCTTTTTCACCAAAGCAATGATATCCTTCGAGAGATTCTCTACTTTCTCAGGCTGCTCATTCACCAGCAACTTATTATCGGCTGTAATCTGAATAGCCATCAGATTTCCCTTCTCCACATTCGTCTCCTCCTGATTCTGCTTTTTATCAGCCGGAGGAAGTTGGCGCGAGAGTCCCTTGTCCACATCCATGGAGGTGGTGACAAGGAAGAATATCAGCAGCATGAAAGAGATATCTGCTGTTGAAGTAGTATTCAATCCAGGAACTCTACGTCGCTTGCGCTGGATAATCATCTCTTTCTCCTTTCTTTACTCTTGCGAATATATTTGGTTCCTCCATAGCAAACTGTTGCGATTGCAATAGCAAGAAGTATGAGCGAAGTCCACACAAACATATCGGATAATCTCAGCCAAAGTGTATCCTCGAAGTTTCTACCATTGATGACCATCGTAGCTGTTGAGCCAATGCCAAAGGTGATAGCAAGACAAGCGAAGGTTCCTATCCAGGTGATGCGCGAGATTTTTGCTGCAGGAACATTATTCACCACTTTCTCTGTCTTAGGACTACATTTATGGCCCCGCCAAACCGAATAGCCGGTTATCGCAAGTGCAGCAAAAAGAAGCAGCTCCATAAAGATGAGGAGCGGGTCGGTGAACAAAGGGGCATTGAAATCAGGATCGAAGATATAAGGCAGATCGAAGCCCACAAGGAAGAACAGCAGGAATAGCAACACACTGAAGCCTGTCAGCACATAGAATATGCGCAGACTAATCTTCTCGGCCGACCAGTTCTTTATTTCCTTGAGTTTCATTTATCCTCCTTGTATTTTGCGATAATATCGAGCAAGGTGATGCCCGATTCCTCCATCTGACTCACAATGTGGTCGATTTTGTTGAGGATGTAATTATAGAAAAGCTGCAATATCAAAGCTACGATAATACCAAAGATGGTAGTAATCAAGGCTACTTTCATACCGGCAGCTACAATGGTCGGACTAATATCGCCTGCTGTCTGAATCTGGTCGAACGACATCACCATACCAATTACCGTTCCTAGGAATCCGAGTGAAGGAGCCATAGCGATGAAAAGGGTGATCCATGAACAACCCTTTTCAAGATTGGCAGCCTGAACGGAGCCGTAGCTGGAAATGGAACGCTCGATATCGGCAAGCGAATGATTGATGCGGAGCAATCCCTGATAGCAGATAGAAGCCACCGGTCCGCGGGTGTTACGGCATAAATCCTTAGCCCCCTCAATATCATTGGCCTGCACCTTGGCATCAATATCCTCCATCAGTTTCTTGGCATTAATCTCTGAAAGAGAAAGATAGATGATTCGCTCGATACAGAAAGCCAAACCGAGAACGAGAGCGAGAGCCACCAGCGACATAAAGCCTGCATTTCCCTCAATGAATTTGGTTTTCAAAGCCTGATGAAAGCCACCAGTTTCCTCCTCCTGAGCGAGAAGCATAGGAGCCGACATCATGAAAAGGGCGAGGGTTGCAAAGAGTCGCCCCATAGTATTTTTTAAATTCATTTGTTCTAATTTTATACGCAAGCTATCTTGCGAGTTCCATTACGAGTGCAAAAGTATTATTTTTTTTGCTACCAGCAAAGGAGATTGCAATATTTAATATAAACTTTCAGGTATCGCTTAGACAAATAATCCTCTCATTAACACATTACATATAATTTCAAGTTCTTATGATTTATGTTCCAAGAGAAACGATAAACATTTTCTGAAGCCTTCTGAATTTCCCACTTGCGAACTTTCAATGCCCTTTCCTTGATTGCTATTTTATCCTCCTTACTATAATATCGGTGAGACTTATTACTTCCCCAATGCTGAAGAAGACTGTCGATATTGGAGTTCTTCAATTGCTCTATATAAGTTCCACCACGGAAATAAGTGATGCAAGTAAAAGCACCTGCCTGACTTGAATGCTCTATAATATTTGCAAGAAAGGAATGATTATCCTTTTCGAAATCTAAGTACCAAACTCCCTTCATCCCTTTAATCCTCACTAAATCCTTTTGAGAAACGGTAATATCCCATTGCGGCTGAGAATGCAGCAATTCCTCAACAGCCCCAAAAGGATTCTTTGCTTCAATTTGAAACAAAGAAATCTTCTGTGTTTTATATTTCTCAACTAAGATTGTATACAGCATTTCAAATATATTTTTTTAGAATCGCTTTCTGCTATTTTATCAACCATTCTGCAAGAAACTTGTCATAAACCTCATATACCCCTTGCTGATGGGTTATTAACTGCTTATTCAAAAGAGCAAGAACTGCCTTTTGAACACTACTTGCTGTTCCCAGATGATGTCGTTTGATAAAAGCCGAACTTGTAAGTTTCTGTGCCTTCCCCTCTTTGCTGATAGCAACCAGCAAATCTCGTTGACGTATACTCAACTGATACAAAGTATCCTTGAATGCTTCCTCATTCTGATTTACAATATCTTGATATGACTATTCCTGAATTCTACCTATACACGTTTTTATAAAAAATACGGAAGACTTTGCTAATAAAAAACAAAGAAGCCTGCTGACATTCAGCAGGCTTCAAATTTACTTTGCGGAAAGAGGGGGATTCGAACCCCCGAAACGCTTTAGGCGTTTACACGCTTTCCAGGCGTGCCTCTTCAACCACTCGAGCATCTT
>CAJOPE010000046.1 GCA_905236815.1 uncultured Prevotella sp. | reverse complement strand
GATGATAATCCAAAGTTCCGGAAATTGTATAAAATGAATAATCTAAACGTCGCTTGATGAATCGTTATTCACTTGCGAAACTTCAGTGATTTATATAAACATAGATATTCATTTTTCTCCCCTAACCTGAGCAATTCATTAAATCGTTAATCGATCTATTATCATCATTGTTTTCCTCATTTGCAAGCAGTTAATAATCTATCGGGGCCATCACCCCTTATTGAGGGCAATGTTTCCACCTATAAAGGGCAACGAAAAACAAGTATTCCTGATGCTCTTGATGTCTGTCGATTATACGGCATACTACTTACGCTATACAATAATTGTCAGATAGGATGCTATGCAGCAAAATACACAAAGCTTAAAAACGAGTGCTGTTCTCTTTCATATTTCCTCGCAGGGATTGCTGGTAGATTAAAACATATTCTGCAGCATATTGAGGGCCGCTACTTCAACGCTAAAAAAGGAGGGAACAACTCCACAACGAGAAATGTGTCCTTTCTCATTGACAAAATCTTTGAAAAAATTTGCATATCTCGAAAAATATCACGAAATTTGCAAATATGTTTTGCATCGCATGATATATGTATAATGATTAGATACCAACAACGCTTCGATGTATTTAACTTATAGAACTATAGGTTCTAAGAACAGAAAGCTTAACCAATTATTAATACAACTTATGAATAAAAGAACTCTTCTGGTACTATTGTTTGCACTTATTGCAATAATGGGAATGGCGCAAACAAAAACAGCAACAATTACTGCAAAGTCATCCACCTTAAAGCCAAGCAAGTTTGTTACTGTAAGCATTAATGGCCAAAGATTCACAGCTACAGTAACCGATGGACAATTTACGGTTACAGTGCCGGTAAAGGATGGTATCACCGTTGCCCACTACTCTATCCTGGAGGTAGGAGATCACAATTGGATGGCTCCAATTTTCCTTGCACCTGGCGTTAATGTTAAAATTACGGATACAAAAGGCGACTACTACGCATTATGGAAAGTGCAGAGCCCTGTTGCTGCCCAGAAAACCTATAACCGATTGATAGCACATAGTTACGATGCATTGAAGGAAATGTATCAGCACAAAAGCCGTACTAGCGAGTATCTGAAGGCAGAAAGCAAATGGATGAAGCAGCAGATGGATCTACTCCCTTCTTTACCTGTTGATGCAGGATCCACTGAAGCCGTCAGGATTTTATCTCTTATTGCGGATAATAGAAAAGACTTTCCATATTTGGAACAGCTTAGGAAATTAGAAGAAAGAGTCAACCTTAAAGAAGACCAAAGAGTACTTGGACCTATCAAAATTACAAAAATTGGAGATAAATTTACCGGTATGGAAATTGAAGATAAAATTACCGATACTGATCTTGTAGATATCCAGGGAGAGAAACATCATCTTTCAGAGTTGGTAGGAAAGAATGGCAAGTATGTTTTGCTAAATTTTTGGCAGATAGGATGTTATCCGTGTATTATATCTGAACCTGAATGGAAAGCTGCCTATGAGAAAGCGAAAGATAAGATAGAATTTGTAAATATTAATATTGATGATATAGAAAAGTGGAAGAATGAAGAAAAACCAAATGATATAATAGGTTATAATTGGAACGACGGTAAAAAAGGTAAAGGACTTCTTCGCCGGTATAATGAGGGAGCATCTACCCCTTTTTATGTGTTGATCTCGCCCAACGGCACCGTACAATGGAAACAGGTTGGCTATATTCCTGGATCGATATTAGGAATTGCAGAAGGGAAATTAGGACCACAGCAGGACAATTTTAACCCTCCTATGCTAGCTATAAGGAAAGTAACAGCCAATACCAATGGCACAATTATCAATTTCCGGTTCATACTTCATAAACGAGGAGCCTTTTCATGCACGAAAGATGCATGTCTTGAGGCAAATGGAAAGAAATATATGCTAACGAATGCCGAAGGTATCAAGTTAAGGCAAAAAAATGTACCTACAGAGCTAGCTATACCTTCTGCACCTAACCATAAGGATATAATTTACTATTCAGACTTCACACTCACTTTCGAACCCTTTGACACAATTCCAGACACCTTTGATTTTAGATGTGGAAGTGAAGATATGAGAAACCCACTAATTATTCGCAATATTCATACAAAATAATGTGAACGCATTTATAATATAACGATTTTTGAACCGAACGTATCGATAATACTACCGATAACGTTCGGTTCTTCACGTTTACCTACCTAATTGCGCAACCACAATCGTAAAGGAAGCAGCACAATATCATCCGGTTTGGTAATGCAAGTTGCAAAGTGATAGAATGAAGATTCAGGGAATAAGCATAAATGAAGTACCAATCTTATATCCGTAAGTATACCAACACTTGATCGATTGAACATCTATCAATTTACCACATTATTAACATTAAGCAAAACAGCTCTTTAAACCCAACGAACCTAAATCTATAGACTGTTAAAGTCTGAAAAACAACTGGTTTTCTCCCATTCAAATCTTTGCAACCCAGTTGCAATTTCCATTTACTAATTTTGCAACATCATTTAATTTGCATATTATGGAAGATAAAATCAAGAAATACGTTCAGTTGAAGCAGGCAAATATCACTTGCATCGACTATTCCTACGATATGTTGGAGCAGGCTGTTCAAAGATTTAATGCTGCCGGTCTCACCAACATCATCTGTCAACAAGGAGATGTCGGGAGTATGACATTCAAAGACAATACATTCGATTACGTTCTAAGTATGAACGGCTTACATGTATTTCCAGACAAGCCAAAAGCCTATTCTGAAATTTTCAGAGTTCTAAAATCAAAAGGCTATTTCATTGGAAGCTTCTATGTTGCAGGTGAATCGAAAGCAACCGACTGGCTTTCAAAAAATATTATGGCCAGAAAAGGCTGGTTCACTCCCCCATTCTATAATTCCGAAGAAACACAGAACATCCTTCGGAATTATTGCGATGAAATAGATTTTCATCTGGAAGGTCCTATATGTTATTTCAAAGCAAGAAAGAGGTAAAGCTATCTATCTTCTATTGATTTGATAACTCTAGCCGGATTTCCAACAGCCATGGAATCATCAGGGATATCGTGAGTTACCACCGAGCCTGCACCGATAATGCATCGTTTTCCGATTTTAACTCCAGGTAGAACGATAACTCCGCCACCCAACCAGCTATCCTCTCCTATTTCAATAGGAAAAGAAGTTTCCTTAGGTTCCCGGCGCTCGAGATTATCAAAAGGATGCTGAGGAGTATAAAATTGGCAGTTAGGCCCTACCTTTACATGATCGCCAAATCGCACGAAAGCCCCATCAAGTATGACACAATTATAGTTGAGAAAAACATTCTCACCCATAATGATACCATTTCCATGGTCGCAACGGAAAGGAGGGCAGATGCAAGATGAATCGGGAATTCCAGGAATCAATTCACGAAGAGTCGCCCGATAGTCAGGCGAATTCAAAGTTAGATTACTGAATTTCGCACACAAATCCTGTGCCCGAAGTATGTCATTCTCAACTTCTGGATCGGAGAAATAATACATCTCCTCGTTTCTCATCTTTTCGAATTCCGTTTTCATTAAGCTATTGTTTCTTATGAAAACGGAATTTCTATCAAGATATTATTTTAGGATTTACTCAGATTCCTCTTCATGAGATTTCCCGACGGCATTCTCGATACCATCAACCACACTGGCTACCTTCCCCAGCGTTTCGCCCAATTTGTCACCATCCACTCCAATCTTTTCGAGCACACTATCAAGACTTCCATCCTGCAATTTCTCCTGAGCAGCCTCAATCATCTCGCTCTTATCTTTTCCCTTGAGGAAACCATTCACCAAATCAAGTAGTCCCATAGTCGATAAAAATTAAGTAAAACGATTAGAAATAGGAAAGGCGGAGAAATTTCGTCCTTCCCCGCCTTAGTTACCAATTGTCTGACTCGTTGATCAGAAGCCGATATAATAGTCGGCAAATAAAATCTGGTTTACCGTCCTCAATACGGATTGGTTCCTATTTATTAACACCTCAAATATAGAGAAAAAGGCGATAAGTTCCAAGCAAAAAACGGAGAAAATTCGACTTTTAACATTGTGAGCGTCCACAAAATCGAAAGCATTCATTCTTGTTTTGGAATTAATTCGTATATTTGTTGCCAACAATAAACGACGCAAATGAAAAGACTACTCCTTATTCTATCCATCGCTATGCTTTGCGGATTTCTTTCCGCACAGACGATGCATCGCTATAACACCAACTTCACAATCAACCAAAAGAACTTCGTCGATACCATCTCCATTGAGTTTGAGAACGACCAGATATACATCCCTGTAAGAATTTCGGGCAAGACCTATCGGTTCAACCTCGACACAGGAGCCAGTCAGGGATTAATCTACTACGGTTCAAAAGTGCCTGTATTGCAAGAACTTGGCAATGTGGTTTCGCACGATGCCAACAACATCGCCGACACCATAAAAGTAGTGAGAATTGAAAAATTCCAGATGGGAAAGCTGTCTATCGACGGATATGTAGCCTCTGTGGTGAAACACAGAAGAGGCAGGGAAAATTTCGACGGCATCATCGGATTTGACCTATTTAATAAAGGTATAGCTGGAAAAATCGATGTAAAAAACAAGCAGTTGATTCTTTCCGACATTGAAGGTTTCTTCAAAGAAGAAAAAGGCGAAGTCTTGAAATACAATCTGAAATGGTTTGTACCTTATATAAATATCAGTCCTTTTATGCGCCACATGGACAAGGTACTCTTCGACACAGGCGCCCGACAGCTCTATCAGATGAACAAGGAAAGTTTTCTGAAGCATCAATACAAGAGTAAGCAGGTGAATGCCCAGGTGGAAGGAAAAGCCATCGGCAACTTCACGATGGGTACAAACGGCGTGGAAAGACAAGATGAGGTATATTTCCTTAATCTCGACCGCTTGAAATGGAACGATTTCGCCTTCCAAAATGTGAGAACTATCACCACTCAAGGAGCCAGCAGGATAGGCGGACAACTTCTCAACTATGGATCGGTGGTTATCAACCCTAGCAGAAAACAGTTGATTTTCCAATCTTATAACGGAAAAGATAGCGTGAATGTGAGCAACAAACAGTTTGGTGTCGCTTTTATTGAGAAAGAAGATCAACCTGTAATCGGACTCATCTGGCAGAAAAGCGACGCCTACAAAGCAGGTATGCGTCAAGGCGATGTCGTGCTGAAAATAAACAATGAAACTATCAACAATTTTGAGAAATTCCGAAAATTCAAATTTGAGGAAGGTAAAAAATATAAATTCATCCTCAAAGATACCCGAGGATTCAATAAGGAAATCATTATAACAAGATAAAGATATGGAAAAATGTATTTGGTGTAAAGACGGAGGATTACTGGAGAAATATCACGATGAGGAATGGGGAGTTCCTGTTCACGATGAGCGAAAGCATTTTGAATTTCTGTTGATGGAGGCTATGTCATGCGGACTCAGCTGGAAGATGATGCTTCAAAGAAGAGATGCTTTCAGAGAGGGATTCGCCCAATTCGATTTTGAAGAAGTAGCCAAGTTTGGCGATGCAGATGTGGAAAGATGTCTGCAGATAGACGGAATGATTAAGAGTGAGCGAAAGATTAGAGGTATGATAAACAATGCCCAGAAGTTTGTTGAGATACAGAAAGAATGGGGCAGTTTCGACAAATATATTTGGCATTTCACAGATGGCAAGACAATGATCTACCCTGAACATCAGCAGGAATGGTGCGTGAGAAACGAACTATCCGATGCACTTGCCAAGGATATGAAGAAAAGAGGCTTTAAATATCTGGGAAGCGTCATCCTTTATTCACACTTGCAAGGCATCGGAGTTATCAACGACCATGAAGTCAACTGTTTTAGATATAAAGAGTTGACTGGCATGTAGATTATTTCATTTTCTCTATAAGCTTTTCGGTAGCAGCAATTTTCTTTTCGATTTCAGGATCCGTACCATCACTTTCCGATTTACGCCAGGTATCCAGTGCCATATCATACTCCTTGCTATCAAAGTAAGCTTGAGCCAGATGATTGTAGATAATCGTCATCAGAATCTTGTCGGGAAGATATTTTTCTTCAGCTTTTTCAAGCATGTCAATAGCCTCTTCATTCTTTCCAAGCTGTTGAGCTACTACCCCAAGGCGATACATAAATACTGGATGCTTTTGTTGATCCACCTTAACAGCACGACTATAATAGGTATAAGCTTCCTTAAGATTTTTCTGATACTCCCAACATACACCTATATAATAACTAAAGTTTCCCACTTGCCATTTTACCGGCTTTCGCGAATAATCAAACATTGCAATATACTGATTGACAATCTATTAACATTT
>CAJOPE010000045.1 GCA_905236815.1 uncultured Prevotella sp. | reverse complement strand
CTAAACCGTACATTTACGTTGGCTATTTCAACCGTATTCGCTAATCACCAAATTTCAAGGAGTTATATTTCGTCGAACTCACGTTAGGTTAGCACTCTATATGAGCCGTTTAGGAAATGATTATTTTTCAGGAGTTAGTGATCCTATAAAAAATAAAAAGTTCCTCCATACTTAATATGCAGATATACAAATGCTTAGGATGAAAAATGGAGGAACTATAAAATTTTTGTGTAGATATTGATAACCTGAGAAGCAAGGTCGCTATTCTCGAAGCGCTGAATATATTTCTGACTCTTCTCTACACGCCATTCCTTTTCGACAATAACCTGCTTTATAGCCTTAGCCATAGCTTCAGTATCGTCAGGATTAACATAGAGACAATCGGGGCCTCCTGCTTCCTCCAAACAACTTCCTGTGCATGCCACAACAGGCAAGCCTGTTTGGATTGCCTCGATGATAGGAATGCCGAAACCCTCGTAACGGGATGGATAGACAAACACTTCGGCCAGGTGATAAATTACGGGCAAATCTTCATCGGGAATGCCATGAAGAATGTGAATACGATTCTCCAGCTGATGCTTTTGTGCATAGGCAATCACTTGATCGGTGTATGGTGTGTGCTTGCCGACAATGACTATTGAGTATTCGGCAGGAAGTTGTTGCAGCGCCTTTACTGCTAGTAATACATTCTTGCGAGCCTCGATAGAGCCAACGTTCAGAATATACTTGTCGGGCAGATTGTATTTGGCCTTCACACGTGCCTTCTCATCCTCCGAAACAGCTGTTCTGAAGCGATTGCTGCATCCCTGATAGATAACATCAATCTTATCGGCAGGGAAGTCGCCATATTCAAGGATATCGCGCTTGGTGCATTCGCTGATGGCTATAATTCGTGTCGCCTCGCGAAGGGTGCTGAGGAATTTCCGGTGATAGATCATCACATCCCACCAGTGATAATACTCGGGATGACGCAGAAAAATAAGGTCGTGGATAGTTACTATGCCTGGGATGCCGGCTTTCTTCAAGCCTACAGGAAGCTCGCCCGAAAGACCATGATACAACTGTATGCCGTCTTTCGGAAGTTGCTTCACCACATTCTTTGAGCGCCAGAGGTCGCGCTGGAAGCGGAAGTGTAACCCCTCGGGATAGATGAACGAAAGATTCCCACGATGGATAATCTGCTCTCTCAGGTCATCATGTCCCTTGTCGGGTGCATACAACTTTAGTTGCAAACGCTCATCCTGGGAGAGAGCATTTACAATCGTTCGGGCATAACTGCCCAAACCAGTGCGGTTGCGAACAATGCGCTTGGCATCAAAGCCGATAATCATCTGTGACATAGGCTTTTTTATTTTGATTGTCTATTTACAAATTCATGATATGTGATAAACTCGTATCCCTTTCCCTTAAGCATCTTGATGAAACGATCCAGCCTACCAGCCAATTCATCGCCACTATGATTCTTAATGATAAAAGGAGCCTTGTATTCTGGGTGCTCTTTCAAGTGGAAAAATTCCCAGGGATGGAAATATGTCACAAAGTACCCATCATGCTTTAGTACGCGATTCACAAGCCAGTAATAAAATTTCTCAGGAAAGTTATGAAGGGATAGCCAAAAGAGAGGTATACGAAACCAAGGACTTACCGAAGCAGGTATCTCCATGACATGATTACACATAAACCAGGTGCGAGGCGTAGTGAGATGCATATAACGACCTGGGATAAACGCTGGATTAAGTGAGGAGTTATACGTATAGCCTGCCTTTTCGATATCCTCATCTGATACAGGGAACATGCGAGGCTGACGATAACCATAAGTCTTTACCCCACTGACACGTTCTACGATTTCTTTTGATCGGAATACATCATCTGCCTTAGGTACCCAATGATCTACTCCATGACATGCTATCTCATGTCCTTCAGCCTTGATACGCTCAATAACTTCAGGTGCATGTTCTGCAAAGTTACCCGTACAAAAGAAAGTAGCTTTTACCTTATTTTGTTGTAAGATATCCAAAATCTTGTTAGTGCCATACACCGATACCTTCATACCTTCTTCAAGAGATATCTCTACACCATGTTCACGAGGCAGTTCAAACTCTTCCGTGTCAAAACTTAATAATATCATATCCAACTTTGTCTTTAAAATCTAAGCAAAAGTACAAAAAAAAAATATCTTTGCCAAAACAATCGCCATTTCATGATAGAATTTGTATCTTTGCAAAAAAATTGGTTTAAGTATTTTTTATAGAATCAAGTTTTATCAGATGAATCTTTCTATTCTTAATCTGTTTAGAGATAAGTCCTTCTTGAAATTTATTATAGTAGGAGTGATTAATACGATTATCGGGTTAACCATCATGTTTGCTTGCTATAACTTGCTTCATTTAGGCTATTGGATTTCATCTGCATTAGATTATATCATTGCCAGCATTATCAGTTATTTTCTGAATAAGCATTTTACGTTTAAATATAAGGAAGACAATGGTCATTCATTCCTTCGTTTTGTCCTTAATATCGCAGTTTGTTATTTCGTGGCATTTAGTATTGCTCGTCCTGTGGTAAGATGGTGCCTGCAAGTGTTTTCCTTTGCCTTTGATAAATCACTTCTTGAAAATATAGCTATGCTTATCGGTAGTGGTATCTTCACTATCATCAACTATCTCGGACAACGCTTTTTTGCATTCAAGAAAAATAATACATCAAGTAAAGATGACAAATAATAAGAAATTGGTTTCGCTAGTTATTCCATGTTACAATGAAGAAGCTTCATTGCCCGCTCTGTATGATGCACTCGAGGAATTGATGGCTGAAAACAGTAACTATAATTGGGAAATACTACTTATCAATGATGGTAGCTCCGATCATACTATAGATCTTATTCACCAATTACATCAGCAAGATAGCAAATTCTGCTATATCGATTTAACGCGAAACTTCGGTAAAGAAAATGCTCTGCTGGCTGGATTCGACTATACCAGTGGCGATTGCACCATTATCATGGATGCAGATTTGCAACATCCGGTGTCAGTCATCCCACAGATGTTGGCCAAATGGGAAGAGGGGTATGATGATGTCTATGGAAAGCGATTATCACGCGGAAAGGAGTCTTGGTTAAGGAAACAGAGTTCACTAATCTTCTATAAACTTCTGCAGAAATCGGCCCGCTATGATATTCTGCCAAATGTAGGCGATTTCCGATTACTTGATAGAAAATGTATTGTAGAGCTCCGCAAATTTCGTGAATCTGAGCGATACACCAAAGGTATGTATGCCTGGATAGGTTTTAACAAGACCTATGTGGAGTTTGAAACCCAAGACCGTGTAGCAGGTGAGAGTCACATGAATTATCGGTCACTGATGCATCTGGCCGTCGATGGTATTACCAGTTTTAGCGTAGCCCCCCTGAAATGGGCTGCATATCTAGGTATCATAGTATCCATCATGGCATTTGTTTTTATGGTATATACTCTCATTCACACTTGGATTTATGGTGACCCTGTGGCAGGTTATCCTACGCTGATGACTACCATCCTCTTCCTGAGTGGTGTACAACTTATCGCTCTGGGTGTAATGGGAGAATACTTAGGCAAAATTTTCATCGAAAGTAAGAAAAGGCCGGTCTATTTAGTCAAGGAAGCCTTCACCCTAAAACATACTAATGCAGAACAAAACCTTTAAAACGAAAACAATGAGAGATAAAATCTATACTGCCTACAATAAGGTAAGCACTTTTCTTGTAAAACCTTTTTTTGCTGAACAACGTACCACGATGGTACTTTGGGTCATCCTGGCCCTTCTTGGTATGACCAAACTGCACCACGATAACAATTTCAAGGTTTTCCGTGGCGTATTCTGGCATACTCTCCATCAGACTTCCTTGTTTGCAGCTTATCCAGAGGAGCATTTCGACTATAACTATTATGGTCCTGTTTACTCCATCATTATAGCACCATTCGCCTTACTCCCAGAGTGGGTAGGTTTGCTTTTCTGGCTTGTATTCCTGGCCATGTGGCTCTATTGGGCGATAGCCAAATCAGGGCTTACCTCACATCAGAAGAATTTCATCTACTGGTTCTGTTCGTTGGCGCTTCTGGATGCCCTCTTCATGCAACAGTTTAATATCGCCATAGCAGCTATAGTACTCTCATCCTTCTTTCTCATCGAGAAGGAGAAAGATGGTTGGGCAGCTTTCTTCATCGTATTGGGAACGTTGGTGAAGATTTATGGCATTATGGGATTGGCGTTTTTCTTCTTCTCAAAGCACAAAGGAAAATTCATCATCTCGCTGATTCTATGGTCAGGAGTATTATTCGCATTGCCTATGGTCATCAGTAATCCTGATTATATTATAACTCAATATCAGGAATGGTTGCCAAGTCTTGCGGGAAAGAACAATCTGAATATGGATGCTATGGGACAGAATATCTCACTGTTGGGCATGACTCATCGCATCAGCGGCAATCATACTTTTTCCGATCTATGGCTTATTTTGCCAGGAATAGTACTATTCTTGCTTCCTTATCTGAGATTCAATCAATACAAGCATCTTGCTTTCCGTGAGACGATTTTGGCCTCTACTCTGATGTTTATTATTCTCTTTAGCACGGGTAGCGAGGCTAGCGGATACATCATCGCCTTGACTGGTGTTTGTATTTGGTATACTGCTGTTCCTTGGCAACGCTCGCGATGGGATATAGCTCTCATGGTATTTGTGTTCATCTTATCGGGAATGGGTAATAGCGACATCTGGCCAAAAGTAATACGCAAAGAACTTGTGCAGCCTTATGCACTCCGTGCACTTCCTGTAACAATCGTCTGGCTGAGACTTTGTTACGAGATGCTTCGCCGAGAGTATTCACCTACAATAAAGTAAATATTAGCGAATGTATTAAGATAACTCTGAAATACAAGTATGTTCCCCACTAACCAAAGTTTTATCTAATGTAATTCGATAACTGCAATATATTGATAATCAGTAATATGTCGAATTTATCTATTGCGCAGAATACGGATCCCCAGTTGGAGACTGGGGCAATTAAGGTGTGCAATTATACAAGTAAAAATAACATTTAAATAATGAAAACAAATCATTTAACCAGACATGTTGCAGCACTATTAGCGTATTCACTCATGTTGCTTTGTATTCTATTTTTAGCACGAGTTGCTTTTACTATTAAGTATGTTTCAGTTCAAGATTTACAGGCAACTTTAGCTTTCCTGCCATCGGTATTTTTTAATGCTCTACGATTTGATTTACAGGTTGTTAGTTACATCATCATCATACCTTTTATCTTGGCATTTATAGGGTGGTTTATTCCTTCACAAGGTGCTTATGGTAGATTTGTTAAGAAATTCAACATCGCATATTACACCACTTTAGGCATATTGTTAGCAGTATTATCGATCATCGATTTTTCGTTCTATCACAATTTTCATTCTCATATCAATATTGTTTTTTTTGATTTCTTCAATGAAGGCCCTCTAGAACTTATCCAAGTAATGTGGCAAGAGTATCCGGTTATTCTGTATTTACTCATCCTTATTGTGATGGGAATAGCATTAGTCTATATCTGCCGAAATATTGAACGAAAAAAAGAAGGCCACCGAAAGCCTATAACCCAAATATATTTTCAAATTATTAGTGCTATAATCTTTATAGCAGCAGTGGTATCTTGCCTTCGAGGTTCGTTAGGGAAATTTCCACTTCAAGTAGAAGATACTATAGTTACACCAAATACACAAATAAATGACATTATTCCTAATGCAGTATATATGCTAAAAAAGGCAATTAAAGAAAAGAATAATTCCTTAAAACCTATTACTGCCGACCAGTTATTACACGAAAAGCATTTCAACAATTTACAAGAAGCTTTGGATATTTTTACGGACCAAAAAGTACATTTAGGACAAGACACGATATCTGCGCTTCACAAGGCCCTCTTTAATCAAAATAAGACCACAGCTACCCAAAAGCCAAATATTATCATCATCTGTAGTGAAAGTTGGAGCAATTATCTTCTTCACTTAAGCAAATCTAACAAATGTCTATCAGAAGGTTTGGACAAACATCTACAAGAAGATTTGTTATTCAGTAATTTTCAATCTGTATGTAATGGAACAATAGCAACTATTGAACGTCTAACCCTCAGTTCGCCATATCGGCTCTTTATGACCAAATACAGACTTCATCCCATTCCTACCTCTTTGGCCATCCCATTCCATAAAAGCGGTTACTCCACCGAGTTTATGTCTGGAATGGATGTGGCTTTGGAAAATTGTCAGGAAACACTTAGGAATCAACAATTTGATATGATAACAGGAAAATATACTCTTCTGAAAGAGCATCCTAATTATCAATTCAATAGTGTTGGCATATACGATGAGTATCTATTCCGATCAATATTAGAAAGGCTGAATACTAAACAGCAAAAGCCGAAGTTGCTGTTAGCTATGACGACAACCAATCATCCGCCTTTTATATATCCTGACCATATGAAGTTATCACCTGTGAGTCAGAACTTCTACAGACGTTCTGACTTTGGTGATATGGATCAAGAAAATAAAGAGAAATATATACATGGTTTCCAATATTATAACCAATGTTTAGCCAGATTCCTTGATGCTTTCAAAAAAACTAAAGCAGCCAAGAATACAATTATTGTTGTCACAGGAGATCATAATGTACGATCACTCTTAGATTATACAAAAGTAGATGGAAAGTGGGAACACTCTGTTCCTTTATATATCTACCTGCCACCAAATTTACGCAAGAATTCATATAGAACTATGGTAAATCGATGGGGATGTCATTATGATATCTTATCAACTCTGGCTCCATTTGCGTTCAACCAAGGGGTAGATTATATTAACCTGGGCAACAATCTCCTTGATGAGAATGCATCAGAAGATGATTTTTCCTCATATAATGAAGATCGTTTTATGGCAAATCCTGCTCATTACAAACAACTAGAGCGTAAGAGCAATGCTCGTGCCTTGCTACTTGAATTATATTTTCAGCTAGCCGTAATAAGGAATTAAATAAAGCGCTAATCATCGTGTCCATCATCGTGTTCGTACAAACTTCCGGGTACTATACCATTTCTTACGATATGTTTGGCATCCAACCCAATAAGAATATCTTTTTCCTGCATTATTCTGCATATATAGGAAAATAATTCGTAACTTTGTTGCCTATGAAAGAAGAAAACAAAATATCCGTCGTTATCAATACGTACAATGCAGAGAAGCATTTGCAGCAAGTCATTGATGCAGTTAAAGGTTTCGATGAAATTCTGATTTGCGATATGGAAAGTGCCGATAGTACATTGGCCATTGCCCAGAAGAACGGTTGCAAGATTGTGACCTTCCCTAAAGGAGAGCATAGAATCGTGGAACCTGCACGCCAGTTTGCTATCGAACGGGCCAAGTATCCGTGGGTATTGGTGGTGGATGCCGATGAAATTGTTACCCCTTCTTTACATGATTATCTCTATGCCAAAATAAAGGATGGAAACTGTCCGGAAGGCATTGCCATCCCAAGAAAGAACTATTTCATGGGGCGTATGATGCATAGTAGCTATCCTGACTATATTCTGCGCTTTCTGAAAAAAGACAAGAGCTACTGGCCACCCGTTATCCATACCTCGCCAGAGATTCAGGGTACCATTGAACGTATCCCGAAGAGTCGTATGGACTTGGCTTTCGAGCATTTGGCCAACGATAGTGTTGCCGATATCATTCGCAAGAACAACACCTATTCTGATTACGAATTGCCTCGCAGACGTAATAAAAAGTATGGGGCAGGTGCCTTACTCTATCGTCCAGCCTTCCGCTTCTTCAAATCGTATATCCTCAAGAAAGGCTTTTTGGATGGCATCCCAGGCTTTATCCATGCCATATTGGATGCAACCTACCAGTTTACTATTGTAGCGAAATTACTAGAAGAGAGAAATTCTAAATAATATATAGAACATGACAAAGATTGTAGATTGTGTTGTAGTAACATATAATCGCCTCGAATTGCTCAAGGAAAATTTGGCAAAGATAGAGCAACAGACTTATCCCATCAGAACTATATATATTATAGATAATCATTCAACCGATGGGACAACCGAATATCTCAATAAGTATAAAAATAATAATAAATATAAAGTAGTAACTTTAGAAAAAAATATCGGTGGAGCAGGTGGCTTTACTAAAGGTATAGAATTATCTGCAATACATCATGCAGAATGGATTTGGGTAATGGATGATGATACAATGCCGACAGAAAAAGCACTGGAAAATCTGATACCATATACAGAAATAGGTAAAACTGGATATGTATGTAGTCAGGTGCTTTGGATGGACGGAAATCCCCATTTGATGAATGTTACAAGACAATTAGAAGATAATAGTTTAGTTGACTCTGTTTTTCATGAAAGGAAAGATTTAGCCTTAAATACCCGACTAACAGTAAATGCTTCTTTTGTATCTCTGTTAATAAATGGCGAGATTCCTTGGAAAATAGGATTACCTTATCCTGAATTTTTTATTTGGTGTGATGATGCTGAATATACGTATCGTATTACTCAGTCAGGGTATTTGGGTATCCAGACAGAGAACAGTATCGTATATCATAAGACGAAAAATAATTATGAGAGTTCGATAGATACCCTAGATGCGAACATGTCATGGAAATTATATTATGGTGAACGAAATGCTAGTTTTATACGAAAAAAGCGAAAAGGAAACATTGTATTCTTTTTCTCACAACTTAATGAACTAAGGCTACATAGACATAAAATAAAGAAACGCCGTTTACCCAAAGAAGATGAGGCTAAATTATTAGAAGCTTCTTGGCGAGGGTTGATCGATGGATTCAGCTTTAATCCAAGATTAAGATTCCCTCAAAAAGATAGTAAATGATTACTCGGATCACGTTTTAACACAGAATTTTTTTAGAATGGCGAATACAATAAAGCAAAAGAAAAATATAGTTTTCCTTATGTCGCGCTTTCTTGACGGAGGAATAGACACCGTATTGGTGGAATATATCAGGCATTTGGCACAGGATGAACGCTATCACATCACACTGGCCATTGCTACCTATATGGGCAAACTGGAGGTTTTTCTTCCCCGTATTCCCAAAAGCGTTTCTATTGTTTACTTCAATCGGGCTTCCTTTCTTTCTTCTATTCCCCAAAAACGAGTAACTAAAACTGCATCGGGCATGTTGAAGTTACTGGATGAGGTGGTCATTAACCCTATTCGCAGAAGAAATAACCAGAAGGGAATCAACCATCTGGCAAAAATAGCTGATGTCTTTATCGATTTCGATTGTTGCGCATACTCGTTTCTGAAAAGCATCTCTAACCGAAAGATTGTGTTCTATCACTTCAGTTTTGAGCAGACTATGCAACAAAATCAGAAGCGCATGAAGCGAATAGGTAAGCAGCTAGACCATTACGATACTATCGTTACAATCTCTGAGGCCATGCGTGAAGAAGGATGCAAAATGTTCCCTCATCTAAAGGATAAAATGATTGTCATGTATAATGCCAAGGACCAAGAAGCCATCCGCAAACGTTCCAATGAAATCTGTACTGACGAGCGTATTCACCAATCTTACCTGCTTGCCGTAGAACGATTGGAGGAATCTCAAAAGGATATCACTACCTTACTTCAGGCTTTCGCCATTCTCCGCCAGAAGAGAGGTATAAAGGAGAAACTTTACATTATTGGCAAAGGTAACTCTGAAGGCCAACTCAAGCAGTTGGCCAAAGACTTGAGGATTGCAGATGCCGTGGAGTTTATAGGGTTTACCAGCAATCCTTATCCTTGGATTAAGCAGAGTAGCCTACTGGTACATAGTGCCAAGTTTGAAGGTCTACCTACCGTGCTTATAGAGGGACTTATGCTTGATAAACTGATGGTTGCCAGCGACTGCCCTACAGGTCCTCGAGAAATTTTGGATAATGGACAAGCTGGTTTATTGGTTCCTGTTGGGGATGCACCTGCTTTTGCAGATGCCATATATCAACTGCTCACCGATAGTTCCATGCAACAACAGATGCATGAAGGTGTGACGAAGCGAGCCATAGACTTTACGTTTCAGACCATCGATCATCAACTTTTACAGATAATTTAAATCGATATTTCATATATGATTTTTGTAACCGATAAAGGCCGAATGGCCAACAATATATTCCAGTATGGTCATCTTTATGCATGGGGCAGAGAACATGGCAGGAAGACGATGTCTATGCGTTTTGCGTATAAGTACCATCATTTCCATATCTGTCATACTCCCTATCATCACTTCCTGACGTATGTATTGGCCAAATATGCTGCAAAATGGGGATTGATTCCTACGGTCAACTTTACTGATATCAACAGTGATTATCAACAGGAGCAGGAACTGATGTTGAAACATCGCCACATTTTGGCCACGGGCTGGTGTGTGCGCTTCCCTGAACTCTTCTTGAAATATAAAGAGGAGATCAAGGAACTATTTGCATTTGACGAGGTAGTTAAGGCCCCTGTAGATCAGAAATTGAAGCCATACCAGGGACATCTCAAGTTGGGTGTACATATTCGTCGAGGAGATTACGCCACTTGGTGCAGAGGCCGCTATTTCTATAATGACCAGCAGTATCTGCATGCCATCCAAGAGTTTATCCGTCTGCATCCTGATGAGGAGATTGATATTTTTATGTGTGGCAATGATCCTAAATTGGATAAAGCCTTTTATCAGAAACATCTGGGCGATAAAATTCATTTTCCTGAAGGCACACCGGATGAGGATTTCTATCTTCTGTCTGCTTGTGATTATCTTATTGGTGCACCAAGTACTTTCACCTTGGTGGCATCTATGTATAAGGATACGCCTCTATATTGGATTATCGATCCGCAGAAGTCAATTGATGATAAAGATTTCGAAACTTTCGATATTCTCTTTCGAAAATTTGACGATTACTTTATACCTTAAATAACGTGAGTTCGACGAAATATAACTCCTTGAAATTTGGTGATTAGCGAATACGGTTGAAATAGCCAACGTAAATGTACGGT
>CAJOPE010000044.1 GCA_905236815.1 uncultured Prevotella sp. | reverse complement strand
GAATTTGTTCTTAGAAACATCAAGCTTTTATACATATTATAATAAGTATTGGCAAACGCGATTCAACGATTACTACTATTATAATAATTATCGAGAATTCCCAGAAAAATACGTAGGATCATCTACAGGGAAACTAAACACCAATGCTGCAGAAGGAGTATATACTATTTACGCTGACTTACTCGCAAAAGATCCTGAAAATTACGAGAACAAGAGCATTAGCTATACTCTCGACCTTTATGCATCAAACTGGAACTATAATATCATCAGCAAGCAGGGAGCAGATTATGGAAAGCTTGTTGTCTACAGACAGCAAAATAATGGTAATACCCAATTGAAAGGTGGTACCACTATCGATGGTGTTCCTGGCTTGAAAGTTCAGATTGGTGCAAAGGGCTCTAGCGGCTATACTATACAGCCAGAAGACCACAATACTGGCAATTATTATATCAGAAATGGAAAAGTAATACTTGATGGAGGAAAGAAAACTGAAAACGGTATAGCATATCTGCCAACAGGTGGTATGTTCCTAAAGCTTTTCCCTATCACTGATGGTTTCGTTACTATCGATGCAGAATGGATTGCAGGAAAAGAATACGTTCTTGTCGACATTAATGGTGATAAGATTAATAGAGAGGTTTTCATTCCTGCCAAGAATGGACATTATGCTCATACATTCAGCAAATCACTACGCGCAACAGATGATTGCTATATGTATTTAATGCCAAAGCAAAATGACGGATCAGAACTGAGAATATTTGGTGTAAACTATGAACCTGCCTTTATTAAGACAGCTTCTGACGTGACACCTGTCACTTCAGCCACTGCTTATCTCAATGTAAACAAGAAGGCTATTCTTGACGAGAACAACAAGCCTACTGGCAAATACGAAGATGTAACTGTAATGCACAAGGATGGACTTCCATATATCGTTCATTCAGCTACTGACTATGTTGAGCAGAAAGCACAAAACTATAATGGTCATAGTGGTGAACAATGGTTGACTATCGCCAAAGATGGCAACATCACCTTGAATCACGTTACAACTGACACGAACGGAAACTATGCAATTCCTACTAGTCACAACGATGGCGAGATTCGAGTAGATGGTAAAACAACAGGGAATCAGACTGTAAATGCACAGACTCTTCGAGTTTATGCTAAAGTAACCTCAGCTACACACCCTGAAGTATTCAAGCAGGCCTACTTCGATCTTATCATTCGCGGCATCCCTACCTATATGGTAAGCGCAAACTTCACACCTGATGTAAGACAGAAAATTACAGAGGTTGAAGGTATCAATCTTACTTGGGGTGGTTGGAAAGACAAGGATAAGATTTCCTATATCAAGGATGATCACGAAATCCAGGATTCCTGGAGAGAATCAAATATCGATGCCTATGGTGTTCACAACGAGACTGTGGATGGATTCTCTTATATGTGCAATATGGGCGGAGACTCAAATGCAAAAGATGAGGTAAATGCAAACTTCACACCTGGCACAAATAATTTCTACAACCTTCCTTGCCGTGGCGACTATGTAAAATTGGAGCCAACTAAGGCTGGTACTGTATATCTCTATGTATTGCAGAACGGATGTGTTGACTGGAATGGAGGTTCCCTCTACGACAAGGGTGGAAACGACAAGATTAAATGGCGCCCTCTATACATTGTTGATGAGCATGGAGAAGCTGTTGAGCTCAACAAAAATGCCAGATTTGGTACTCAAACAGGAACTGGTGCGAAGACTGGTGCCTATACAGAAAGTAAGTTTAGATGCAACAACACGCTTATTGAAGGTACTACTCCTGAAAAAGACTTGGAAGGAAAAGACTTTATTTTCAACGCAAGCAGCTTGACTGATGACCAGATGAGCTACTTTACAAATAAGACGTATTGGCCAAATGACGCAAGAAGACAGCCTCAATCTGTCATCGGAATTGGTCAAGGTGGTTACATTATGGTCAGCAAGGGTTATGTAAGATATACCTTTGATGTACTTCCAGGTAAGTCATACTATATCTTCCAGTTGAACAGTAAGATGGGTCTTGCCGGTTTCTCATTCGACTCATCAGACGACACACCAGAGGATATTACATTGAGTGCAAAGGAGACATTCGAGCCTATCAATGTAAAGCACGCCAACATCACCTACAACCGTAAGTTAAAGAAGGATAAGTTTAATGCTTTCATTCTTCCTTTCTCTATGAATGTAGAACAGGTAGAGAAATACTTCGGTAAAGGAACAAAGATCTCCTATTTCGAAGATGCCAATTCAGAGAGTAGTCATATCGACTTTATCAGACATTATTACCAGATGATTGTAGCAGGTGAACCTTGTCTCATCAAACCAACTTTCGAGGGAACAGAAGCACAACCTGATGAAAGTGGATGGGTATCATCTGTTCAAATCAATGACGTAAGTCTTGATGAACGTCAGCCTAGACAGTTCCTAAGCAAGGATGGAAATTGGGTATTTAGTGGAAATTATGACTACCAGCACATTCTTAAGGCTAACAGCTACTACGTTTCTGACGGCAAGTTATATCGCTATGCAGAAAGCGGTCACTGGGTAAATGCTCTCTACTCATTCCTTGAGCCAACAACAAGCAATGCCAAGACCAACTTCCTTATCTCATTCAGTGATGAGAATGGAAACAAGGACGACGACACCGTTACAGGCATCGAAGATATAATCACAGAAAACGGAACAGAGAAACAACAAGACTTTGCGATATACAACTTGCAGGGACAGAAACTACAGTACGAGAATTTATCAAAAGTACCTGCTGGAATTTACATTATCAATGGAAAGAAAACTATCGTAAAATAACAAAAAAATAAACGAGAAAATAACACGACTAAAGGAAATGAGGAAAAAATATATTGAACCGTGCATTGACATCATCTTTAATGAACCTCACCTGTTGAATTTCACTTCGATTCAAGATCACAATTACGATGATCCAACAGGAACTGGAAGTGAAACAACAGTAGAAAAAGGAGGAGATAGTGATAAAGACGGAAGCGATGCTAAAGTCCACCCAGGAGGCAACGATTGGGATACACTTTCGAACGGTTGGGAATAAATAGCAATAAGAGAAATTGCTGAAAAGGAAACGGATATATAAAGATGTGCAAACATTAGAATTCAAAAAATTCCGATGAATAAATAGCAGACATCTTTTTATATCCGTTCCTCTTTTAATAAAAGTATCCCCCCAGCAAAACGACAGATACTATTAAAGATTTCAGATAATATCCTCTCACACATTTTACCTCAAAATCAGAGCGTTAAAATAAAAACAGGAAGATAGATGAATAATATTTTTACGAAAGTACTATTCCCACTAGGATTAGAGGACATTTGACAACCCGATTTATCAAATCAAGAATGTTAAAAAGCCCAACAAAAGTGTTAAAGAGGTAGGATTTTTGAAATATTTTTTTTATATTTGCAAGTGAAATGTTTTTAGAATCGCTGTTGTTGATTATATTGCGATTCGCATGCTACTGCAAGGAATACCATTTTGATGCGTTCCTATTTTATGCAGATTTAAGCAAATAAATGCTCGACTTAAACCTAAAAATGAATTATGGTGTTGATGAAATGTTTTAAAAAATTAGCTGTATTGGCATTATTCGCGATTACCGCGGTTCCAATGTCTGCCCAGGATCTTCTGGCTAGACAGGCACCTGTAGATCGTAGAATGAGAGCTCTTGACACTGTTGCGGTAAGACAATTAATTGCAAAAGAAGAAAAAGAAAGTCCAGCAGCCATGCTTTATGGCGATAGTTGGAATACCACACAAGCTCATCCTCAGGGAGAAGTTCCAAATCACATCACAATTAATCTTCGTCATTTCTGCATGCCTACTCCTTCAAGAGTAGTGACATCTAACTTTGGTGCCCGTTGGGGCCGTACCCACAAGGGTCTTGACATCAAGGTATATATTGGCGATACCATTCGTTCGGCATGGAGCGGTAAAGTTCGCGTTGTGAAATATGATGCTGGTGGTTATGGTAAATATATTGTTGTTCGCCATCCTAATGGTTTGGAAACAATCTATGGTCACCTTTCTAAACAATTGGTAGAAGTTGATCAGGAAGTTCGTGCTGGCGAGCCTATCGGATTGGGTGGAAACACCGGTCGTTCTACAGGTTCTCACCTCCACTTTGAGACACGTCTCTGCGGTTTAGCATTGAATCCTGCCTTAATGTTCGATTTCAGAAACCAAGATGTTACTGCCGACACTTATACCTATGATGCTGACACCTATGCTGACGAAAGCGCAGAAGCTACTCGTCTTCACGGAAAAGTTGGTAATGGTGGCTACACTAAGGAACTGGTTATGGGCACTGTAAGCAGAAATATCGAGGAAGTTAGTGAGATGAACCAGACTGCAGTTCGCAACTACGAAGGCATCCGCTATCATAAGATTCACAGTGGCGAGACTGTTGCTGCCATTGCAGAGAAACGTGGTGTAAGCGTTGAGCAGATCTGCCGACTAAATCATATCGACAAGAATGCAACCTTGAAACCAGGCAATATCTTGAGATATAACTAACCCCAACAAGCCTCCCCGAAGGGGAGGATATTAAAATTCGCTTGAATCATCAATCAATTTGATTATACGAAATCGGGATGAACTTTTTAGCTCATCCCGATTTCTTTTTGTTACCTTCTCTATCTGCAACTTACCACAAAAAGCAGGGTATTTATGCCTCATTTGAGAATATTTAAATCAATCAAAATCCTTAATCTATAATCAATATTCAATCATCAAGAATTCTCCCAAAGGGAGAACTTTATGATATAGCAGCCCAATTTATATTGGTTTTTCTTAGCTCCTTGAGGCGATTCCAAAAGATAGAGTTCTGAGGAAGATTACAATTCGGATCTGCATCGATAATTTGTTGAGCTTCTTCTCTTGCTAATTGAACAATCTGCCCATCTCTTGCAATATCGGCTATTTTCAAATCAAATGCAACACCACTCTGTTGAGTTCCTTCCAAATCACCAGGGCCACGAAGTTTCAAATCGGCCTCAGCAATACGGAAGCCATCATTGGTATCACACATGATATCGATACGCTTACGTGTTTCCTGTGTAAGTTTATAATTTGTTACAAGGATACAATAGCTCTGATCGGCACCTCTACCTACTCGTCCTCGCAACTGATGCAACTGAGACAAGCCGAAACGCTGGGCGTCGAGAATCACCATAACAGAAGCATTCGGCACATTTACACCTACCTCAATAACAGTAGTAGCCACAAGAATCTGAGTCTCACCTTTCACGAATTTAGCCATTTCAGCTTCCTTCTCTACAGGTTTCATCTTGCCATGCACCTTACTCATATGATATTCAGGGAACACCTCTCTTAGAGCCTCGAAACCATCCTCAAGGTTCTTCAAGTCGGCCTTCTCGCTTTCTTTAATAAGAGGAAAGACAATATAAACCTGTCTTCCCTGATTTATTTGTTGACGAATTCCGGCATAGAGGCTCGTCATTTGTGTATCAAACTTATGAACCGTTTGGATAGGTTTTCTGCCAGGAGGAAGCTCATCGATAACACTTACATCAAGATCACCATATATGGTCATCGCCAAAGTTCTTGGAATAGGAGTAGCCGTCATTACCAATACGTGTGGAGGATTCTCGCTCTTCATCCAGAGTTTGGCACGTTGAGCTACACCAAAACGATGCTGCTCATCCACTACAGCCAACCCTAGGCGATGAAACTGTACGGTATCTTCCAAGACGGCATGCGTACCGACAAGTATCTGCACCTCACCAGTAACCAAGCCCTCTAGCACTTCCTTTCGTTTCTTTCCTTTCACAATACCCGTAAGGAGTTCCACACGGATATCCATTCCTTTCAAGAAATCCTTAATGGTTTGCAGATGTTGTTCGGCAAGAATCTCGGTTGGAGCCATGATACAAGCCTGAAAGCCATTATCCAAGGCTATCAGCATCGACATTAATGCAACCAAGGTCTTGCCAGAGCCTACATCTCCTTGCAGCAGACGGTTCATTTGCCGACCGCTATTCATATCAGCACGAATCTCGTGCATCACTCGCTTCTGAGCACCAGTAAGTTCAAAAGGAAGATTTTGAGTATAGAAATCATTAAAAAGCTGTCCTACATGCGCAAAGACATATCCTCTGTATTTACGACGCTGGTCGCTGGCATAGCGAAGGATATTGAGTTGTACATAGAAGAGCTCCTCAAATTTCAAACGAACCTGAGCCCTTTGTACTTCCTCAGCCGACTTTGGATAATGAATCCAGCAGAAAGCCTGCTTGCGACTGATAAGATGCAAACGGGAAGCCATAGCGTCGGGAAGAGTTTCCTCAAAATCCATCGAGGAAATTTTCTCAACCAAGGTCTTGGTCATCTTCTCCACCTGTCGGGAAGTGATGCCCCTCTTCTTCATGGTCTCAGTCGTCATATAATAGGGTTGCATACCCATAGCAGACAACTGCAGTTTGGCGGCCTCGTCAATATCAGGATGCGCAAACTGATAGCGCCCTCCATAGACACCAGGCTTACCAAAGACAATATACTCTACCCCAACATGATAGGATTTGATTATATACTGAGCACTACGGAACCACACCAGATCGACAACACCAGAGCCGTCAGAGAAATGAGCAACCAAACGTTTCTGGCGCTTTCCTGTATCAAATACCTCAAAACTAAGGATTGTACCTTTTATCTGAACAAAAGGCATCTCGCCCGAAAGATCCGATATACGGTAAATCTTCGAGCGGTCAACATATTTATAAGGATAGTTTTCGAGCAGATCACCAAAGCTATTGATACCAAGCTCCTTGCTCAGTATCTCTTTCTTTTTCGGACCTACGCCCGGCAAATACATGATGTCTTGTTCGAAAATACTACTCATTTACTTTAGAATTGCTTCGGCTATGCGAAGATCGAAAGGCGTTGTCACCTTGATATTCTCACGATTGCCCTCTACCATCTCCACCTTATGTCCATAGGCCTCCACCACCGATGCATCATCGGTGAAAGTATCCTGATAAGGCTGACGATTGGCAGCTTTCAGAAGTTGGATATCAAAACATTGTGGTGTCTGAACTAACCGATAGTCCTCTCGGAAAACATTGCGAGAGGATTCTCCTTCAGGACAATAGCGCAATGTTTCCACCACCTTTGTCACAGGAAGTACTGCCCCAAACTTTTCGGCACCCTCATAACAGCGGTCGATAGTATCGAGCGAAACAAATGGACGAACGCCATCGTGTACTCCAACTACTCCCTCTGCATCATCAGGAATCAAAGCCAATCCGTTCTGAACAGAATGAAAGCGAGTAGCGCCCCCATTCGCCAGCTGATATTTCACATCGAAATGATATTCCTCGCAAAGCAGATGCCAATATTCTTGTTGGGCTTCTGGAAGAACCAGAATTATTTGTAGACTGCGGGCACTCTCGCGAAAGCGCTCCATTGTGCGCATCAAGATAGGGCGCCCGCCAACTGGCAGAAACTGCTTGGGAATATCTGTTCCCATGCGAAGTCCCTTGCCACCAGCAACTATAATGATATAATTCATCTATCTTTTATTTTGAAGACATCAGATGCTCAAACTGCATTCCCACCTTGAGATGATCGACTACATCAGCAGGAGCGAAATAAGAGAGAATCTGATAAGCGTATGGCAAAGTAGCTGCAGGTCCTTCACCGGTAATGATGTTTCCATCCTCCTGGAAAAGTTCGCCTGTATAATCAGCCCCAATGAGATATTTCTGGAAACCTGGACTACAGGTTGCCTTCTTGCCTTCGAGCAATCCTAAGCCGCCCAATACCATAGGAGCTGCACAGATAGCTCCAATGCGCTTACCTGCCTTATTCTGGGCAACAATGGCATTCTTCACACCCTCGTGCTCATTCAGATTCGTAGAACCAGGCATACCACCAGGAAGCAGCAGCATATCAGCATCGCTGAAGTCGGCATCTTCGAAAACCATATCAGCAAGCAGGGTTATTCCGTGAGAAGTTGTTACTTCCTTAGAACCAGTAATGCTAACAGTTTTCACTTCTACCCCTCCTCTTCTGAGGATATCTACAGGTGCCAGACCTTCTATTTCTTCAAAGCCATTGGCTAAAAATTCATATACTTTTGCCATAATATTATTTTTTTTACTTACCTTTGTCTTTAGGTTATCCCCTTCTGGGAACGATAAGCAAAGATAACAATAATTTTTGGAATATGAGTAAAGACCCATTAAAATTCGAAATATTCGCCGACAAATACCGCAAGGAAAAGCTCGAGCCTACCATCCAGTTGATAAGAGAATTTCTTACCGAGAAGGGGGCTAAGGTAATCGATGACGACATTTCTATTTTCTCTTTGCAGAGTAGTGTGGAAGATGATATCGACTTTGTGATTTCCCTTGGTGGTGATGGTACGTTCCTGAAAGCAGCATCAAGAGTGGGCAATCGGGAGATTCCTATCATTGGTGTGAACATGGGTCGATTGGGATTCCTCGCCGATGTTCTTCCTAGTGAGGTGAAGGAGGCTTTGCAGAATGTGCTCGATGGCAAATACAGCATCGAGAAGCACACGGTTATCCAGGCCGAAGCCAATGGAGGGGAATTCGAAGGCAGTCCATTTGCTCTTAATGATATCGCGGTTCTGAAGAGAGACTCCGCTTCAATGATCAGCATCAAGGCGAGAGTGAATGGCGATTTTTTGGTTACCTATCAGGCCGATGGACTTATTGTTGCTACCCCTACAGGTTCCACTGCTTATAACTTGAGTAATGGCGGACCTATTATCGTTCCTCAAAGTGGAAGTCTTTGCATCACTCCGGTTGCTCCTCATAGTCTCAACATCCGTCCAATAGTATTGAACGATGATTGTACTATCGATCTGGAAGTGGAGAGTAGAAGTCATCATTTCCTCGTAGCTATCGATGGTCGAAGCTACAAGATGGCAGAAGGTACTCGCATCACTATCCGAAAGGCGCCTTATGTGGTGAAGATTGTAAAACAGAATGAGCAACGCTATTTCTCCACTCTCCGCGAGAAACTGATGTGGGGGGCAGATACTAGAAGCTAATTCATAATTCACAATGCACAATTTACAATGCATAATTCACAATTGTGATGGAAATTATGGAAAATGAGGACTCAAACATTGAAATATGAATTACGAAATAGTTAACATTGAAAGAAAAAGGTAATCACAATTACTAATTTCTAACTACTCATTACTAATTAAAAGAAAATGCGCATAAAATCACTGCTTAAAATACCCGATTATCGCTATGATGTGAAAACCATTTTCAAGTGGCTTTGGCATCAGTGGAAAGGCAACCAGCTGCAGGCTGTCCTTAATGCCGTGGTGGGTCTTGCCATGGTGGGAATCAGCCTTTCGCAAGTATGGGCCGTGAAACATGCCATAGATGTGGCCTCCCATACTGTCGAGGGGGATATCTATTGGGCGGTCGGCGTGATGGCGATATTAATTCTTTCTGATTTCGCATTGAATATCTCCAGCATCTGGATAAAGAATATTCTGGGTATCAAGGCTCAGAACCGCATGCAGCAGCGAATGCTCGACCGCATTCTTCGTTCGGAATGGCATGGAAAGGAGGGACATCATTCAGGTGATGTGCTCAACCGTTTGGAAATCGATGTGAATAATGTGGTGAATTTCCTCACCGAGACGCTTCCAAATACGCTTAGCGTGATTGCTATGTTTGTGGGTGCTTTCTGCTATCTCTGCAGTATGGATTGGCGATTAGCCATCATCATTGTGGCGATGCTTCCGATTTTCCTTGGAGTGAGCAAGATTTATGTCGGACAAATGCGAGGATTAACCCGAAAGGTTCGTGATAGTGATAGTAAGGTGCAGAGTGTCTTACAGGAAACTATTCAGCATAGAATGTTGATCAAGACGCTTGAAAGCGATGAGACGATGGTGGACAAGCTCGAGAATACTCAAAGCGAACTTCGCAAGAATGTAGTCCGACGCACTAAATTCAGCGTTTTCAGCAATCTCATCGTCAACTTCGGTTTTGCTTTTGGTTATCTCTTTGCCTTCCTCTGGGCAGCTGTCAGAATGAGTGCCGGCACCCTTACTTTTGGTGGAATGACCGCATTCCTTCAGTTGGTGAATAAGATACAAGGTCCTGCTCGAAATCTCACGAAACTGGTTCCTGCCTTCGTAAGTGTTTTCACTGCTTGCGAGCGTTTGATGGAATTAGAGGAAAACCCTCTCGAAGAGCAAGGTGAATCTATTGAGATTCCTTCTCCTGTGGGCATCCGATTGGACAATATCAACTATCAATATGATGCCAATGATGGCGATGTGCTCCACGAGTTAAGCTTCGACTTTAAACCGGGAACTTGTACGGCTGTATTGGGAGAGACGGGTGCCGGAAAGACTACCCTCATCCGATTGCTACTTGCTTTGCTCAAACCTCAAAGTGGAAAAATTAATATCTATGGAGAGAAGGTTGAGCAAGTGCTTTCCCCACTCCACCGCACCAATATTTCCTACGTTCCTCAAGGCAATACCCTGATGAGTGGAACTATCCGCGAGAACCTTCGATTGGGAAAGTTGGATGCCAGTGATGAGGAAATGAAGCAAGCTCTCCACGAGGCCTGTGCCGATTTTGTATTTGAGATTCCAACAGGTCTTGATACACCTTGCAGCGAACAGGGAGGTGGATTGAGCGAAGGTCAGGCACAACGCATTGCCATCGCCCGTTCATTGCTCCGCAATCGTCCTTTGATGATTTTCGACGAGGCTACTAGTGCGCTCGATCCTGAAACGGAAAAGGAGTTACTGAATAATCTTTTGAGCAAGAACCAACGCACAATTATCTTCATCACCCATCGTCCTGCTGTTATCGATTATTGCGATCAAGTGCTGAAGATTGAGAGATAAGGACCTCTCTCCCCGCTCTCACATCAAAAGCCTCTCTCCCCGCTCTCACATCAAAAGCCTCTCTCCCCGCTCTCACATCAAAGGCCTCTCTCCCCGCTCTCCCCTTCAGGGAGAGGGCTATTGATTTCTAGTCCTCCCAACTTTTAGCCTAATTCACAGAGACCTTTTATTCAGCTTTGAGGGTATACCAAAAAGCTATTGTCCACCGCTTCTCCCCCACTCGTGGGGGAGATAAGAGAGTTACTATGTTTGCAGTAGCTAGCGAAATAGTCAGACTTTGAGATGATGTTCTCGGGGGCTTCGAGCCCCCTGCCACATGG
>CAJOPE010000043.1 GCA_905236815.1 uncultured Prevotella sp. | reverse complement strand
TTTTGTTTTAATGAATCTTAGTTTTAGCTCGTGAGTAAGTAATAAATGTAATGCGAATGTTTTAACTTTTAACACTGCAAAGATACAAAACATACAGTTACCTCTGGGGATAAATCTTGTTTTTCTAGGTGGAAATATTGACAAATGTCTATTTTGTGCAAATCGGACAAGCGATTTTGGCCGAATTTGATAAAAAGGCAAATATACATGTTTCGTATATGTTTGCTGATTATTAATTAGTTACGGCTTTGTAAATGGAAATATAGTCTGTGGTTGTCTATTTTCGGTGAAATTGGTAAGATTACATGATAAATACCAATATAGGTATTGGAATATCGCCAGATACCGTGTAAATATTATGTCCATCCCAAGTTATGATTACGTTGTTAGGAGTGATAGAATGATTGTCGCAGTATAGTTCTTTGCCGTTAAATGTGCAGAGCATATCCATTTCGTTTGTACCCATGCCATAGTAAAGATGTTTTCCATCCCACGTGTACATGATATCACTTCATACTTTAGATTTTAGGAAAAATGTGATAAATTAGGTTAAATCGGTTGGAAAAATGTGATTTTTGACCGAAAAACAGTTGGAAAAATGTGATATGATGCGTATATTTGCATGGAAAAATGTGATATAGTTTATGAAATTACTCCGAAGGAAGATAGATTCATATCTGGAAGAATGGATAAAGGATGAGAATAGAAAGCCTCTTGTTGTCAAGGGAGCTCGACAGATTGGTAAAACCGAATCCATTCGTTCGTTTGCCAAGTCGCATTATGAAAATATCGTTGAAATCAATTTCGTTTTCCAGAAAAAGTTCAAACAGATCTTTGAGGGTGGCTACGAAGTTGATAATATCATAAAAAATATTTCCCTGCTTGATCCTACCCTCACTTTTTCACCAGGAACCACTCTTTTGTTCTTTGATGAATTGCAGGAATGCCCTGATTGTGCCACTAGCCTGAAATCATTCAAGCAGGATGGTAGGTTTGATGTTATTTGCTCAGGATCGCTTATGGGACTCTATTACAAGCAGATAGAATCAAACAGCGTGGGCTATAAGACCGACTATGAAATGCACTCTATGGATTTCGAGGAATTTCTGTGGGCAAAAGGTTATTCCGATGATCAGATAGCCGATATCGGCAATCATGTGTTTCAACTCCAGCCTTTTTCAGTTCTCGAATATCAGGTGCTGATGGATATCTTTCGTGATTATATGATAATCGGAGGTATGCCTGAAGTAGTTGCAACGTATGTGCGACAAGGAAATTTCAGTGGAACCTTGGAACTTCAGCGTCAGCTGCTGCGTGACTATGAAGAGGATATTACCAAGTATACTCAGGAAGGTCTGGAACGCACAAAGGTGCTAAGTTTTTATAGACATATTCCAGTATTTTTGGCTAAGGAAAATAAGAAATTCCAAGTGTCCAAAATTGCAAAGGGAGCTAGAAACCGAGAATATATTGGCGCCTTGGAATGGCTGGCCAATGCTGGTATCATCAATCCTTGTTATTGCATGGAAAGTGCTGAGTTGCCTTTAAAAGGTAATTATATTCCTAACCAGTATAAGATTTATTTCCGTGACAGCGGACTCCTGGTTGCATCGCTCGATGAGGAATCTCAGGAAGACTTGCGTGCCAACAAGAACTACGGAACATACAAGGGTGCTCTGTTTGAAAATATTGTTGGTGATATGCTTGTGAAGGCAGGTTATCCGCTATATTATTATCGGAACGAGAAATCCACTATTGAAATGGATTTCTTTGTAAGGGATGCCAGATCTTTGATACCCGTTGAGGTGAAGGCTAACGACAGCGAAACGCCTTCACTGCGCAAATTGATAGAATCGGATAACTATCCCGATATACAATATGGCATCAAATTTTGTAATAAAAATATTGGCTTCAACGGTAAGTTCTATACCTTGCCTTATTTTACTGTATTCTTGCTCAAATCATTCTGCAGGCAGATGGTGAAATAGATGTTTCGTATTCTGTAGTTTCGTCATAGCACATGTCAAGGATGTACAACCATGGAACATATTTCAATAGCAACTTTCTGTCTTTTATACTCTTATTTTATCATTTTCTTTCCGTTCATGATAACAATGCCCTTATAATCTTTTCCCACCTTCTTACCAGCAAGATTGTATGTATTTCCTTCGTCTTCAGAGAGAGTTGGGGTAGCGTTTTCGATGCCAGTTGCCTCTTGTGTGGATGATATCACAGTCCATCCTTTAGGGATGCGGTCCTCGCCATATTCTTTAGCCAGACCTTCTGGGCAGACGAAGGTTCCTGTGCTGGCAACGTTATTTGTCCAAACCAAAGTAGCAAAGTCATCTGATCCCCAGTTTGTAAATGCCACCTTGATGTAATCTAAATTTTCGCAGTGTGCAAACATGCCTAAATAGCAATTCCCTGCCAACGTTTTTGCCGGCAATTCTGGAGCCTTTTCCAAGGCAGTGCAGCCCTGGAACATTTGATAATAACAACCGTCTGTCAATACTGTAGCTGGCAATTCTGGAGCTGTTGTCAAGGCTGTGCAGCCATAAAACATACTGTTATAGCAACCATCCGCCAACGTTTTTGCCGGCAATTCTGGAGCCTTTTCCAAGGCTGTGCAGCCCTGGAACATTTGGTAATAGCAGCCATTTGCCAATACTGTAGCCGGCAATTCTGGAGCCTTTGTTAGGGCTGTGCAGCCATAAAACATATTGTTATAGCAATCATCTACCAATGTATTTGCCGGCAATTCTGGAGCCTTTTTCAAGGCTGTGCAGCCCTGGAACATTTGGTAATAGCAGCCCGCTACCAATACAGTAGCCGGCAATTCAGGAGCCTTTGTTAGGGCTGTGCAGCCATAAAACATATTGTTATAGCAATTCTCTATTAAAGTAGTTGCCGGCAAATTAGGAGCTTCTCTCAAGGATGTACATCCGCTAAACATTTTGCTATAGCAACTCTCTGCCAATGTTGTTATAGGCAATTCAGTTGCTGTTGTCAGGGATGTGCAGTCCTTGAACATATAGCTATAGCAATGATTTGCCAATGCGATTGCTGGCAAATTTGGAACTTTTTTCAAGGATGTGCAACCCTCGAACATGCTGCTATAGCAACTATTCGCCAATATTGTAGCTGGCAATTCAGGGGCTGTTGCCAAGGATGTGCAACCCTTGAACATATTGTTATAGCAACCGTCAGCCAATTTCTTTGCCGGCAATTTAGGTTCTTTTTTCAAGGATTCGCAATCTTCGAACATACTGCCATAGCAGCCCTCTGTCAATACAGTCGCTGGCAAATCTGGTACTGTTGTTAAAGATGTGCAACCCTTAAACATATCGTAATAGCAACCCATAGTCAATGTAGTTGCTGATAATTCAGGAGCTGTTGTTAAAGATGTGCAGTTCTTAAATAGACTGAAGAAAGTACCTCTTTCCCCTTTAAGTGAAGTGGTAGGACTGTCTCCATCAGTAAGTGTCATTATGTTACCTGATGCAGCAATCTTTCCTGTCATAAAGAATTTTGAATAATCTTCAAAGCTACCATGATAGTTACCCTTGAAATAGACTTTATCGCCAATTTTCTGCAGTTTGATTTCTGTGTTTAGGGTATAGTCTGTCCATGTCGTCCCATCAATACTTGTTTTTACACTTCCTGATCCATAATTCCCTCCTGCTTGCATGAAAGAAATAGTAGATCCTGCTTCTTCGGCAGTGAAGCAGAGGTAATCGACATTGCTCTTTACATCGGATGTTTCGCCCCACATAGGCACACTTGCCAATATAGTTAGTAGGGCCAGCAATGTCATTCTCAGGGAATGAGGGATAAAAGTTAATCTATTCTTCATAATCTTGATAATTTAGTTTTTAACAATATTCGTAGCTTATAAGTTCTCGTATTGTTCTAATTTCATTTACACATTACATTTTTAAAATCAAGATGCAAATATACTACTTTTTTATTTAATGTGTCATTATCATCTTTTTATTTTTCACAGAAATCACGCAAAAAGAAGATGATTTCAACCCGATTTTTGAAGATTAATTGAGATTTATAGTGTCGTTTTTCCTAATATACATTTTTTAAGTTATCTTTGCGGCATATATTAGACAATATTAAGACTGTAACATGCATGAATAAAACTATTTTATTTTTAATCCTAACTCTGCTGCCTCTGTCACTCTGTGCCCAGGAATATCAGGACGTTGTATATTTGAAGAATGGCAGTGTCATCAAGGGATTTTACAATGAACTATATCCCGGCGATAGTTTGCGGATGAACACGCTTGATGGTGGCAAATTCATCTGTGCCTGGACGGACATTGCACGGATAGCCAAGGAAAAGCGAACCATGTATCTGGTGAGTACCCAGGACGAGGAAGAATGGGAAAACCGAACCTGGCGACCTCAGGGATTTAAGGGCATACTGGAGTATGGACAAGCTATGAATGCATCTAACAAAGGGGTTATATTCAACTCGATGTTTGTTACTCTTGGCTATCAGTTTAACCGTCATGTATTTATCGGTGCTGGAGCGGGACTAGAGCAGGTTAGATACGAAGATAACAATATACAGCTTTCATTCAAGCATGAAAACATCCCGATTTATGGCGATCTCCAGTTCACCATTCTTCGCAAGCGCATTTCTCCAGTACTCGATTGCCGCACAGGTTATACGGTGAACGGTTTTAAGGGGCTTTATTTCAATCCTTCTCTGGGAGTTGACCTTGGCGTTTCTCCCCGTTTTGGAGGCTATATAGCTATAGGCTATTTTCTGCAGAAATACAAGGAGGAGGGCATAAGTAAACAGATGGAAAACATTTCTGTCCATCTGGGCATACATTTTTAAAGGAGGTATGTATGATGAGAAATATCTTGATTCAACTTAGCATCTGTTTGTCGATCGCCAGTACAACCCGCGCTCAAAGTGTGTCGCCGATCATCAATAGCGATCATTCCATCAACTTTGAAATCGACGCTCCGAAAACCAGGAAAATCATCATCCGTGGTTCGTTTATTGATCGTAAGAAAGGGGTGAAAATGAAGCGCGTAGGCAACCATTTTTCCTACTGTTCTCAGCCGCTCCCCTCGGAGATGTATACATATCAGCTCATTGCTGATGGCAAATTTATCAACGACACAACAGTGGCCAGCAGTGTGCGAGATGTCGACCAGCGATATAGCTACTTCATCATCGACGGCGAACCGGGTAATCTCTATGCATTGCAAGATGTGCCTCATGGAAGATTGTCGAAAGTGTGGTACCCCTCAACGCTCAATGGTATGTCGCAGCGCAGAATGATGGTTTACACACCATCTGAATACGATTCTTGTCTGACTAAGAATTATCCAGTACTTTATCTGCTGCACGGATCAGGGGGCGACGAAACGTCATGGAGCGACTATGGTAGGGTATGCATGATTCTCGACAACATGATTGCGGCCCGAACCATCCAGCCGCTGATTGTCGTCATGCCGAATGGAAATGTTGAACTTGATGCAGCACCTGGCGAGAGTCCTTGGATGAATAAACAACCTTCAGCTAACAACATCACCTCTATGGTGGGGAAATTCGAGAAGAGTTTCATCAAGGAAATTGTAGGGTACACTGAGCATCATTATCGCACAATTCCCGATAAAGGCCACCGTGCCATTGCTGGGTTGTCGATGGGCGGACTTCATACCTTGTACATATCGATCAATCATCCCGAACAATTTGATGCGATAGGACTGTTCTCTCCTCAGACAACGAATATGTTCAGTACGAAACTGATACGAAAAACCGAACGTTTCAATCATAACATGCAGCGAATCAAGAATATCGTTGCAATTATCAACGACAAGAAGCCATCCCAGTTTGACTTATCTGACAAACTCGCCGACCTGGATATTTACAGGGATTTCGAGGATAAAATGGCGAGACTGTTTCAAAGTCCCCCAAAAGTTTTCTACTATGCAATAGGTAGGGACGATAAACTCAACAAAATAAACAAACCATTTGTCGCATTGATGCAGGAAAAGCAATACCCGTACATTTATAATATCTCTGATGGCGCTCACTCATGGGAGAATTGGAGAAAATATCTGATAGACTTCTTGGAAAGGGCATTTCCTGGGATAAGAACTAGTGAGTATGATTGACAATTTCAACTCGATCTTCATCATTTTCACATGGGATAAACTTAGCCTGAATAATTCATAGATATCATTCTTAAGAGTGATTAAAAAATCTTCTCGCCCACTCGTGGGAGAGATAAGAGAGGGTATGCCACGAGCAAGGTTTATTTGCTAATTTCTTATTAGTCTTGCATCTTATTTTTGTGGCATACCCTCTCTCGGTCTCCCCGAGGCTGCTGAAAAAGTCTACACGTTGAATATTATTTCATTTTTTGAGAGTATTTATGCTCTAGAAAATTTGCGTATCTC
>CAJOPE010000042.1 GCA_905236815.1 uncultured Prevotella sp. | reverse complement strand
TTTTGTTTTAATGAATCTTAGTTTTAGCTCGTGAGTAAGTAATAAATGTAATGCGAATGTTTTAACTTTTAACACTGCAAAGATACATATTGTGCATATTCTTTGGGAGGTAAATATTATTTTTCGAGGTGGAAATATTAACTAAATGTCTTATTTGTGCATATCGGACGGGGGAATAGACGCTATTTTGGCTGATTTTGACAAGAATGTCAGGAGGTCTAGCTGTTGGTGTTCCCATTTTCGATGAAATAATTGAAATTATTGAGTTGCAGGGCAAGTTTTCCGGATTCATTTCATTTAAAAAATAAAACAAATTAATCATCTATCAATTATGAAAATAAAACTATTGAATGTTGCAGCCTTTATGGCGCTCTTTTTAACCGCTATTCCTGCCAGTTCTCAAACTAGTAAGCATGAGATTAGGGCGACCATCGGATTAGGTGTAGATGCAGAAGTAAATGATGTACGTGAAGATTTAAAGAATGAATTTGGTTTAGAGAATAGCCGTAATAGGGGATTGAAGAGTGTTCAGGGATCATATTCTTTGGAATATTTCTATCATCCCAACAAGTATTGGGCTATAGGTGTGAACTTTGGAATTGCTGAATCATCAGGAGCTGGGATTCGACGAAGTTATGACACCACCTGCAATTCCAGTTTTTCGGATGGTGAAAGTGCTGATGCAGTTCCCCGTTTAATAGGAGGCTTCATCTATGCGTTTATGCCTTATTCAGAGATAAACATTAAATCGAAATCGCAGTTCTTTCTGCCTTCTGTAAAATATTCGTGGATTTCGAAAGAACATTTCTGCCTATATTCCAAGTTGGGATTAGGCGCTCAGCATTATAAGATAGATATTACAAGCGGTTCTAATGATTATGCTTCGCTAGATCGGTATATCGAAAAAGTGAAATTTGCCTATCAGCTTTCTGCTTTGGGAATAGAATTCGGAGGTGAACGCTTGCGTGCATCCATTGATTTTGGTTATGGCAAGCAGGGCATTGTGAATGCAGGATTGGTAGTTAATTTATAATCGGCTTATGTGGCATAGCCTTTCTTTTATCTCCCCCACAAGTGGGGGAGAAGACCTTTATGTTATCCGATAGCCTTTACAATGAAGTCCACATGCTCGTGGATAGCCTTCAGAGCCTCTTCGCTCAACACACCAGTACCGGCATTGAGGAGTCCACCAGTGAACTTACCTCCAAGGTATTCCATGTTGCAGAAGTTAGCACTCACCTTGAAGCGGTTCAGAATATCCTGATCGGTAATGCCCATCACGCCACCAGTATATACTTCTGTAGGAGCACCAGCAGTGATGCCGAATACAATTTTCTTTCCCTTCAGAGCTGTACCTGTGCTGCCATAAGCCCATCCGTGAGCGAAAGTTTCCTCCCACCAACGCATAACGATAGAAGACATAGAATACCAGAAGAGAGGTGACTGTACGATGATGATGTCAGCATCGAGCAATTTCTTCTGCTCAGCTTCCACATCAATCTTGAAGTCAGGGTAGAGTTCTGCGAGATTATCGATTTCCAAACCAGGAATGGCTGCTGCCAATTCCTTTACAATTTCCTTGTTTGCTACAGAGTAGTCCTGGTAGGTATGACCAGTTACTAATAAAATTTTTGCCATATTGTTTAATGCTATTTGTTTGTAATTTGGCAAATATACATTGAAAAATTGAGATATCCAACAATTATATAGATTATTTAGCAAGTTTCTCTTTCGCATCTCTGAACATAAAAATAGCACTGCCGTAATCATTGTCCTATATAAATGATTCTCTCCTTGCTATTCTCCCCTTTTCTTAATCGGATTTTTTTAGCAAGAAGCAGTTTTGTAAGTTCTGATGGATGACCTTTATAGAATCGATTCTTGTCGCAGGCAAATTCTAGGTTCGTCAAATTATCAAAACCGCAAGCGAAGGTCTTGTAATCTGCATCCTTGAGAATAGAATTCCTGTAGTATATATGCTTTCCATCTTTCCCATAGTCGGGAGAAAATCTCTTATCTGTTGCAGTCTTGTTTTTGTATAGGATGAGCTCATTTATTGGCATGAATCTCTTAACATCAGCATTACTTACCACTTTATTTTGCCAATAAGCCCTCTTTTGGTCAGCAGTCCAGTTATGCTCATAGTCACCTAAGGTTGAAAGAGTTTGTTCGTCAGTTCCATCTGGCATCCTCTGCAGTCTTTTTGTGTAGATGTATTTATCATCCACAAAGAATGAATGATTAAATTCGTTTACATCCATTATATCCTTTATATCAGTTTTCAGGTTTTCGCAGTATACCCAATTCTTGTCTTGCCCGATGTTCCAGCTTTCGTATTCTTTGATTAACTTAAAAGTTGTTGGGTCTGCTCCCTCAACAACGGAATTTCTGAAATAGACTTGATACTTGTCTGTTGCATAATCATCATTAATATCCTCGAACGAACTGTAATCTTTCAGCTTAACTCTGGAAATATTTCCATGATAGTCCTCATGGTATGCGAAATTTTTGTCGATACACCAATAATTACTGATCACACGGAAACTGGCATAGTCGGATACATGGAAAGGTTTCCCTTCTATATAATAGTCTTTTTCGTCACTAGCTATATCATCAGACCACATCCTGATTTTTTTTGCATTGGTCCCCTTGATAATCTCTCCATGATAATATACGTGGTTTTTGTCGGCAGAATATCCAGTGTTATTACCTATTAAATGACTAAAGTTTCCCACTTGCCATTTTACCGGCTTTCGCGAATAATCAAACATTGCAATATACTGATTGACAATCTATTAACATTT
>CAJOPE010000041.1 GCA_905236815.1 uncultured Prevotella sp. | reverse complement strand
TTAATAATTGTATAACATTTAAAAAGAGAGAGATTTATGGATAAAAGATTAAGTTTGCTTTTGGCATTCTTATTCCTTTTTGTCGGAATGAGTTTTGCCCAAAACAAGATCTCTGGTACAGTGATTTCTCAGGAAGATGGACAGCCAGTTATTGGTGCCTCCATTATGGTACAAGGTACTAAAACAGGTACCGTATCTGATATTGATGGTAATTTCTCCATCGAAGTTCCTGCAGGTAAGAAGCTTCAAGTATCTTACATCGGTATGGAAGCAACAACAGTTGTTCCAAAGAATGGAATGACCATCAAGCTCAAAGCCGATGACAAGACTTTGAATGAGGTTGTTGTTACAGGTATGACAGCTATGGACAAGCGTTTGTTCTCAGGAGCGACAGCCAAGATTGATGCATCCGATACCAAAATCGATGGTCTTGCAGATATCAGCCGTTCTTTGGAAGGTCGTGCTGCAGGTGTGAGTGTTCAGAATGTATCAGGTACTTTCGGTACAGCTCCAAAGATCCGTGTTCGTGGTGCAACGTCAATTTATGGTAGTTCTAAGCCTTTATGGGTTGTGGATGGCGTTATCATGGAGGATGTAAAGGAGGTTAAAGCTGATGACCTTTCATCAGGTGATGCCGAGACTTTGATTTCTTCCGCTATTGCAGGTTTGAATGCCGATGACATTGAGAGCTTCCAGATTTTGAAAGATGGTTCTGCTACTTCTATTTATGGTGCACGTGCCATGGCAGGTGTGATTGTAGTAACTACAAAGAAAGGTAAATCAGGCTCTGCTCGCATTAGCTATACAGGTGAATATACTATGCGTTTAAAGCCAAGCTATAGTACCTTTAATATTATGAACTCTCAGGATCAGATGTCTGTATATCAGGAACTCTATCAGAAGGGTTATTTGAATTATGCAGAAGCATCCAATGCATCTAATTCAGGTATTTATGGAAAGATGTATAGTTTGATCAGTTCTTACGATGAGAAGACAGGACAGTTTGGTCTTGCGAATACTCCTGAGGCAAGAGCTGCTTATTTAAGAGCTGCTGAGTATAGAAATACCGATTGGTTCGATAAATTGTTCTCAAACTCTATTATGCATAACCATTCTGTTAGTATTTCTGGTGGTACAGATCGTGCTAGTTATTATGCTTCTGTTTCTGCAATGATTGACCCAGGATGGACCAAACAGAGTAATGTGCAGCGTTATACTGCTAATATGAATAATGTGTTCCATGTTACCAAGAAAATTGATGTTAGCTTGTTGAGCAATGCATCTTTCCGTAAGCAAACTGCTCCAGGAACTTTAAGTTCTGAAACAGATGCTGTAACAGGTAAGGTAAAGCGTGATTTCGATATCAACCCATATTCTTATGCCTTGAATACTTCTCGTGCGTTGGATCCAGATGAGTATTACACACGTAATTATGCTCCTTTCAATATCTTCCATGAGTTGGAGTCTAATTATATGGATTTGAACGTAAATGATTTCCGCTTGACAGGTTCTATTGACTTCAAGCCAATCGATAAAGTAAAGATTACTTTGCTTGGAAGTGCTAAATCAGCTTCAACCTCACGCGAGCATAATATTCTTGATGATTCCAACCAGGCATTGGCTTATCGTGCTATGGGAAATTCTACCATTCGTAAGGAAAATTCTTTCTTGTATAAAGATCCTGATAATGTTTATGCCCTTCCTGTTTCTGTAATGCCAAATGGCGGTATTTATGAGCGTAGCGACAATAAGATGTTTGGTTGGGATACTCGTTTCTCAGTAAGCTATAACGATGTATTCAAGAATGATCATATCGTAAACTTCTATGGAGGTATGGAAACCAATGCTGTAGACCGTCATAGTTCATGGTTCCGTGGATGGGGTATGCAGTATAGCATGGGTGAAATTGCCAACTATGCTTATCAGGTATTTAAGAAAGGATCAGAGCAGAATACAGATTATTTCACACTCGAGAACACTCATGTAAGAAGTGCTGCTTTCTTTGGAACAGCTAACTATTCCTACAAGGGTATCTATTCCCTCAACCTGACAGGTCGTTATGAAGGTACCAACTATCTTGGTCAGTCAACTTCTGCTCGTTGGTTGCCTACTTATAATGTATCAACAGCATGGACACCTAGTGAGGATGAGTGGTTCAAAGAGAAGTTTGGAACAACTTGGTCAACAGCAAAACTTCGTTTAAGTTATTCTCTTACTGGTGACCGCCCTTCAGTAACTAACTCTTATCCAATTATCAAGAGTCAGAATCCTTGGCGTCCATTTACAAGCGTTCGTGAGTCGGCTTTGTATGTGGAGAGCTTAGGAAATGATGATTTGACCTATGAGAAGAAGAAAGAGTTCAACCTTGGTGTGGACTTAGGATTCTTGAACAATCGTCTGAATGTAACTTATGATACCTATTGGCGTAACAACTATGATTTGATTGGCGTTGCAACAACTCAGGGTATTGGTGGTGAACTTCAGAAATATGGTAATATCGCATCAATGAAGTCTAATGGTTTTGAGATCTCAATCTCATCTACCAACATTGAAACAAAGGATTTCAAGTGGAATACCAACTTCAATTACTCTCATGCATATAATGAGGTAACAGATTTGAAAACTGCAACACGCGTTATTGACTTGGTAAAGGGTAATGGTTTCGCAAGACAGGGTTATCCAGTTAGAGGTTTGTTCTCAGTTCCATTTATGGGCTTAAATGAGGAAGGACTTCCAACATTCCTTGATCAGGATGGAAACATCTCTGTATCAGGCATCTATTTCCAGGAGAGTAATCAAGACAAACTTAATTTCTTGAAGTATGAAGGTTCTTTGGATCCAACAGATTATGGATCATTGGAGAATGTATTCAAGTACAAGAACTTTACCTTAGGTGTATATCTTACTTATTCATTTGGTAATGTAGTTCGCTTGGATCCTGTATTCTCAAATGAATATGATGATTTGGTTTCAATGCCAAAGGATTTCAAGAATCGCTGGACAGTACCTGGTGATGAGTATATCACAGATGTACCTGTAATAGCAAGTTCCCGTCAGAATAAATATGATACAAATCTCAGCTATGCCTATAATGCCTACAATTATTCTAGTGCTCGTATAGCTAAGGGTGATTTCATTCGTATGAAGGAGATTTCATTGGGCTATGATTTCCCACGTACATTGATTGAGCCATTGAAGATTAATAATTTATCTTTAAAACTGCAGGCAACAAACTTGTTCTTGCTTTATGCCGACAAGAAATTGAATGGTCAGGATCCTGAGTTCTTCAACACAGGTGGTGTTGCTGTTCCTGTTCCAAAGCAGTTTACACTTACATTACGATTAGGACTATAAAAATATTGAAGCAATGAAAAGATCAAATATATTAAATACAGTATTTGCTTTGGCTGTTACAGGAATGACCTTGTCCTCTTGTAATGATTTTCTGGATACTATGCCAGATAACCGTACCACAGTAAATACAGAAGATAAAGCCAAGTCCATGCTGGTTTCTGCTTATCCAAAGAATACCTATATGTTATTCTGTGAGTACATGTCGGATAATGTGGATGATTATGGAGAGAACAATCCAGAAACCGATCGTTTTATCGACCAGGTTTACAATTGGCAGGATGTTACCGAAATTGATAATGATTCTCCTGAATCTTACTGGGAAGCATCTTATGGCGCTATCGCAAATGCCAACCAGGCATTAGCAGCTATTAATGAGATGGGAGCAGATAAGAATGAGACCCTTCGCCAGGCTAAGGCGGAGGCATTGCTTAGCCGTGCTTATAATCATTTCATGTTGACCAATATCTTCTGCAAGAACTATAATGCTACAACTAGTTCAAAAGATCTGGGAATACCATATATGGAGGGACCTGAAACTAAACTTTCTCCAAACTATGAGCGCGGAACAGTAGCAGAAGATTATGAGAAGATAGCAAGGGATTTGGAGGAAGCACTTCCTTTAGTAGGAGATGCTAACTATACAGTTCCAAAATATCATTTCAATGTGAAGGCTGCTTATGCTTTTGCCAGCCGTTTCTATCTTTATTATGAGAAATGGGATAAAGCTGCAGAGTATGCTAGTCTTTGTCTTGGAAGCAGTCCAAAGAGTGTACTTCGCGATTGGTCAGAGGTTGCAAAGATGACTACCTCTTTTGAGGCAGAAACACAGCATTATATCGATGCATCATTAAATAGTAACCTGTTGCTTATTACAGCAATCTCTGGTGTTGCTTTGGCAGAGGGCCCATATAGATATTATTCTAGATATTCTCATGGAAACTATGTAGCAACTTATGAGGATTGCAAGGCCACAAATTTATGGGGTTCTTATACTGCTTTCTATTCACGTCCTCATACTTATTCTGCAACCAATTTGGATCGTGTTTTATTCTATAAGTTACCATATCTGTTTGAATATACAGATCCAGTGGCAAAGATTGGTTATTATAGAACGGTTTATCCTGCTTTTACCACTGATGAGGTACTTCTGAATAGAGCAGAGGCATACATTATGATGAAGGAGTATGACAAGGCCGCTGCAGATTTGACAACTTGGATGCAGAACATCACAACTACCAAGAAAGTATTGACCCCAGAAATGGTAAAGTCATTCTATGATGGAGCAACTTATTCTTATGATGATGCATCTAAGATGGGCTCAACAGTTAAGAAGCATTTGCATCCTGCTTTTGCTATCGATAAGGAGGGTAGCGTTCAGGAAAGTATGTTGCAGGCTGTTTTAGGCTTCCGCCGTATAGAATCAATGCATACAGGTCTTCGCTGGTTTGATGTGAAGCGTTATGGCATCGAGATTGTTCGTCGTGTAATTGGTTCTGATGGAAAACCAGCTAAACTTACTGATGTGTTGAAGACAGATGATAACCGTCGTGCTATCCAGATTCCTTCAAAGGTATTAAGTACAGGATTTACTCCTAATCCTAGATAAATTGTTTTATCAATTGTATAAATGAGATTCAATATGAAAAAATATATATTATATTCATTGATGGCTTTAGTAGCAGGAACTTCCCTAAGTTCTTGCTCTGAGGATGAACTCGGTGATAAGAGTATCATCTCAGTCTCACAAACCAATGAGAATGCCTTTGATAAGTGGTTGAATGCCAATTTAGTGAATCCATACAATATCCGTTTTGAATATCGCTACAATGATAATGAAACAGATATGAACTATTTCAACGTTCCTGCAGAATACAATCAGGCGGTAAAGTTGGCTCATATCGTTAAGTATTCTTGTGTGGAGGCTTACGATGAAGTAGCAGGTACTGCATTTACCCGTACCTATTTCCCAAAGATGTTGTATGCAACCGGTGAATTTGAGTATCGTAATAATGGAACCTATATTTTGGGAACTGCCGAGGGTGGTAAGAAAATCTTCCTTGCAGGAACCAATCATTTGGACAATCTGCTGAATGGTAAAAGGGATGAGATTATTGTTTTGTTTGGACGTGAAGGCCTTAATCATTATTATTTAAAGACCATTCATCATGAGTTCACCCATATTCTGAATCAGACCAAGGATTATGATCCAAACTTCCAGTTGATAACAGGTACAAAATATATCGGTGATGACTGGAGTAATGAGGATGGCAAAACTGATTACCTGAAGCGTGGCTTTATTTCAGCCTATGCACAGGATTCACATACGGAGGACTTTGCAGAGATGCTTTCAATTTATGTTACTTATCCACAAAGCCAATGGGATGCTTGGATGAAAGAGGCCGGAACTGAAGGTGCAGCGCTCATTCAGCAGAAACTGGATATTGTTCGCACTTATATGAAGTCTGCTTGGGGTGTAGATCTTGACACGTTACGCGAGAATGTATTGAGCCGTGAGGATGATATCATCGAAGGCAAAATCGATTTAACTGATTTAACAGTAAAATAAAAATCAAGATTATGAAAATTAATAAGATCTTTATATACCTGCTCATGATGCTTCCATCTGTCCTTCTTCAGTCATGTTTGAAGGATGATGACGATAAGTTTGATGAGTCTTCTGCAACTCGTTTGCAGAAATACCTGGATAAGACCCAAGGTATTCTTGTTGGTTCACAGAATGGATGGGCTTTGGATTATTATCCTGATAAGAACCAGTCTTATGGTGGTTTTGTTTACACCCTTCAGTTTACAGCTGATGAGGTAACTGTTGGAAGTGAGTTGGCTCCAGGCGTTACTCGTAAGTCATTATATACAATGACAACAGATAATGGCCCTGTCCTTTCTTTCGATTCATACAATGACTTCATGCATTTATTTGCAACACCATCTTCGGATATGTACGAAGCTTATGATGGCGATTTTGAGTTGATCATCGATAGTATTGGTGAGGATAAAATCAAGACTCATGGTGTTCGTTCCAAGAATGTGATGTATCTGTATAAGCTCGAAAAGCCAGCAGCAGATTATATCAATGATGTTGTTGCGTTGCGAGATAATTTTGTTCTTTCGGGTGCAGAGGGTTCCGTAAACGGCAATAAGGTTAAGTTGGAGTTTGATTCTGAAAACCTGCAGGCAACTGTGGATATTGTTGGTGATACAACTTATACTTCCGCATTTAACTTTACTGATAAAGGTATCCGCCTGTACAAGCCAGTAACAGTTGGAAATGTATCAGAAAGAGGATTTGTTTATGACGATGCCACTGTTACCTTGAAGGGTGCTAATGGCTCAGCATTGGACGGTATCTTTACACCAGCTGTAGCTATTAATGCTATTGGAGGCTCTATCTCTTCAAATGATGATGCCTTTACAAAGACAGTTGAAATAAACCATCTCGATCAATTTAATTTCACAACTGATGCAGATTGGTTGAAGATTACCAAGAATGGAAACACTTTGACTATTTCTGGTGAGGCAAATAATACAGGCGATGTTCGTACTGGTGTCGTTACAGTATCTGTAGGTGCTCAGAAGGCTGAATTTACAGTAAACCAGGCTGATATTGATAAGGATATAGTAGGCTCATATTATGTAGCGTTCTATAATTCATCTAATAATGAAACTGTGCTTGATGGAGAACTTTCAAAAGTAAGTGGTAACAACTATAAGCTTTCCTTCACTGTTACAAGGGGCACATGGGTAATGCCTTTGGAGATTCCTCTCACTTATGATGAAAAATCTGGCAAGTTCCTTTGGACATGTGGACAGCTTGTGTGTCCTACTGTTGTTAAAGGATATTATATCTTTGGTATCTTTGTTGATAGCCAAGGCTATTGGACAGGCTACAATACATCTGGTGCTGCGAATGAGTTCTCTTTTGAGCATGATGATTTGAATGGAACTTATTCAATTATGCAAGGTGATTATCCTATTGTTTATCTTGGCGCAAATGGTTCTACTCAATTATCTTCAGCTAATTATGCTGGATATGTGGAGCAGCTCATTGGTTTGCAGTTGTTGAAAAAGACTGCAGAGAATTCAGCTAAGTCTTTTAATTTCATTAAATAAGTATTGATATGAAGAAATTATTTAATATAATGATATTGGCTGCTATGGCATTCTCTATCGTCGCTTGTAGCGACGATACTGAGAATCCATACGATAAAGCCTCTTCCATTCAAGTTGTGAGCGCTGATTTGTCTTTTACAGGTTCTGCTGATACTGGTAAGGTCGTTGTTTCAGCTTTGGAAGGAATCTCTTCTGCTAAGTTGTCAAGCACTACCGATTGGGCTACCGCTACTGTTAATGGCAACGAAGTTACTGTAACAGTAACAGCCAATCCTGATTTGGAAGGCCGTTCTTCTCTCCTGACTATCTGGTCGGGAAAGGATTCTGTCAATGTTCCTGTTCATCAGAATGGTTTCAAGCTGAAGACAAATGTTGACTCTTTAATTGTTTTTGCAGATTCAACAAGTCTTACCCGTACTTATACCATCAGTAATACTGCCCCTGTAAGCTTTGAGGGTACCGACGATTGGTTCACTGCAAAGATTTCAGGTTCAGAACTCACAATTTCAGCTCAGCCTAACAAGACAGGTCACGTTCGTACAGGCTATCTGTATTACCTTTCAGGAAACCAAAAGGATTCAGTATTGGTTAAGCAGGGAGAATTTGCTGATATTGCAGGCTATTATACTTTCAATGGTTACAGTGCAACTACATTTAAAGCTGCATCTGAGGTTGCAATGATTACTACTTTTAAAGGAAAACCAATTCTTTATCTGGCTAAATCACAATTAATTGTGCCTGTTACTTACAATAAGTCAGATCTTAGCCTTACTATCAATGCAGGTGAAATTATTGACTCTGCAGCAGTTAGTGAGAATGTTTACTATTATTTGGCAACTGTTATTGGTGATTATTCTACAGGAGCATCTTCATATAGTAATAAGGTTCAGCTTAAGGGCTATTTCGATTATGATAAGGACGAAGGAACTTATCTGGAATTCTTAGATAATGGAACTTTATCTGGAGGTGAAGCGAATACTTTGCAATTCCTTTACTTTACTTCAAAGACCCTTTCAGATAAGACTATCACCAAATATGGTGAGGGAGGTATGATTTATCCATATCTTTTGGAGTATACACCTACAGGATCTAAAAAATATACTCAGTCACTTCCTAAGAAGATGAGCAAGCGTACACTAAGTAGATAAAATAATTCTCTCTCGAACTTAATATGGCCTTTGTTGTTGATTTCATTTTTGAAATCTCAACGAAGGCCTTTTTTTGTAACTAGCTTCTTTTTCTTTTTAATCAATTTTAGTAAATCGGGTCTATTTGCGTTTTCTTTCATTTTTTATCAATAAAGAGGTTCTTAAGTTATGATTTCACATAAAAATAGTCGAAATATAGCAAAAGTGTGGTATTTTTGATAACTTTTGGCGGCTTTTTGCAAAAAATATTTGGTGGTTACATAAACATTTTTTAATTTTGTGCCCGAGAACGAGAGATTTTCTAAGGTTACATTAAGGGAATGTTAACAAGTGAGTTGTTAATCCCCCAATTCAAACGAGAAATATTCTTTATGTTTTTAGACTTTTAATGAGTCGAATTTTTTATTTTTTAATATAAACTTTTAAAGAGAGAGATTTATGGAAAAAAGACTAATGATGTTGTTAGTCGGCCTCTTCCTGAGTTTAGGAATGGCGCTGGCGCAAACTCGTGTCAATGGTACCGTAACCTCAAAGGAGAATGGAGAGCCAGTTATTGGTGCATCTGTTACCGTAGTTGGTACTAAAACAGGTGCTGTTACAGACATTGATGGTAACTTTACCTTGGAATGCCCTGCAGGAAGCACACTTCGTGTTTCTTATTTGGGTATGGAGGAAAAGACTGTAAAGGCTGGAAGCAATCTTCGTATTGAGCTTGATAACAATAATAAGACTTTGGATGAAGTCATGGTCGTTGCTTATGGTAAGGAGAAAAAATCAAGTTTTACTGGTTCTGCAGCTGCAATTAGTGCAGAGAAACTTGCCGATCGTCAGGTTTCCAACTTGTCCCAGGCTCTTAGTGGTGAAGTAGCTGGTGTTAAGGTAACTGTTCCTAGTGGTAAGCCAGGTGAGGCAGCTACAATCCGCATTCGTGGTATTGGTTCTATGGCATCCAGCAACAACCCATTGTATGTTGTTGATGGTGTTCCTTATGATGGCGATATTTCTGCTATCAACCCTAGCGATATTGCATCTTTGACAGTTTTGAAGGATGCTGCAGCCAATGCGCTTTATGGTGCTCGTGGTGCTAATGGTGTTATCCTTGTTACCACAAAGGCTGGTCAGTCTGGTGAGACAACAATCACTTTCGATGCAAAGCTTGGTCATGAGTCACGTGCCGTTTCTAATTATGATGTTATCACTAATCCTGGTACTTATATGGAGAAGGCCTATGAGTCAATTTATAGTAGTGCCATTGATCAGGGTAAATCTGCAGCCGATGCACATGCTTATGCAAATAAAGTATTGCCAACAAAGTCTAATGGTGGTGTAGGTTATACTATCTTTACAGTTCCTAATGGTCAGGATTTGATTGGTACTGATGGTAAGATCAATCCTAATGCAACCTTGGGCTATTCTGATGGTAAATATACTTATAGACCAGATAACTGGTATGATGAGGTTTACAACAAGAGCAACGTTCGTCAGGAGTATAACGTTACAATGTCAGGTAAGACAGACAAGGTTAACTACTTTACTTCTGCAGGTTATTTGAACGACGAGGGTGTGATTGCGAACTCTGGCTTCGAACGTTTCACAAGTCGTGCAAAGCTTGACTTCCAGGCTAAGTCTTGGTTGAAGTTTACAGCAAATGTTGCTTATACCCACTACAATTCAAATTATTCTGTTACCGATAAGACCGATTGGAACAGTACTTCTTCTGCCAACATTTTCTATGTTGCAAACTTTATGGCTCCTGTTTATCCACTTTATGTTCGTGATGCAGAGGGCAATATTCTGAAAGATGCTCAGGGACGTACTGCTTATGACTATGGTGATGGTAAAGGTTTGGCTAATTATGGTGGTAGCCGTGTGTTCATGAATGGTAGTAATCCTGCCAGCAGTGGTACCCTCGACAGAAATAAGTATAGTTCTGATGTGTTCAGCGGACGTTGGGGGGCAGAGTTCAATATCTATGATGGACTTACTTTCAACTATAATCTTGGTTTGGATATTGAGCATATTAATCGTTCTGCACTTTACAATGCTTTCTATGGTCAGTATGCAAGTATGGGTGGTATCGTCTCTAAGTATTCTTATACCAATAAGGCTATCAACCACCAGTTCTTGTTGAACTATAATCGTAACTTTGGCTTGCATAGTGTAAGCGCTTTGCTGGGTCATGAACGTTATGATTATTCTAAGGCAGAATTATATGGAAATAAGGAGAAGCTCTATTTGCCTACGGTAATGGAACTTGACAATGCCTTGAAGACTCCTTCAACAAGTTCATATACTGACCGTTATTCAACTCGTGGTTGGTTTGGCCGTTTGCAGTATAACTATGACGAGAAGTATTTCGCAAGTGTTTCTTATCGTCGTGATGGTTCTTCTCGTTTCGCTAAGGATAGCCGTTGGGGTGACTTCGGTAGCTTTGGTGCTGCATGGGTAATCTCTAAGGAGAAGTTTATGGAGTCAACTTCAGACTGGTTGAAGTTCCTGAAGTATAAGATCAGTTATGGTATTCAGGGTAATGATAACTTGCTTTTGCAGAATTCTAGTTCTCCAAACTATTATCCATACGAGGATATCTATCGTGTTGTGAACATGAATGATGAGGCTGCTGTATCTCTTTATGTAAAGGGTAATCCTGATATTACTTGGGAAACTTCTTATTCTTTCAACACTGGTTTCGATTTCAATCTTTGGAATGATAAGTTGAGCGGTACTATTGAATACTATAACCGTACAACCGATGACCTTCTTTACTATATGCCAGTAGCTGTATCCAATGGTTATGCATACTTCCCTAAGAATATTGGTAAGGTTCGTAACTATGGTGTTGAGTTCGATCTCAACTCTCAGGTTTACAAGACAAAGGATATCAAAGTTGATGTGTTTGCAAATGCTACAACAATGACCAACGAAATCTTGAATCTTGCTCCAGAATTGAAGGGTCAGTGGATTGATGGTACTAGCCTTTACAAAGAAGGTGGCAGTATGTATAACTACTATATGCGTAAGTATGCTGGTGTTTATACAGGTTCTGAGGAACTTGTTGCTGGTGAGACTGCAACAAAGGGCCAGGCTCTTTACTATATTGATGTTAAAGATGCTAACGGAAATGTTACAGGAACCAAGAAAACAGCAAACTATTCTAATGCTACTCAGTATGAGCTTGGCGACCGTTTGCCTGATGTATATGGTGGTTTAGGTTTCAAGGTTGAGGCTTATGGCTTTGACTTCTCTTTGAGCGCATCTTATCAGTTTGGTGGTAAGTGTTTCGACTGGGGTTATCAGTCATTAATGCACCAGGATAATGCAAACCAAGCTGGTACAGGATGGCATAAGGATATCTTGAATTCTTGGAGTGAGAGCAACCCTACTTCAAATATTCCACGAGTAAACACTAATGATAAGTACACAAATAGCACAAGTGACCGTTTTGTAGTAAGTTCTAACTACTTCGATATCACCAATATTTCTCTTGGTTATAATTTGCCTAAGACTTGGTTGAATCCTATTGGTTTGAAGAGTGTTCGTGTATATTTCACTGCTGATAATGTTGCATTGTTTGCAAAGCGTAAGGGCCTTGATCCTCGTCAGTCATACGGTAGTGTAACAGGTATGAACTATTCTGCACTTCGCACCCTTAGCGGTGGCTTAACAGTGAAGTTCTAAACATCGATAATTTAAAGGAAGATAACAATGAAAAATATAATTAAATATATTTCTACAGCTGCCATTACAACTGCTTTGGCAATGACCTTGGCTAGTTGTACAGATACGATGGACACAGTTCCTCAGGGCGACCAGGTGACAAAGGAAACTTTGGAAAAGGATCCTTCTTCTTTGAGTGGTATGGTCAATGGTATGTACTCAAATATGATTGAGTATGGATCTATTTCAAGTTGGTATGGTTCTACTCGTCACTATGATTATGGTTATGCTTCAACTATGATGATGCTTGATAATGCTGGTCAGGATGAGGTCTCTCCAAATAGTGGTTATAACTGGTATCGATCAAATTTGAACTATAGTGATCGTACGGAAAAAAGTGATGTTACTTATTTCTTGTGGAATCAACAGTATAAGAACATCTTTCAAGCTAATAATATTATAAATACTTCAGAAGCTACTTATAAGGAAAATGCTTCTGCTGCCGCTGCTCGTGGTAAGGCATACGCTATGCGTGCTTTCTGCTATGAGAACCTCGCTCAGATGTATCAGTTTACCTACAAGGGCCATGAGGATGCTCCTTGTGTTCCTATTGTAAAGGAAACAACAACAGCAGAACAGGCATCTGATAATCCTCGTGCTTCTGTTAAGGATGTGTACGCACTTATTCTCGACGACTTGAATACTGCAATTTCTCTGCTCGAGGGTGCAGGTCGTAGTGGTAAGGGCGATATCGATCAGCAGGTTGCTTATGGTCTTCGTGCCCGTGCAGAATTGGTAATGCAGAATTGGAAAGCTGCTGCCGAGGATGCTGCGAAAGCTGCTAAAGGATATACACCTCTTTCTATCGATGAGGCTGGAAAGCCTGGATTTAATGACCTTACAGCAGGTAATTGGATCTGGGGTATGGATGTAAACGAGACAAATGACATTGTTAAGTCTGGTATCTTGAACTTCCCTTCAATGATGAGTTCTTTCACTGGTAATGGTTATTCGCCAATGTATGCTTATCGTGCTATCAACAGTAAGTTGTTTGATCAGATTCCTGCTACCGATGTCCGTAAGGGTTGGTGGCTTGATGAGAACATGGACTCAAAGATAGTTGATACTACTCTTATTGAGAAAGCTGGTGGAAACGTTTATGTGTTCACGAGTGCAAGTCATACTGATGACAATTTGTTCTCTATCTGGAGTAATCAATATTTGAATGTAAAGTTTGGTGCTTATCAGGATAAGTACGGAAATGCAACTAATGCATGTGATGTTCCTTTGATGCGTGTTGAAGAGATGATTCTCATTCAGGCTGAGGCTTTGGCTATGTCTGGTGATGTAGAAGGTGGAAAGAAAGTCTTGACAGACTTTGTCACTACTTATCGTGATCCTTCTTATACATGTAATGCAACAACAGCAGAGGAAATGCAGGAGGAGGTTTGGCTCCAGCGTCGTGTAGAGCTTTGGGGTGAAGGTTTCTCTTACTTCGACCTTATGCGTTTGAAGAAACCTATCGATCGTCGTGGTGCTAACTATGAGGCTGCTGTTACCTACAACATCCCAGCAGAGTCTAAGATTATGCTTTGGATTATTCCTGAGGATGAGGTTAACAACAACCACGCATTGAAGGATAAAAACAATGAGATTGTAGCTGCACCTGATCCTGTTAAGGAATAAATCTAAAAAGAAGATATATTAACCCTTCTGGGTTAATTATTTCTCTCTCGTCTTTTGGGGCTGACGTCGGTCAGCCCCTTTTTGCGTTTATACTCATATTCTTTTGTCTTGTAAGAAAGGCTTTATTGCAATCCAATAAGGCCTCTTTTGCAATCCAAGAGAGGCCTTTTTGCAATTCAAGAAAGGCCTTTTTGCAAACTAACTTGATAAATGCTTGTTCTCCAATATTTATAATAAGCTTTGTTGCCTAATGTTGTGGCATACCCTCTCTCTTATCTCTCCCACGAGTGGGCGAGAAGATTCTCAGGTATAGGGATTCTTCCTATGAATTGGCCAGGCAAGAAAGACTTTAATTGTAAACCATCAAGATAGACATGCTAAATGGGCGGTTTACGGGTGCTAAATGGCCCATTTAGCACCCGTAAACGTAGGCTTCTTTTCAAAATAATTTTTCTAAAAAATGTTTCTTCCTTCATATTGATCGTAACTTGTTGAATTACTGCGAGATGCTATGAAGGTAAATTGGCGGGAAGGACAAGATTTGGTAGTTTCAAATATTTTTTGTACCTTTGCAATCGAAAAAGAATAGAGAACGACGGTTAATCAAAAATCTGACACCCCCCTTCCCTAAGAAAACTGATATTAATTTAAATTTTTATTTTTTATGGTAAATATTTCTACGCTAAAAAAGGCGGAGAATGAATCTTTGGCCCCTTCTGCCAATGGGGCACACACGGTTCTGCTCCGACAAGATATCTTAAAGCAAATGAATAAGGTCGAGATGGATGACCTTGAAGAGATGGAATTGTATAAGGTGAAGACCAAAAGAGGTCTGCGTCCTATCCTTGATATGAGAAATTTCCTAATCGATACCTATGAGTTCCGACATAATGTGCTGCTCGATACTTTCGAGTACCGCCATAAGTGCTCTCCTGACGAGCCTTTCTGGACTGTCGATAAGACAGCTCTCCACACCATCGCTGTCGAGGTGCAGGAGGCTGGAATCTTCGTAGGTTCTACTCACATCAAGGAGCAGGTAACCTCTTTTCTGTCGGAAGACTATAACCCGGTTCTCAACTATATAAAGAAGGTGAGAGGAACCTGGGATGGAAAAGACCGAGTTACCGATCTCTTCAATCGTCTGCATTGTGGAGAATATGGCACCAAGATGGGTCACCTCTGGCTTCGGGCTGTAACTGCCGAGATGATGGGAATCAATAAGGAACATGCCAATTCTGTGATGTTGCTTCTCACCTCACCAAAGCAGGGCATCAATAAGTCCACCTTCCTCCGCTCTCTTGCTCCAGAGGAGCTGGAGAACTATTACACCGATGATTTCTCGCTCACCCAGAAGGGAACCGGCGAGCGAAAGCTGGTGGAGTATTTCCTTATCAATATCGATGAGTTCGATAAGGAATCTCCTAAGAAGATGCCACTTCTGAAGACCTTGATGCAGACTTTGAAGCCATCTTTCCGTGGGGTTTACAAGAAGAACTTCAATCAGCTTCCACGCATCGCCTCTTTCTGCGGAACCTCCAATCAGCAGGAACTGCTCACCGACCATTCAGGTTCTCGTCGATTCCTGATCCTGCAGCCGATGGAGTTTATCAATACCGACCATATTGATATCGACCAGGTTTATGCCCAACTGGTTGCAGAAATCGAAGATGGAAAGCGATACTGGTTCACTTCTGAAGACGAGAAGCAGCTTCAGGAGCATAACAAGCCTTATTATCGCAAGACAGACTTGGAGAAGCTTGTAGAGAAGTTCTATAAGAAGCCTGAAGAGGGCAGGGAAGAGGAGCAGGAAGTGAAGGAACTTTCAGCCAATGAGATTCTTCTTCAGCTCTATCCACATAACAAGAAGCTATTTGCGGATGTTTCCCTAAAGGACTTTGGAATTGTGCTAACCCGTATCTTAGGAAAGCCTAAGCACACCATGCATGGCAATGTTTACAGAGTACTGAGATGCTAAGGAAAATCTTCCTTCATAGCATCTCGTTAACTATCAATAAGTTACGGATGATATGAAGGAAGAAACATTTTTTGAAAAAATCTTTGAAGAAAGGTTCTTCTCACAAAATTAAACCAGCAACTCAGTATGATGGTTTTAAAGCTGTTGTAGAGCCTTTAGTTTCTTGCAAATGGAATCAAGGTGCTCCCTATAATCTACTTACTCCTGTAATGAAGAATGGAAAACATTATGTTACAGGATGTGTTGCAACAGCGATGGCTCAGGTTATGTATTATAATCAATATCCTGCTAAGGGGCAGAATATACATACTTACACTTTCGCTCCAGAAGGCCAAAATAGCTTGGTTTTGACTGTAGACTATAGTAAGGAAACTTATGATTGGTCTATTATGAGAGATACCTATTCTGGTAGTGATAATGATGCTTCAGCAAGTGAGGTTGCTAAGATTATGTATGACCTTGGAGTTTCTGTTAGTATGCAGTATAACGAAAGTGGCAGTGGTGCCTTTTCTTATGAGGCTGCAAATGCCTTGGTAGACTATTTTAACTACAATTCAAATCTTCAGTTATATACAAGATCTCTATATTCTGAAGATCTTTGGATGAAAAAGGTATATAGTGAATTGAATGCTAATCGTCCATTGATGTATTCTGGCTCTAGTAATTCTGGTGGCCATGAGTTTGTTATTGATGGCTATAATGAAGATGGTTTCGTTCATGTAAACTGGGGATGGGGTGGCTCGTCCGATGGCTATTTTGATATAGCTTTATTAAATCCTGGTAGTTCTTCTTTTAGTGAAGGACAGGAAATGATTCTTGGTATTTGTCCATCTTCAGATGGAACTTCTTATGAACCTCAATTTTTGAATTCTGGCGATATATCTTATACTCCATCTTCATTAAATGAAGGGGTAATGTCTGTAAATGCTACTCTTTCAAATATGGGTAGAAATAAATATGTTGGTTCTTTTGCAGTCATTGCTTTAGATAAATCCGGAAATCAAAAGGTTATTAAATACTTTAGTTCTTCTTCAAAGAAGGGCGCTGATACTCCAGAGGATTTTTCTTTGAATCATCGTCAGAGTTCTAGTTTTACGATTCGTTCTCTGAATTATGCTCAGGCTATGTCTGATGCTGCTGATGGAGATTACCGATTCTTTATTGGTGTGAAGTCGGGTGATAGTTGGTTGCCTGTTCATACTGGTGCTAACAATATCAATAGTGTTGTTGTAAAGAAGAATGGAAGTTCTTATTCTTTGGAGAATGATACTGATGATATTTGGATGTCTCAGATTGTATCTACCTCTGGAGTTTCTAATGTTGCTGCAGTATCTTTGGTAAATAATGCTTCTACTTTTAACCTTACTGGTCAGAAAGTTGGTGGTCATTATAAAGGTATTGTTGTTCGTAATGGAAAGAAATATTTGATAAAATAAACATATTGTTAGTCAGTCGTGACTAATTTTTCTCTCTCGTCTTTTAGGGGCTGACGTCGGTCAGCCCCAATTTTTTTTATGTGCTCTTTTATTTTGCCTTTTGTTGTGTATAGTTCATAAATATGGTCTATCTCTATTAAAATTATGAATTATGCATTAAGAATTACGAATTATTCTCCTTATCTTTGTAGCCGTTTAAGCGATATATTATGAAAAAGTTATTTCTTCTTTGTCTGATTCTTATCGGGTTGATGATTTCCTGTGATGATCATCTGCCAGGACAGGTGGTGTCGGTTCGTGAAATGCGAAGACAGGCCTGGAAATTGGAGAAGCAAGGCAGACAGGATACTTGCTTGAGTTTGCTTCTTAAAGCCCGTGTCACAGCCTTGAAAGAAGAAAACAGAGTCTTGGCTGATTCAATTAAGGAAGATATCAATCTGATTGCTAAATCTGAACTCCCTAAGGGATCCCAACTCGAAAAAGAGGCGATGAAAGCGGATTCTTTCTATCTTTTGGCTAATAAAAATAACGATTTCATCGACTCTTCCATCATTTATAATCGAAGGTTGATTTCCTCGGATAATCTCTTTGCTCAGCGAAAGGGTCATCTGGGATTGCTGAAAATTGATCTTTATTTGGGTGATGAAATCGCAGCAAATGATGAGTTGGCACTTTATGAAATGGCAAATAAACTTGTCGAGAAATCGAATAAGGAAAAAATTGCTAAGGGGGTATTTGATCATTATAATAGTAGAAGGAACAAGGCACATAATGAGGAATTGCTGGGTATGTTTGATACCTTCTTTGTGGTGCTTGCCCTTTTATTCGGTTTGTTGATAGCTGTTGGAGTTATTTCCTATATGGTTATCAACAATAAGGAACAACGGGAACAGTTGCTCTGGATGCGTATTGAAAGAATGAAGCAGTTGCAACAGGAATATGCGCATAAGGACAAGAGGGTTTTGGAGGAAGAACAATCCGACATTGAAAGTTCGGAAATCTATCAGAAGATTAAATTAAAGCTGAATTCACCTATGGAATCGGGCTGCTTATCCTCGATGGAATGGGAAAAAATAGGGGATATTCTTCGTGAAGTATATCCCACCTTCGATACCAATCTTGCCATGCTCTGTAAATTAAGTGAGCATGAATACCATGTCTGTCAGTTATTAAAGATGAATATAGCCCCTTCTGCCATCGGAGAATTGACTGCTCATAGCAAGGAGGCTATTACCTCTACCAGAAGAAGACTTTATGAGAAGGCTTTTGGCCAAAAAGGCTCGCCAAAGGATTGGGATGATGTAATAAAGTCTATTTCTTAAATTGTTGATTATCAGAAGGATAGTTATTGAACACTACCTTGCACACTCCATAAATTGATAGTTTGAAAAGTTGAAATTATCTTTGCCGTGTAATCCAAAAGATGTTTCATTTTTAAAAACTATAAATTATGGCAAGAGTTGATATTTACGATCCTAAGTGGATTGACATGGTGTTCACTGGTAGAAATACAAGTTATGGTGCTTATCAGATAAGAAAAGAGACTTCGAGCAGAAATATGAAGTCTTTGGGAATCCTTTTGGCTGCTGCAGCCCTGTTTGGTGGTGCCTTGGCTTATAACTATTCTCATAAAGAGGAAATTATTGATGTAGATGGCTTTGGTGCAGGATCGCATATTATAGAATATAATCATAGAGATGCTCCAAAGAAAGTGCAGCCTAAGACTCAGAAGGTAAAGGAAGTACCCGTTGTTCGTCACACCCAAAAGTTTGTTGCTCCAATTATCAAGCCTGATGACTTGGTTGATGAGAAGAAATTGATGACCCAGATGGCAGATCTGGATAAGACGGTTGCGGTTGGTTCTGAGAATGTAGAAGGAACTACTGACAGAACTATAGCAGCTATGCACGATGAAATCGTTACTGCAGCTCCACCAGCACCAGAACCAAAGCGCCCAGAGATAACAGAAGCGCTTACTATTGCCGAGGTGATGCCTGCTTTCCCTGGTGGTACTTCTGCTTTGATGAGTTATCTTGGAAAAAACACGAAATATCCGGTGGTTGCGCAAGAAAATGGAATCGAAGGTAGGGTAGTAATTGGCTTTGTTGTGGAACGTGATGGTTCTATAACCGATGTAAGGATACTGAGAGCTGCTGATCCTTCATTGGACAAGGAAGCCTTGCGCGTAGTGAGAAATATGCCACGATGGCTGCCTGGAAAGCAGAATGGTCAGGCTGTTCGTGTAAGGTTCAATGTTCCTGTCGTTTTCCGCTTGAATTAATTTTTTCTTTCTATCTTTATCCTATAATAAATAATATTCGTAATTTTGCAGGCAATTTGAATATTTTTTAGGGTAAAAGAAATGAAAAGACTTATTGCTTTGTTCATCTGCCTGTGCGCCCTTACTGCCAACGCACAGGTGAAGACTATTACTGGCAGCCAGTGGGTGGGTACCTGGGCGACAGCTCCTCAGATTCCTGTAAAGAGCTTTATGCCCCATAACAACAATCTGTCTAATCGCTCACTTCGTCAGGTAGTGAAAGTATCTGTAGGCGGTGACCTTATTCGACTTCGATTCAGCAATGTCTATAGCACGGAGCCGGTGGTGATTCGTTCGGTTTATATCGCCACTTCTACCGATTCCTTCGATATTTTACCAAAGACAGCAAAGTATCTCAAGTTTCAGAACAAATATACAGCAACGATTCCTGCAGGAAAGACGTTGGTTAGTGATGCAATAAAGTTTGATTTGAAGGCAATGCAGAAACTTGCCATTACCATCAACTATACATCGGCTCCTGCTAATCCAACCGTGCACATGGGCTCACGCACCACTTCTTATATTATGAAAGGTGTAACCAATGCCAAATCCGATTTCAGTACTTCCTTTCGGGAAAATCACTGGTTTAATATCGATGGAATCGATGTTTATAACTCAACGGCTCATTCTGTAGCAATTATCGGAAACTCAATAACTGATGGAAAAGGCTCTGCAGATAATCTGCAGAATAGATGGCCGGATATGCTTTCTGAATATCTTCAGTTGAAGCATAAGATAACGCATGTAGGTGTGCTGAATCTGGGTATCGGTAATAATCGAGTAGCTACAACAGGTGGCTTCGGAATTATGGCAAAACTCCGATTTGATCGGGATATTCTGATGCAGAGTGGAGTGAAGACAGTTATTATTTTTGAAGGCGTTAACGATATCGGAAATGCTAAGGGAAATAGCGAGACTGTAGCTTCAATGCTTATTGCTGCATATAAGGAAATGATACAGAAGGCAAAGGCCCGCCATCTAAAAGTTGTGATGGCAACAATTACGCCGTTTAAGAATGCTGGCTATTATTCGCCTTTCCATGAGGCGGCCCGTGAAACTGTTAATCAATGGATAAGAGCCAACAAGAGCGAATTTGACGGTCTTCTTGATTTTGATGAGCTGCTTAGAGATCCTGCTGACCCATCCTGCTTGAAGAAAGAATATCAAAGTGACTGGCTGCACCCTAATCCGGCGGGATATAAGGTGATGGGAGAATATGCAGCCAATGAATTAGTAAAACTAAAACTTCTATAATACATAAGGTCGAACTGCATCACTGCAGTCCGACCTTTTTTAAGCTAAGAAACTATAACACTGAATTAATCACTCAGTTACTGTACTAGAAACGTTATTTTTCTCATAATAGGCTTTGTAGGCATCTCCGCCAAAGTCGATGCCAAGGTCTTTTCCTGCGATTCCATCGCAAACTCCCTTGTATGACCACTTGCGCAGATAGTTGCCATCGAAGAGATTAGGAACATCGCCTTTCAACCAATATTCATGCTCTTTCTCGTTATCACTCAAACTCCAAATGGTGATACCACTCTGTTGGGCTTCAGGAATGTTCTTCTTGTAACTCTCAAAGATCATTCGATAGGTTTCTGCCTGAGTACGATATTGAGCTGCTGAAGGACTGCTTGTGCCTAATGCTACATCCAATTCGGTAACGCGAACTAATTTCCCGGTTGCTGCAAGACTTTGGAACATTGCATCAATTTTCTCACGAAGCTTGGCTATTAATTCAAGGTCGGCATCCCAATCATCTGTAGCTGCACTAAGATCGAAGTGAACCTGAGTACCGATTCCATCGACAATATTGCTTCCGTTGGCTTTGTCGATATCGCTGATAAACTTTACTAATGCAGCTAATTTGTTTGGACTAACCTCAAGGTTATAGTCATTAACAAACAGTTTTGTTTCTGCAGGAAGATATTTGCGGGCCATTTGGAATGCCTGCACAGCATAGTCAGGCACATAGTAGCCCCAATAGAAACGATTACTTCCCCAATTTAGGTTCAATCCATCGGTTGTGGTTTCAGTAGGTGCTTGATCATCACTATTGAATACTTCAATACCTCTGAGTTTATTGTTGCCATCCTCGATAGGTTCATTGATAACATCATATCCGTATGGAACAACTTTCTTCTCGGCAAGATGTTTGGCCATGTCTTGGATCCATCCCTCCATAGCACCCAATAAAGCTGTACGCTTTTCGGCTGCACTCTTCAAAGTATAGGTGATAGTTGTTCCGTTTGTGCTGTTGTTGCCTTTAGCCTGGGTGTAATACATCGGTATGAACTTCTTTGCACCACCTGCAGCATCCTGATTCTTGGCAATGCCAAATTTGATGTTGTCGATGGTATATGTAGCACCAATCTTACCGAAGTTCAAGATGATGCGGTTGGCATCGTCTGGAGTTGGTGTGAACTCAAATTCATACTGTGCCCAAGTGGTGCCGACGTTGAAGGTGTTATATCCACCCTGTGAACCATAGGTGGTTCCATTCTGATACTGGAATTGCAGTTCACCTGCAGCTGCAGTACTCTTTGCCCAGAACTGGATGATGTATTTCTTGCTGTTGTCGAGAGGCGTATCAAAGGTATATGCACATTGTGCCTCCCATGCATTTCCGTCGCCTTTGTTGGCAAGTACCAAACCTGCAGAACCATCCTTACCTTCGCCAGCCTTGACTTCGCTTGATTCTTTGTTAGAACCCCATGAACCCCATCCACCAGTAGAGCCGCCTTCGAAATCGCTGGCGTCGCCTGCAAGGATATTTGTCATCTTATCTTCAATCTTTGTTCCAAACTGGATGTCGTCGATGCTATAGCTGCCACCCACCTTACCGAAGTTGATGATGATGCGGTTCACATCATCATAGTTTGTAATCTTGAAGGTAGCCTCGCAGGTAGTCCAGTCTTTTCCCACTTCAAAAGTGGTGTATCCGCCCTGTGAGCCGTATGTTGTAGCATTCTGATATTGGAACTGAAGCTGGCCGGAACCGGAAGAACTCTTTGCTTTGAATCGGATGACATATTCCTTGTCCTTTTCCAAAGGTGTGTCGAAGGTATAGGCAAATTGTGCTTCCCAGAAATTGCCATCACCCTTGTTGGTGAGCACCATAGCACCATCGACAACCTCGGCACTTGCCTTTCCGGAACCCCATGATCCCCATCCTCCATATGTGCCGCCATTGAAGTCGCTGGCATCACCTGTAAGAAGATTGGCAATATCTCCATCGGTCTTGATCACCATTGTTGGTGCAATCAGACTCTTAAGATAGGTTTGCGACTGCTGCTGATACCAGATGAAGTTGTGACCATAGAGTTTGGTATCTGATGGCATGTTATCAATCATAGCATCCATAGTAGTAAAATTCATAGTACCACTACTTCCAACAATCGCATCCATCTTCATGGCATTGCCCATGGTGAACATCTGGAAATTATCATTGGCTATTTGCTGATAATTGCCATTGAAATTGCTGGTATACAAATCGGCGCTACAACCCAGTCCCACAATCATATTAGGCGTGTATTGGGCAGCATAGGCCTTGATATTATCGTAATTGGCAAGGACTTCCTTCACTGCAAGGGGAATCTCGGCATTGGTTACCGCATTCTCTCCAGCTGGTCGGCCCCATTCCATAATCTGGTCATCGCATCCCGTTAACAGCATACTTGCTGCTAACAACGGGAGTATATATTTGGTTTTCATCATGATTACTTTCATTTAAAGTTAATAGGAACTACTTCTCTTCTGGATAATCGGATACACTCTTGCCACCTATGCGGACAATTCGGAAATTGTCGAGATAGATTGGTAGATTGAATGCCTGAGAAGGAGTGATATCATTCTCGGTTGACGCATCGCCATCGAAGTCAACATCGCTGTTGCAGAACAGGAATCCGAAGTTGCGATAGCTTCCCGCATTCTTGTCGGCAATGATCTTACTGAATGGTGTGCTGGCATACTCGCCTGTATAGTTGCCAAACCATGACAAAGGAATGGTAACGGTCTGCCAACCAGAAGTCTGGAAAGGACCAGTGAGTTCGCCCGTTTCGCGGTCCATCCAAGGAACCCATGCGCATGCCTGGTTGATATACTCATCAGAATGACGGGTGCAAGCCGACTGCCAACCATAGTTGGAGAGGTTGTTCTGAAGAGTGATCTCCAACTGACCGCTCTTGTCCCATGGCTGAGGGCAGTAAATATCAAACTGCAAAGCGATGGAGTCGGCAGGAGTTGTCGCAGGAATGAATTTCGTCATTCGACTCCAATCATCATCTGGGTCATCATTTCCTGCAGTCCAGTATCCCTTGATGCTGCTTGTTCCTGCCTTTACAGTACCGATACTCTCTGGAATCAGCATAGCAACCTTACCTCTGCCTGAATTGAGAGGATCTTCAACAAGATCGGATGTCTGAAGTGTTGCACTCCAAGTACCCTGTGTTCCCTTACCATCAAAATTGATGATATAGCAAGAGTTGTCGTTGAAATTAGGTGCAGAGATAGCAGTTCCATTAGCTCCCGTACTTGTAAGAGAACCACCTTCAGCTACTCCGGATGGCATAACGAAAGAAAACCATTTGCCATCTTCATCATTGGTAATCTCATTGACTACAACACCTCCTGGAAGTGTAACCTCGGAAGTCTCCTCCAAATTGGAACCTTTCACGATAACGGTTTCTCCTGGCTGAGGAAGTGTGCAGGAAATACTGCTGATAGAAGGACTTGCAGAACGGATGATGAAACTATAGGTACAAGTTCCGTTGTCCTTGACGAAGGTGATGGTATTTCTTACATCTTCAGAGGCTGTACTTACAGGCGTGTTTTGGTTCAAGGTCACCCATACATTCTTGTCGGTGAGCAGGGCATTATTGAAATAGGTCTCATATCCGTTGATATAGATCTTCTTGAGACCTGTAAATCCCGAGCCTTCAATACGTATAAGCTGACCAAGACGGGCAAAAGTTACTTCTCTATCAGGAACACTTGATTTTACGTCCTCCAGATACACCTTGTTGATGGCCATTGAAGCGTTGCTTGCATCTTCGTCAGAACATGCTGTTATGAACAAAGAAGCCAACAGTGATATTGTAAAATATTTTAAGATTTTCATAATAAACTTCTCTTTTAGAATTATTTTTTTGCTTATTCGAAGAGAGCAGATTCATCGACTTCACGATCTCCAAAGGTATATGCCTTGGTGGCAATATTTCCATTGGAATCAGGTTTAAGAAGAGGATTCTTTGTCTGGTCGGTATCCGACATAGGAAGGGTGAGATCGGCAGCTGTTGCTACATCCACATCTGGTCCTGGAGCAACATAGTTGTCGCTGAGAACATAGGAGTTGGTGGATGCCTCGAAATAGCTGGCATTTCTGTTCTGATTGTTCAGATAGTTTACTACCTCTTGCTGATGTGAATAGCCACGACGGATGAGCTGATACCAGTACATACCCTCAAAGGCTAACTCCATTCGGAATTCATGGCGAAGATCTTCATAGGTGATCTTTGTCTTGGTTGGCATCTGCGCACGCTGACGAATAGCATTAAAGAGTTTTAGCGCTTCTGCATCCTCAGTTTCGTCATTGTCTCCCATGACAGCTTCCACATAGTTCAGATAAACTTCTGCAAGACGAAGCATATAGGTGTTAATGCCTGAGTTGTTAGGCTCTGAGAATCCGTTAACCTTCTTTGTACCGATAACATATTTCTTGATATTGGCTCCCTGGTTTCCTGGACTTTCTGTCTCGCCATAGATATAAGGTGAACTAGCATCTGCACTAAGCTCTGGATAGGATTCTCCATAAGATGCAACAGAGTTGTGGCGACGAATCTTGTCATCCACAGTTCTACCTAAAGTGGCATCTTTGTATTCCTTGAACTCCTCCCAGAGATCGTAAGAACAATAAGTTGAACCTCCCCATGCATTCTGGTCGGCTACAGTAGTAGACCATGCAAGGAAACGAGTCATACTTTGAGCAGCTCCACCGATATTTGTTCCAGGCATGAACTGGAGTTGGAAAAGACTCTCACTATTGTTGTTGATAGTAGAGGCTCCGAAAAGTTCTGCATAGTTGGTGAGGAGTTTGGCATTGCTCTCGTTGATAACCTTCAAGGCTGCTTTCTTGGCAAGATCCAGATAATAGGAATTGCGAGTCTGACTATTGAAGTTTGTCTGAGCATTTGTTCCATCATACTGACCACTGGTAGTTAAGCCTGCCATAGAAAGATACATTCTGGAAAGCATACCATAAGCTGAGTATTTCGATACACGTCCAGTACCTTTAGGTGATTCTGGAAGATACTTTGCAGCATATTCCATATCGCGAATGGCAAATTCTATTCCATCGACTCGTGGACTAGCTGCTACTACATAATTATTAACCATGTCGGCAGTATTCTCGTAGATAACAGCACATCCCCAAAGTGAACTGATATACCAGTAAGCCAGTCCTCTCATAAAACGGGCTTCTGCAACGGCCTTGTTCTTTGCATCCTCGCTCACACTTGAAGTGCTGAAATTCTTGATGTTGTTGATCGAGTTATTGGATTGGGAAACAACACTATATAAAGAACCCCATGCTTCGGTTAATCCCTGAGAAAGAGAAGTCTCGGTGAAGTTTGTGTATGGATAGATGTAGTTGGAATATTGAGCTGTGATGTTGTTGGCTCTACCATCACCCATACCATAATAGAACTTATCATTGAAGTCGTACCAGACATAGCTATAGAGTGGCCATACTGCTTTCTCTACAGCCGCATCAGAATCGAAGAAGTTCTCCTGCGATGGCTGATGGCTGTTGCTCTGGTCAAGGAAATCCCCGCAAGAACTAAATGTAAGACCTGCTGACAGGAGTAATCCAACAGATAATATTTTTGATTTCATAATACTTTAGATTTTAGAAGGATACGTTAAGACCAAATGTGTAAATGCGTGGAGAAGGGTAGCGGTTGTAATCGATTCCATTCTTTAATGCATCGCCCCACAAACTACCAACTTCTGGGTCATAACCATCATATTTTGTGATTGTAAACAAGTTCTGAATATTGCAATACAATTTTACGTTGGTAAGGAATGTGCTTAAAAGCAATTTCTTTGGCAAGGTGTAGCTCAACGAAATGTTCTGCAAACGGAGGTATGATCCATCCTCAATATAGGCGTCGCTCACACGATTGTTGTTGTTGGTATAACTCTCGGTATATAAGCGAGGCATTACTGTTGAGGCTGCATTGCTTACATAATAATTTCGGAAGTCATCTGGACCATTCGGGTCAATCAACTCCACTCTCGCATAGTTGAGTACATTCTTCATCAAATTTGATGTTGAGCCTGTAATCTCTAATTGCCGGCGATTGTAGTTCATCACCTTATTGCCGTAAGAACCGGAGAACTGGAGACTCAAATCGAAGCCTTTATAAGAGAATGTGTTTCCAATACCAAAAGTGAACTTTGGCTCAGGGTTGCCTATGAAGGTCTGGTCGTTGTTGTCGATTACACCATCACCGTTGATGTCTGCAAAGCGATAATCGCCCAGCCAGGTTCCATTCTTACTGATGGTACTTCCTGATGGAAGAGCAACCTGCTTGACATTTCCATTGACATCTTTGTAATAGAAATCCTCAGGCTTATCGAATCGCCCAATGACCTTGTATCCCCAGAATTGTCCAATTGGCTGGCCAACGATGGTGTTGGTAACTGTTGCTGTTTCTGAACCAACCTGGAAGGAGCGTGGAAGGGTTCCTGTCTGTGTGTCGAGAGAAACAACTTTGTTTCTGTTCAGAGAGAATACAAAGTTACTGTTCCATTGGAATTTCTTGTTCTGGATATTTACAGTGTTGATGGTGAACTCGATACCTGTGTTGCGTAAACTACCCACATTTCCCCATGGATTGCTGGCAACTCCATAGCCAGAACCAGCTCCTGCTCCCAAAAAGGCAGGAAGGTCAAGACGCATCAGAAGATCCTTGGTCTTTTTATAGTACCAGTCGAATACTAAGTCCACTCGGCCCTTAAACAGACTCAGATCAAATCCTGCATTCCAGGAATATGTGGTTTCCCACTTTAAATTTGGATTTGCATTGTTGGCATTCAGCACACCAACACCCCAAGGAGTATTGTAGGTGGAAAGCATTGCCATATATGCCCAGTTTTCTATATTTTGATTACCTGTAGCTCCCCAACCCAAACGTAATTTCAGATTGCTTACTACCTTGCTTTCTTTCAGGAACTCTTCCTGTGATACTCGCCATGCAAGGGCTGCAGATGGGAACCAACCCCATTGATGACCATCAGCAAAATTGCTAGAGCCATCCCGGCGAAGTGTGAAAGTGGCTAGGTATCGGTCGTTAAAGCTATAAAAAGCTCTGCCAAAGTAGGAGAAAATAGAGTTGTTGTCTTGGTATGCTACCGGTTGTGAGTTATCATTACTTCCTGCTGAAGGATCTGTTGTGGTATTACTGGTGAATCCTGTGGCAGATGTGACTTGTGTCTCATAATGATTATGGCTCATTTCCTGACCAACCATGGCATTTATAGTATGCTTGCCAAAGGTGTTAGAATAGGTGAGGATATTTCTCCATGACCAGTATTTGGTATTGGTTCCTGTCCATCTAGATGAGCGGGTATCACTAGTCTTAATACCAAACTTATAGTCAGGCATATAATAATAATATTTGTTATTGTTGTAATCAGTAGACAATTCCGTTTTAAAAGTCAGACCTTTGAGAATTGTTGCTTCTAGATAGGTGTTTACTCGGAAATTCTGTTTTTTGTTGTAGTTTTGTGTAATTTCTGCAAGTGCAACAGGATTTTCAGGCATCCATTGGTCGTCAGGACCATCGAACGTGCCATCGGCAGATCGAACAGCTACCGTAGGCTGAGAGCGTAAGGCTGTAAGGATGATACTGTAGCTGTTGGATAAAGTTTCCTGCTTGCTATCGGCAAGAGAGAAGTTGATGCCACCCTTCAACCATTTCTTGATTTGGGCATCTATGTTACCACGAAGAGTCTGACGTTTATAGCCTGATCCAATAGCGATACCATTTTGATCAAGATAACCACCACTAAAAGCATAGGTGAACTTGTCGTTTCCTCCAGAAATAGAAAGATTATGACTTGTCATCATAGCATTGCGGAAGAGCTCATCCTGCCAGTCTGTTCCCTCGCCAAAAAGGTCAGGACGTACATAAGCGGAACTTGCACTTTTTATTTGTGCATCTGCAATGTCATTGTAATGCTGAGCATATTCTTGCAAGTTCAATACTTCTAATTTCTTTGGCATTTGCTGCCATCCTACATATCCGTCATAGGTAATGGTAGCTTCACCCGCATGTCCTCGCTTGGTGGTAATCATAATTACACCATTGGATGCGCGAGAACCATAAATCGCAGTTGCAGAAGCATCTTTGAGGATGTCCATGCTGACAATGTCGCTTGGATTGATGGCGGCAAGAGGATTGCTGTTTCCATCATCCGAGGAAGAAGAGTCGATGATGACACCATCAATGACAAAAATTGGCTGTGAGGTTGAATTGAGAGAGTTGGTACCACGAATACGAATAGTTGTGGAACCACCAGGTGTACCCGTGTTTGCCTGAATTTGTACTCCGGCAGCACGTCCCTGTAACACCTGGTCAATACTTGTTGTTACAGATTTCTCAATCGCTTCGTTGTTAACAGATGCAACAGATCCTGTCAGGTCAGACCTTTTCATCGTACCATATCCTACTACTACGACTTCATTTAAAAGCTGACGGTCTTCTTTGAGGTCAATGGTAAGAAACGAGCTAGTGACTTTCACTTCTTGAGTGTTGTAACCAACATAAGAAATCTCAAGGGTAGAACCTTTTGGTGCAGCGAGAGAGAAATTACCATCAAGATCGGTAACAGCTGCCAATTGGGGATTACCCTTCACACGAACAGAGGCTCCGATGATAGGTCCATCGTCGCCATTTACAGTACCCTTAACATTATTGCCTTGGGCTAATAATCCCATAGGAGATAAGATTAGCATAAACAATAGCACAAGGGTCTTCATAGCATTACTTGTGCATTTCATGAGTTTTGGTTTTATTTATTATACGTCGATTGTAATCGTATTTTTCTATGTATTTCCTGCTTGCAAAGAAATGAAATTATTCTTAGATTTTTATTTTAAAACGTTTCATGCAGATTAATTATTGTTTCATTCGAGTTATTTTTCTGCAAATAATAATGCCTTGCCTCCATATTATGATGGAAACAAGGCATTATAATAAAATAAAAGGTTTATGTTAGTTCAGTATTGAACAGAATGGCTGTTTTGAGAATGTCTGAAAGTAGTTCAGACAATTAAACTTCCATTCAAAAGCATTATTAATTTGGATGTCAAGCAGCTTATTTACATGATTCCATCGGTCAATATCCACATAAGGCTTCATTTGCATCCAGGTCATTTTATAGGAAATTACACTGTCTACGCCTTCGTTGTAGTGATAGTTCAACTGTTGCCAAAGTGTAGTACCATCTTTAAATGTATAGTTCCAAGGAAGATGGTGGAACCATAGAAGATACTCTTCTGGACAAGTATTCACATTCTCATACTGCTCTGCGTAAGGCTCAGGATATTGTGCGGTAGCTCCACTACCAGTGGCTTTTGTACGGTCAAATCCAATACCGTTGGAATCGGCTTTATGGTAATATACTGGGCACCATTCTAATGGATATTCTTTCTTGTAGCCTGCAGGGTCTGGACCATAGTGATGGTCGAATGCAAAGATATGATGTAATCCTAATGGCATCATATAGTTCATACAAGCCTTTCTACTTGACTCCATAACTTTCTCCATTGGGTTTACAAAGTTGCTATCCTTAGAGAAGGTTTGCTCCAACCACTCCTTTGCTATTTGCTCTGAAGTAAGTTCTGGATTCCATGCCAAACGTCCAAAAGCATACCAGTTTGCCTGTGAAAATGGATGACCGCAATAATTGGCATCATCGCCAACATTACTGACTCCTGCAATACCCTTTAATTTTTCAGGATTAACAAAGCCAAAGAATTCTTTCCACATAGGAGAAAGATAAACTAAGTGCTTGCTCTGACCTGTATATTCCTGGGTAATCTGAAATTCTGCAAATTGAGGGGTTTGCTTGATGTTGTCGAAGATTGGTGCGTAAGGTTCGCATGGTTGGAAGTCCAATGGACCATTCTTACTCTGAAGAATAACATTTTCGTGGAAAAGACCATCTAAAGGCTTAAATTCAGAAACTGCTTGCATCACGCGGTCTTCTCCTTTATGGTTGGCTCCATAAACAAAACTTCTCCACATAACAATACCGCCAAATGGTTTTAAAGCATCTGCAAGCATGTTAGCCCCATCTGCATGAGTACGTCCGTAATCATTAGGGCCAGGCTGACCTTCGCTACTTGCTTTAACCAGGAATCCTCCAAAATCAGGAATTAGCTTATAGATTTCCTTTACTTTATTTTTCCACCATTTTATGACAGTCTTATCTTTAGGGTCTGCTGTTGTAGTGGCACCCAATGCCTTTGGAGTTCCGAAGTTTACAGATAAATAAACCTTGATGCCATATGGGCGGAGAATCTGAGCGATTTGCTTGACAGAATCGAGATAAACAGAAGTAAGTGTTTTTGGGGAAGCGTTTACATTATTCAATACACTTCCATTTATGCCTACAGATGCATTCGCCTTGGCATAAGTGACAATCCTACTATTGAATTTAGCCTTGGATACATTGGTATTCCAGAATATACTCTTTCCTGCGTATCCTCGCTCGATGCTTCCATCCAAATTGTCCCAATGGTTGAGTAGGCGATATTGAAAAGCTGGCTTTTCCACAAGGTCGATGCTTTCTGAGAGCTTTCCTGTATCCTGAAGTCTCAGAAGGGCATAGGCTCCATAAAGAAAACCTGCATCTTTGTTCGCGTAAATTGTTGCATTGTACTTGCCTTGATTGTTCTTTGTTGCAACGATGTGATAGCCTTCGCCAAGTATTTGGCTCTTGTCGAATTTAAGAAATACAGAATCTCCATTTTCCCATCCCTGACTCAAAATGTTTTTTGTAGATAAGATGATTAGTGAATTTTTCTGGCAAAGAACTTTGGCATGTCCTGTATGCTCTCGTCCCAACCATAAGCTGCTTCCGTCTTCTGCCTTTGTCCCAATGAAAGGAAGCAAACTCAAAATAATTAAAAATAGTTGTTTCATATTTATATCATGCTAATTGTTTTGTTTCTCTGAATATTCTGTTGGAGTCATACCGAAATGTTTCTTGAAGACCGTAGAGAAGTGAGTCTGATTATTGAATCCTACAGCATAGGCAATTTGGGTTATATTTATCCTGCCTTCCTTGATGAGTCTTTCTGCTTGTTCTAATCTTAGATTGCGGATAAACTCACCTGTTGATATGCCAGTGATTTCCTTCATTTTCCTATGAAGTTGAGCGCGGCTTATTCCTACATCCTCTGTTAGCTTCTCGACATTGAAATCAGGATCGTCCAAGTGTTCGTTGATACATTTCATTACCCTTTCCATTAAAGCGTCATTATTACTCTTTACTTCCACTTGATCTATTTTGTCCTGCTGTTTCTGAGCTCCGGAGAACTTGCCTCTTAATCGTCTAACGTTATCAACTAGGTTGTCGATAAGGATATGTAGCTCTTCCATATTGAATGGCTTGGCAAGGAATGCGTCTGCTCCTTTCTTTAGTCCTTCTAATCTATAGGCAACTTCACTCTTTGAGGTAAGTAGTATAACAGGAATGTCACTGATGTTGACATTGCTCTTGATATTCTTTAATAAAGTAATACCATCCATCTCTGGCATCATAACATCGCTGATAACAAGGTCGTAACTCTTGTTAAGCAGCATTTTCAATGCAATCTTTCCATTAGGGGCAGATTCAAAACGATACCATTCGCCAAGTTCACTGGATATGTATTGAGCGATTTCAACGTTATCGTCTACAATTAGAATCTTGAAATTCTTACTTGCAGTGTTCTTCTTTTGTGAAGACAACTCAATTGAATTTTTGTCTTTCTCAAGTATCTCTTCTTGTTTCAGATGTTTATTTCCTAATGGAATATCCACTTCTAAACATGCTCCTCTCAAACCATCTTCCCGATTATAGGCTTTGATTATTCCACCATGCATATTGACGATAGCTTTACACAGATTTAATCCTATTCCTGTTCCGATGATATGTAGGTCTGTAGAATTTCTTCCTTGATAGAATCTGTCGAATAATTTTTCGGTTTTTTCACCTCTAAAGCCAACTCCGGTATCTTGTACTTTTAATATCATATTTTTCTCATCTTGATTAAGAAAAATATCGATTTCACCGCCATCAAACGTATATTTCAAGGCGTTTGATAGGAGATTTGAAATCACTTTGTCGAAGTTGATTCTGTCTATCCAAGTATGAATATTTTCCTTTTCAGGAATAAACTTTAATTTGATATTCCTTTCATCTGCATTGTATTGGTATAGTGAACAGATGTTTTTGATAAACAAATTCATGTTTGTTTCCTGACATTGTATTCTCATCTGATTCTTATCCAACTTTCTCTCGTCAAGAATTTGATTGACAAGTAATAGTAAACGCTGTGCGTTTCTATCGATGGTTTCGATATTTTGCTGATCTTCTTCGCTGATGATGTGCTCCTTAAGTTTACGTAAAGGGCCCATTATTAAGGTAAGAGGAGAGCGTATCTCATGGGTGGCATCAATCAAAAATTTCATTTTCTGTTCATCAAGGGCTGCAGTTCTTCGCTTTTCATAAGATCGCAGGAAGAAGAAAATAAAACCTCCTCCAAGGATAAAATAGATTATGAAAGCTATAGTTGAGGCATACCATGGATTTCGGACATAGATAGAAACCTTTCTGGTATTCTTGGAATAGATGCCGTTGTTGGCAGCTCGTACTTCAATGATATATTCTCCAGGCTCAAGTTTGTTGAACGAAATGGAGTTCATTCCTTCCTCTGTTGATTTCCACTCTCCACCATTGATGCGATACTCAAAACTGATATTGGTGGCGTTTTTGTAGTTGAGGAGTGAGAACTCTAAGGTGAATGAATTCTGATCGTATGGAATCTCGTATTCTTCTAGTTGACAATTTGTAGACTTACCATCGATAATAAAATCAGTAAGATATACATTATCCATATTATTATCTTCCTGATTTACTGCAGCTGGATAGAAAGTTGTAATACCATCAGCGAAGCCAAATCCGATGAAATCGTCAGAATTGTGTAGTACAGCACCTCTTACATATTCATGTGTTGCTAGACCACTACCATTTATATGACTAATAAACTTGTTTTCCTTATGATTATATTGCCATATTCCCATCGTGCTACTGACCCAAATGTCATCATTGTTGTCTTTAACAATGCTGCAGATTTGCTTGTTGTTTAGGGATTCTGAATTTTTAAATCTTTGAACTTTATTTGTTTTAATATCAAAATAGAATAATCCGTTGTCAGTTCCTATTATGATATTGCCTTTTTGGTCTTCGCAAAGATAATTGCTTTGGATGTCATTTAGGATACTATTCCATCCAAAATTGTCGAATCTATCGGTCTTTGGGTCTAAACAAGCAACTCCGTTAGAGGTGGTAATCCATAGTAATCCTTGACGGTCGAACATTAGGTAGCTAATCCAATCATTACATAAATAACCATGATTGGTACGTTTCCGCATGCTCAGTATTTTAGTCTCGTTTGTTTTCGTATCGAAAATATAGAGTCCTTTGCTATAAACTGAAATGTATAATTTCCCCATTCCATCGTCAGTAATACCAAAAACTCCGACACTGGAGAAACTGATTCTAAGTTTATAATCTCCAGTAATAGGATTGTAGCTATATAAACCATTACTTGTTCCTAGCCAATAACCTCCATTTTGGTCTCTGTATATAATACTTGTTCCTGTTGGGGATTTAGGATGTCCAATAATTTTCCCTTGCTCATCAAATTGGTAAACTCCACTATTCTGTACGGTACACCAAGTTGTACCATTATCTCCACTTGCTATTGAAGATACGCTACTTCCTAAATCATATCCTTGATTTGAGAAGCTCCAAGTAGAAAAAGCGTCGATTTCATCGTTGATAAGGTATAATCCTTTTTGGAAGCATCCTATCCAAAGGTTATTGTCTTTGTCTTCAAATATGTTACTAACACTTGAGGCTGAAAGATTAAAATGGTCTTTGTTTCTATTAGTATAAGGAATTAGCTTTTTGGAACCTCTAGGTATGTATAATACACCAGATTCAGAAGTGCCAATGTATAAGTTACCTTTATAGTCGAACAAGGCACTGTTTATTGTGATACTTCCTTTGTAAGTTCCAAAGTCGTATCCCGCATCTGATAGTTTGTTCGTTGTATAGTCATATTGAATGATTCCATACATGCATACTATGAGTAATAGATTTCTTCTAGTTTGGAAATATTTTACAGGAGGTCCATAAAGGGATTGGTAATCTTGAATTTTCAGATTATTACCTTTTTTATAGAATCTACTAATTGTAGATAGGTGGCTTCCTTGCCACAAATTTCCTCTGTTGTCTTCGAATATATGTGAAAAGAAAACATCGGAGTCTCTGCGTGAATATTCTTTTTCGTGAATAATTGTATTTTTCCCTTTCTTAATGGAATATAAGCCATAGCCTGCAGTGCCAATAAGAATGTCACCTTTCTTGTTTTCAATAATAGAGTAAATTCTAGGCTTTCTGTGGTCAGGCATTCTATATTTTATGAATTCATCGTTAATATAGTCATATCTCATAATACCCTTAGCACTTCCAATCCATAAGTTCCCTTTTTTGTCTACAAGAAAAGCAGAGATGGTGTTGGTGATGATTGAATTGGTGTCTTTTTCGTTATGATAGTAATTGTGAAATTTGTATCCGTCGAATTTACTAAGCCCATATTCTGTTCCTATCCAGATATAACCATACGGATCTTGGGTGATGCAATTTATAAGGTTACTAGATAGCTTGCCTGAAGTGTAAAGGTGTCCGCTGTCTCCCCATGCTAAAAGAGCAAGAGACATACAAATGATAGTAAATAGATGGTTCCTAATGATTTTCATATTTCAAGATTAATATTGCAAAGTTAACTTTTGTTTCCTGAAAATCCTAATCATTTAACTAAAATTCTTGGCGATGAAACAAATTTATATGTTTGGGTTACAAATTATATAATAAAAGAAGAAAGGAATGAGTAAATTTGCATAATGAAAAACCAATAGTATGAAACAAGTAAAATATTACCTTTTGACAGCCTTATTGCTCACCGCATCTGTTGCAAATGCGCAAACAAATCACTGGGTGGGTTCATGGGCTACAGCTCCTGAATTTACAGGTCAGGGAGACATGCCAAAAACGAATTTAGCGAATCATTCGTTGCGTGAAATCGTGAAAGTATCTCTTGGAAACAAGATTGTTCGTCTAAAGTTATCTAATGAGTTTAGTAAAGAGCCGGTTGAGATACGCTCTATTTATATTGCGAATGCAAAGGACTCGTCAGATATTGATACGAAATCTGTTAAGTTTGTATTATTTAATAAGCGCAAGAATGTGGTAATTCCTGCGGGAAAGGCTATCTGTTCCGACCAACTTAAGTTCAATTTGGATTCTCTGTCTAGAATCTCCATAACTATCAACTATGGTGCTAAGGTACCTGTAAATATGACTTCTCATAGAGGCTCTCGTACAACTTCGTATATTGCCGAGGGTGAAGTAAAACCAGGAAAATCTTTTCGCTCTGTTGAGAAGTTAGACCATTGGTATAATATTTCTGCCTTGGAAGTATTGAAAGATGAAAGTACCCATGCTATCGCTATTCTCGGAAATTCGATTACAGATGGTCGCGGTAGCACAACTAATGAACAGAATCGTTGGCCAGATTATCTTTCAGATGCACTTGATGGCCAGATTGGTGTTTTGAATTTAGGTATTGGGGGAAATTGCGTTATTAGAGGCGGGTTGAGCCAGCCTGCAATGATACGTTTTGACCGTGATATCTTAGGACAACAGGGTATCGATAAAATCATTATTTTCGAAGGAACTAATGATATAGGAACAAGCAATGGAAATTCAGAGGCTGTTGCTAAGGAATTAATAGAATCTTATAAGGTTTTAATAAAGAAAGCAAAAGACGCAGGTTTGAAAGTATATGGTGCAACTATTACTCCATTTAAAGGTAATGGTTGGTATTCTCACTTCCATGATGCTGCCCGTCAGACTGTGAATGATTGGATTAGAACCAGTGGTGCTTTCGATGAAGTCATAGATTTTGATGCCTTGGTAAGAGATCCTTCTGATGTTCAGAAATTGCGCAAAGAGTATTCCGACGACTGGTTGCATCTCAACCCAACGGGATATGAGGTAATGGGCGAGTTTGCCGCAAAGAAATTGAAAAACTAAAAATAATTATATCATGACACAAAATGAAAATGAAGCTCGTGGCTTCTACAAATTGTCCTGGATGCAGCGAATCGGCTATGGTTCGGGCGACTTGGCACAGAATTTAATCTTCCAAACGGTAGCATGCTATTTAATGCTCTACCTTACGACTGTATTAAAGATTAATCCTGCTTTTGTTGGTGGATTGATTTTGGCGGTACGACTCCTTGACTGCTTTTGGAGTCCTATTGTGGGACGATATATTGATAACCGAAATCCTAAAATAGGTAAGTATCGTGCCTACCTTCTTTATGGTGGTATTCCTCTTACTGTTGCTGCATGTTTGTTGATGCTTCCTCAAGTTGCAGCTTGGGATATGCCAATGAAGATTGTTTATGCTACAGTTAGTTATACTTTGCTGAGTATGATCTATTCAGTAGTAAATATACCTTATGCTTCTATTATGGCAAGTATGACTCGTGATAATGACGAGGTTCTTAAGCTTACCTCTACTCGAATGGTATGTGCTAATATTGGTCAGATAACTGTTCAAGCAGGTTTCCCTATTGGTCTTGCAATCGTTGCTCATGCTTTTATTGATTGGAACCAAGCTTTATTCATGGCTATTGGTACAATCCCTGCTTTTGTTATCTTACCATCTCTTCCTATGTTGAAGAAATGGTTTGGTAAGAAGGGACTTTATTATCTGCTTCTTGCAATTGGTTTTGTAGGATTCTGTATCCTTTATACTATTCCAAAAGTATCAAATGTTGAAGATTGTAAGGTGTTGTATCAAACTGCTAAGGTTATGACAGGTGTGGGACTTCTTGTTGGTTCTCTTATGTGGGCTCTTGTTCCTGAAGTGATCACAGAAGCAGAATATCGTACAGGAAACCGTCCGGCTGCTACCATAAATGCACTTGCTGGAGTCGCATTTAAAGCAGGCTTCTCTATTGCAGGTTGGATTACTCCATTGGCTATGGGATTGGTTGGCTTCGACTTGACAAGCGAGCAGTCAGCTTTGCAGACAGATCCTATGGCTTGGTTTGTTGTCACATGCTGCTTTGCAATCGCAGGATTTATCCTTTTGCTGCTTTGCTTCAAGGGTTGTAAAGAACGTATTGCTACAACACCAGATAAACCTGTTTCTTATGGAGAGATGTTCCAGGAATTTAAGGTAAATAAGTGTCTGCAGTTGATGCTTGGCATCTTTGTTGTGGTTTTCCTTGCTTCATTTATCAGTGCACCTGTAAATGCTTATTATCCTAAGCTTTCTGACTATACTGCAACAGCACAGGAAGCAATCTTGTGGTTTACATGTGTAATTCCAGCAATTCTTCTTATTTTAGTGGGTTATCTCATCTTTAAGTATCCTCTTACTGATGAGGTTATTGATAAGATGAATAGAGAAATTGAAGAGCGTAAATAAATTATTTCTATAAAGGATATATGAATAAAATCTTAACAATCGCGCTGGCTTCTCTCATGCTTGCTCCTTCAATGGGTATGGCTCAGAAGAAAGCCCAGCCTACAATGAAAGAAGTAATAGGAAAACATTTTCTTATAGGATGTGCTATTAATACAAATTTTGCTGCAGAAAATAATGCAGCAGCAACAAAGGCTATCACAGAAAACTTCAACTCTGTTGTTGCAGAGAACTGTATGAAGGGAGAGGTGATTCATCCAGAAGAAGATCGGTATGATTGGACAAGTGGCGATAGTCTGATTACTTTTGCAGAGAAATACAATATGACTGCAATTGGCCATTGCCTTATTTGGCATTCTCAGCCACCTAAGTGGATGTTTACTGATAAACAGGGCAAAACTGTTAGTCGTGAGGTTTTGATTGATCGTATGTATCATCACATTACGAATGTTGTTACTCATTATAAGGGTAAGGTTAAAGGATGGGATGTTGTTAATGAGGCTATCCTTGATGACGGAAAGTTCCGTGAGAGTCCATATTATAAGATAATTGGTCCTGAGTTTATTGAATTGGCATTTAAGTTTGCTCATGCTGCAGATCCTGATGTTGAACTCTACTACAATGATTATTCTATGAATAAGCCAGGTAAGCGTGCTGCTGTGGTAAAACTTATTAATGATCTTCGTGCAAAGGGGTGTCGAATTGATGCCGTAGGTATGCAGAGCCATAATGGTCTGGATTATCCAGATCTCTCGGAGTATGAGCAGAGTATTCAGGCTTTCATCGGCGCAGGTGTAAAAGTTCAGTTTACAGAGTTAGACTTAAATATGTTGCCACAGCCATGGCAGTTTAGTGGTGCTGGCATTGAACAACACTTTGCTGCAGGTGATCCTAAGATGGATCCTTACACAAAAGGACTTACCAAGAAGGCCCAGAAGGAGTTTAATGAGCGTTATCTGGCGTTCTTCAAACTTTATCGTAAATACGCAGATAACATTGAACGTGTTACCCTTTGGGGCGTAGATGATGGTACTAGTTGGCTTAATGACTGGCCAATAAATGGTAGAACCAACTATGGTATGCTTATCGACCGTAATTTTAAAGTAAAACCAGTAGTAAAAGAAATTATTAAATTATTTGAATAATGAAAGCAAGATATTTATTCCCACAGGATTATATGGCAGATCCATCTGCTAATGTTTTCAATGGTAAACTTTATATTTACCCATCTCATGATTGGGATAGTGGTGAGTGTTTTGATGATGATGGTGGTCATTTCCAAATGAAAGACTATCATGTTCTTCGCATAGAGGGTGACCCAATGAAGGATGAAGTTGTTGACTGTGGTAAGATTCTCGATGTAGAGGATGTGAAGTGGGCAGAAAAGCAGATGTGGGACAATGATGTTGTTGAGAAAGACGGTAAGTATTATCTTATTTTCTCAGCTAAGGATTATAATGGTGTGTTCCATCTTGGTGTTGCTGTAGCTGATAAGCCAGAAGGTCCTTTCGTCCCTCAGGATGAACCTATCCGTGGTTCTTTCTCTATTGATCCAAGTGTTTTCAAGGATGATGATGGTCAGATTTACTGTTATTTTGGAGGTCTTTGGGGTGGACAGCTCCAATGGTATCGTGCACCTCAGAAGTTGACGAAGGATGGTATTGACCTCGGTCATGCTGGTGACAGAAAGACAGAACTATATACAACTCCTGAAACTCCAGCATTGGCTAGTTTTGTAGCTCGTATGAGTGATGATGTTATGCAGTTTTCTGAGGCTCCACGAGCAGTTGAAATTGTTGATGAGAATGGTGAACCTTTGAAGGCTGGTGATCCACATCGCTTCTTTGAGGCTTCATGGATGCACAAGTATAACGGAAAGTATTACTTCAGCTATTCAACAGGTGATAGTCATTTGCTTTGCTATGCTGTAGGTGATAATCCTTATGGTCCTTTTACATACAAAGGTGTAATTCTTGAGCCTGTTGTTGGTTGGACTACTCACCATAGTATTACTAAAGTTGGTGATAAGTGGTATCTTTTCCATCATGATTGTGTTCCTTCAAACGATACAACATGGTTGCGTTCTGTTAAGGTTCTTCCATTGGAATATGATGCGGAAGGCAATATCCTTACAGTTAAAGATGATGAATAATCACTCCTGTTAGTAATAGTAATTTATAATAAAATCCCCGAAAACACTGATGTTTTCGGGGATTTTTGTATATATATGAAGTGTTTCTTACTGCTTCACGGTTTTAAACTGAGCATTTACAGGAAGGACATTACTTACTTTTTCTGTATATTCAGTAAGTTTCAAAGATGCAGTTCCTAGGATGTTCTCAACATTGTCACCAACTTTGAAAATATAGTTACCAGCATCAACCTTCCACTGACTATTTGCTTCGTCAAAACTAGCAAGGTCACGCTTTTCAATTGTCATTATGAGGTTCTGACTCTCGCCAGGCTTTAACTCATGAGTTTTGGCAAAAGCCTTTAGCTCTTTTGCAGGCTTCTCATAAGCACCCTTTGCAGCTGTCACATAAACCTGAGCAACCTGCTTACCTGCAACCTTACCAGTATTCTTAACGTTTACAGTTACAGTAATCTTGTCACCATTCATCTTAACTGATGGCTTGCCGAATGCAAATGTTGTGTAGCTTAAACCATATCCAAATGGGTAAGCAACTTTCTTGTTGAAAGTGTCGAAGTAGCGATAGCCAACATAGATATCTTCCTCGTGGTTAGTGAAATTATAACCGCTCATTTGGCCATTATAAAGCACACCAGGCATTTCATAACCATCTCCTAAGCCTTGTGGATAACCCTTAGTTGAAGGAACGTCCCATGCACTGATAGGCCAAGTGGATGTAAGGCGACCAGATGGGTTTGCTTTACCTGTGAGTACATCGGCAACAGAGTTACCACCTTCTTCTCCAGGCTGCCAAGCAACCAAGATGGCATCAACACGATCGCGCCAGCTAGCAGTTTCCATTACAGAGCCGCTGTTAAGAATTACAATGACAGGCTTGCCTGCTGAACGGAAAACATCGCTAACACGTTCAATCATAGCTTTTTCATCCTTGTTTAAGTTGAATTCACCCTCGATCATTCGGTCGATGCCTTCACCGGCTTGACGGCCAATCGTAATGATTGCTGCATCTGCTTCAGGAGCTTCGTGCTCAACACAACGCTTGCTAACCTCAAATTCCTCGAGCTTTGGCTTTCCTTGATCCAAAAACCACATCCAAGGATTCTTGTCTGCTTTTAGTTTTGCTTTGGCAAACTTTACATAGTTTTCGTAAATCTCTGTCAACTGCTTAGTGGTAGAAACACCTGCGTTCTTTAAGCCTGTAACCATGTCAACTACGTATGGCATATTTACTGCACCAGAACCCAAACCTCCACCGAGGAAGTCGTAAGAGTTTACGCCAAAGAGTGCGACATTCTTCAGATTCTTGATAGGTAGAGTGTTATTGTCATTCTTCAACAGGACCATACCTTCTGTACTGCTCTGACGTGTAATAGCGGCATGAGCTTTTAAGTCTGGTTTGTTGGAAAATTTATATTTTCGGAAAGCAGGAGTCTTAACGATATACTCAAGCATATTACGAACATTGCGGTCAACATCTTTAATGTCAAGTTTTCCGGATTTTACAGCTTCTACGATAGCTGTAGTCTGCTCTGGATAGCCTGGTGTCATTAAATCGTTGCCGTTGATTACTTGCTCATAAGTAGGCAGGTCTGAACGAAGACCAATCCAATCGGTCATTACAATACCTTTAAAGCCCCAATCATTGCGCAAGATATCTGTTAGCAATCCGTGACTGTTCTGAGCATATTCGCCATTGATTTTATTATAAGCTGACATCAAAGTCCAAGGTGCACTCTGTCGAACAGTCATCTCAAAACCACGGAGATAGATCTCTCGTAGTGCTCGCTGAGAAAGACGCTCGTCAACACGTGTTCGCTCATTTTCCTGTGAGTTCACTGCGTAGTGTTTTGCACTTACTCCAACACCCTGACTTTGAACGCCCTTAGTATAAGCAATACCCATGGCACCAGTGAGGAATGGATCCTCTGAATAATATTCAAAGTTACGACCGCAAAGAGGACTACGGTGTATGTTCAAGCCTGGACCTAAGATTACGTCACAACCATACTCTAAAGTCTCATTGCCTATAGCTTTACCTACATTCTCCATCAACTCGGTGTTCCAGGTTGAGGCCAAACAAGTACCAACAGGAAAACCTGTAGCATAGAATGTCTGACTTGTTCCTTCACGAGTAGGATTGATGTGGACACCACCAGGTCCATCAGTTAAAACTGTTGCTGGGATGCCCAAACGAGGAATTGCTACGGTTTGTCCAGCAGCACCTGCTACCAATTTTGCCTGATGACCAAGCATTGCACCTGATCCGGCAAAACCGTCATTTCCATCGCCAACAAGCAACTGGGCTTTTTCTTCCAGTGTCATTGCTGCAATTACTTCGTCAATGTTGTTAGGGTTTAGCTGTGGTGTTCCTTGTGCCATAATTGTAGTTGATAATAGGCTAGCTGCACAAACTGCTAATGTCTTTTTGTAATTCATTTTTGGTTTTGTTATTTGAATAATTTTTGAACATATTCTACCAGGTATCTTCTCCAGTTCTTCCAATCATGTCCACCATTGGTGATTTTTGCATCGTATTGGTAACCAGCTTGATCAAGCTTTTTCCTGAAATCTTGGTTCAGTTTATAAACAAAATCATTTTTCCCATACCTAATAAAATACAGTTTAGGTTTATTTTTAAATTGTACTTCTAATTTCTTGTCTAAATCTCGATATAGATTCATATGCTCGGTTCCGTATTCCTTGAATACTTCTGCATCATCCACAAGTTCTGCTTGCATATGTTTCTTTGCCCATTCAGCTTTTTTCTCAGATAGGTTGCTGACTTTCTTTGCCAAATTCCCAATCATTGCGTATTGCATTTTTGAGGCATGATCGATTTTGTTGGTGCTTTGTGCTGAGAATAGTCCAACATAGTTGAATAAGTCTGCGTTATTGGCAGAAATGAAAATGGTATGTAAACCTCCAAGTGAATAGCCTGCTATTGCACGATGAACTTTATCTGCAAGGATACGGTAATGTTTCTCTATATATGGAATAACTTCCAAAGGGAAATAATACTCCGTAACGCCAGTAGACATAGAAGCGAGATTTAAACCTGATGCTTCCTTTTGGTCGCCATCGTACACGCCTGGTGCTGCATGCATGTCTGCTAATCCATTTGGCATTACTACTATCATCGGTTTTGCTTTTCCTTCAGCAATTAAGTTGTCTAGTATTTCTGCAGCTCTTCCATTTTCAGTCCAAGCGTCTTCGTCACCTCCAGAACCATGTAATAAGTAGAGAACTGGATATTTCTTACTTTTGTTTTTGATGTATTCCGCAGGCAAATATACGGTCATTCTTCTTGGTTTTCCATCTTTTATTTTTGAAGGATACCAAACTTTTTCTACCTTTCCGTGAGGTACTTCTTTTATTTGATAGTATTTTGAATCTGGGCCGGGAAGAATGAAGTAGTTATAGATATCCTTGACATCCCTTAGTTGATTTTTGTTTTTGGGGTCTAATAAAATAGAATCATCTACAATAAATCTGTAAGTATAAAGGTCGTCGGTTGATGGTTGGCTGCGATATGTCCAGATACCATTATTGTCTTTGTACATTTCAACAAGACTATCTTTTCCAAATGAACCCACAAATTGGGTAAATTCTCTTCCTTTTTTGGTGCTGTTGGCAATTTTACCAACCAACCCCTTTTCGAGTGCCTTTTTGTGTACTTTAGGGAATAAGTTTGATTCAATATATACCTTCTTCGCTTCGGGAGCATTTAAGTAAAATGTTACCGAATTGTCCTTATTAATAACCTGTGCCAAAAGAGTTGTGGCGAAGAGTAACAAACAAGAAGTTGAAACAAACTTTTTCATGTTGCTGCAAAGTTAGAAAATATTTTGCTTTCTTCCAATATATTTTTGTATCTTTGCACTTGAAAATTCGAATTTTTAGATATAAGTTAAATTATGGCAAAGAAAGCTTTATTGATGATTCTCGATGGATGGGGAATCGGAAAGCATGGTAAGGGTGATGTTATTTTCAACACTCCAACTCCTTACCTCGATTATTTGAATGCAGTTTCAGCACACTCACAGCTCCAGGCTTCAGGCGAAAATGTTGGTTTGCCTGATGGTCAGATGGGTAACTCTGAGGTCGGTCACCTTAATATTGGTGCAGGCCGAGTTGTTTATCAGGATTTGGTTAAGATTAATAAGGCTTGCCAGAGTGGTGATATCCTGAAGAATAAGGGCGTTGTTGAGGCTTACAGCTATGCTCAGAAGAATGGCAAGAAGGTTCATATCATGGGTCTTACTTCTACAGGTGGTGTTCACTCTTCACTTGACCATATTTTCAAGTTCGTTGAGATTGGCAAGGAGTATAATCTGAAAGATGTATATGTACACTGCTTTATGGATGGTCGCGATACCGATCCAAAGAGTGGAAAAGGCTTTATTGCTGACCTTCAGAAAGTTTGTGATGCTAATGATGCTCATATTGCTTCAATCATTGGTCGCTTCTATGCTATGGATCGTGATAAGCGTTGGAATCGTGTAAAGGAAGCTTATGACTTGTTGGTTGAAGGCAAGGGTAAGCAAGCTACAGATATGGTTCAAGCTGTTCAGGAAAGCTACGATGAGGATGTTACCGATGAGTTCATCAAGCCAATCAGCAATTCTGCTGTAAATGGTAAGATCGAAGAGGGTGATGTTGTTATCTTCATGAACTTCCGTAATGACCGTGCTAAAGAGCTCACAGAGGTTCTTACCCAGGAGGATATTGAAGGCATGCATACTATCAAGGATCTTCAGTACTACTGTATGACTCCTTACGATGCAAACTTCAAGAATGTAAGCGTTCTTTTCCCTAAGGAGAATGTACAGAATACTCTTGGCGAATATCTTAGCAGCCAGGGTAAGAAACAGCTTCATACTGCAGAAACAGAGAAGTACGCTCACGTAACTTTCTTCTTCAATGGTGGTCGTGAGGAGCCTTACGAGGGTGAGGATCGTATCCTCGTTCCTTCTCCAAAGGTTGCTACTTATGACTTGAAGCCTGAAATGAGTGCTTTTGAGGTTAAGGATAAATTGGTTGATGCTATCAATACAGAAAAGTATGACTTCATCGTTGTAAACTTTGCTAATGGTGATATGGTTGGTCATACTGGTATCTATAATGCTATCGCTAAGGCAGTTTATGCTGTTGATACATGTGTAAAGGATGTCATCGAGGCAGCTAAGGCTCACGATTATGAGGCAATCATCATTGCTGACCATGGTAATGCAGATAATGCAATTAATGATGACGATACTCCAAATACAGCTCACTCATTGAACCCAGTTCCTTTCATCTATGTAACAGATAATAATTCTGCTCGTGTTAAGGATGGCCGTCTTGCTGATGTTGCTCCATCAATTCTTCATATTATGGGTCTTGAACAGCCTGCAGATATGGATGGTGAGAATTTGATCTTAGATAAGTAATTTCTTCCTTTTAAGGAGAAAAAGAAACACTTTTATATGAACGTAAAGATTGAAGACAGTTGGAAACAACAGGTTGGTGCGGAGTTTGATAAACAATATTTTCTTGACTTGACAAATTTTGTTAAACAGGAATATATGCATTATCAATGTTTTCCTCCAGGTAACCTTGTGTTCAACGCCTTCAATCTTTGCCCTTTTGATAAGGTAAAGGTGGTAATTATAGGTCAGGATCCTTATCATGAGCCTGGACAGGCTATGGGATTAAGCTTTTCTGTTCCTGAAGGTATTGCCATGCCCCCTTCTCTTATCAATATCTTTAAAGAGATTCAGATGGATCTAGGGACTAAAGTTCCTTCTAATGGAGATCTTACTAGATGGGCAGAGCAGGGAGTGTTGCTTTTGAATGCAACTTTGACCGTTAGGGCTCATCAGGCAAATAGTCATCAACGATTGGGATGGAGCCAGTTCACTGATGCTGCGATTAAAGCATTGAATGCGAAGCGTGACCATATAGTTTATATGCTCTGGGGTGGTTTCGCACGTTCAAAGAAGGCTTTTATAGATTCATCCAAGAACTGTATACTTGAGAGTGTGCATCCATCACCGTTGTCTGCTAATCGCGGTGGATGGTTTGGGCAACACCAGTTTTCAAGGTGCAATGATTATTTACGAGAAAATGGATTGACACCAATTAATTGGTGATACCAAACTAGACCTTCCTATTTCGGAAGGATTTATTTTTAGCATGAAAGAATTACATATTATACAAGTTGGAAACGTCCTCGTTTCTCCAGATATCTTTACCGAAAAGTTTTGCTGTGACCTTGAGAAATGCAAAGGTCAGTGTTGTGTGGAAGGCGATGCTGGTGCTCCTGTTACGTTGGATGAAATAGGCGAAATAGAGGACTCTCTCGATGTGGTATGGGAGGATCTTGCTGCTTCTGCTCAGTCAGTTTTGGATAAGCAGGGAGTTGCCTATCCTGATATTGAGGGAGATTTGGTGACAAGCATTGTTAATGGAAAGGATTGTGTATTTACTTGCTATGAAAATGGTACTTGTCTTTGTGCTTTAGAAAGGGCTTTTAGAAATAAGAAAACTAAATTCATCAAGCCAATAAGTTGTGCGCTTTATCCAATTCGTGAGAAAAAGTTCTCCGATGATCTTTATGGGATAAACTACCACCGATGGGCTGTTTGCAAGGATGCAGTAGTCAAGGGTAGGGAGTTGAATCTTCCTGTCTATAAGTTTCTGGAAGGTCCGCTTATTCAAAGATTTGGCAAGGAATGGTATCGTGACCTCTGCCAGATTGCTGATGATTTAAAGGCACAGGGATTCTTTTAACTTTTCCTGTATTCAGATGGACTCATTCCAACGTGTTCCTTGAAATATTTGCCCATAAAACTCTGATTTGGAAAGTTCAGTTCTTGGGCAATTTGCTTGATACTCTTTGCTGTATTCTTAAGTTGAACACGTATCTCAAGGGTTACATATCTGTCTATCCATTCATTTGGCGTGCGATGACTTATCGCTTTTACAGTTTCTGACAGATATTTAGGAGTAATATTGAGCTGAAGAGCATACCATCCAACTCTTTTTTCTTTTCTGAAATTGTTTTCTACCAGATTAATGAAGTTTGCAAAAAGTGTTTCAGAACGACTTTTTGTTTTTCCTTGGTTTTGTATTTGATAGATTTCATTGCCAAGGTCATATAACATAGACTTGAACAATGAACTCACCAGCGGCTTTCTGAAATGGTGGTTCTTATCATCTACCTTCTGTTTGATAAGGTTGAAATAGTATTTGAATGTCTGGGCTGTATCTGTGTTGAGTGTGAAGATCGGGTGTGTTCTTGTAAAAAGGAATAATGAGGAAAGGTCTTGCACCCCCTTGATAATTTCGTTGAAGAAATCATTCGATCCCATGAAGGCGATTCCTTTGCAATCTCTACTCAGCATATAATCACCCACAACTTGTCCTTTATTAATAACAATAACATCATTTTTCTTCACCTTGTATTCTTTGGTGTCAACGGTGTATTGTGCTTTTCCATCTAGACATAATGCCACAAAGAGACAGTCTGCACGGCGTGATTCTGTCAGCAGAGGTACATCCTCAAACTTGTCGAACAGAATAAGTTCATCGTCGATGTAGCTTCCTTCTGGATAAATGCTTTTTCCTTGATTAACTGATATTTCTTTGAAATTCTTGTTTGTCATTTCCTTTTAAAATAAGTAGCTCTTTTGAGTTGTAGGCTTAATTTCTAATCCTTCAATGGCGTTGATATGCTTTACTTTAAAGTTGGCATCACCTGTTATTGTGATTTTTCGTTGTTCAGAAGTTGTAAATCTTCTGCAAGCTTGTTCGTCAGTTGAACCATTGCAGACATATTTGAAACTTCCTATATTAATCACTTCACCTCTTTTGGCATTTCTTATGGTCAAGCGAATTTGTCCATTGAAACTTCGTCCGAAATCATAAGTTATGGAATCTCCTGCTTCGTTTTTTACAGTTTCGACAGGTGAAAGAAATTCCGCTATTCTGTCAAAAGTTCTGTAATGGAGATTCGCTTTTACAGGATAAGGCGTTTGGTCTGATGAAGCAATAGCCTGTTTCCATGCTGGTCCATAAGTTTCAAGATCTTTCCAATGCATATCCCTAATTCTTCCATCCATGAATTCTTCAGTTCCTCTTGCTACATAACCTTCTCCTTTTTTACAATACCAAGAGCCGTTTGCCTGGAAATAAAATTTTGTTCCAAAGCCACTTATTCCATAATAGGAAAGGGATAACTGTTTATCAGTAGGTTTTTTGCATGCTGGAGCATAATACACAGCAATTATATTGGTGTCGGGTTTGAGATAGCGAGTAACGTTGTAAGTTGTTTGTAAAATCTCGTTATTCTCTCTTACTATCATTTCCTTTGATACAAGTCGCTCGTTCACATATAGCTGTGTGTTTCCTGTTGATGCAATGTTGATAAAGGCCTGCTTGTTGGGTTTTAAGGATAGATAAGCTTTTTTGAAGCATACTTCAGTGGAGTCGTCATGCTCTGGATAGGATATCCAATGCATGCCGAATTCCTGGCCGAAAGTATTCAGCGTAATTAGTAATAATATGATTATTAACGAATTTCGCATTTAGCTTATTATATTTTTCTCGTCTGTCCTGGTTTAAAAACGAGTTTCTTAACTTTATTATTATATTTTATAGTCAAACATCCACCAAATTTACTTGTGATGTTGGCTTTCTTAACTTTTCCTTTTTCCCATGTCAGATCGATAGCATAGTTTCCCCTTGCTTTTAATCCTTTCATTTCACCATCCTGCCAGCAGGTTGGGAGTGCAGGCAATAGCGACATTGTTTCTCCATCGCATTGCATTATCATTTCACAGATGCCTGCTGTTCCACCAAAATTGCCATCTATCTGGAAAGGTGGGTGGGCATCAAATAGGTTTGGATAGGTTCCACCATGAGGACGATGCTTCGGATCGTTGTAATTGGCAGGTTTCACATAGGTGAGAAGTTTTCTGAGCATCTGATAAGATTTGTCAGCTCTTTGAAGTCTTGCCCAAATGCTTACTCTCCATCCAGCACTCCATCCTGTAGTGTTGTCTCCTTTTATTTCCAAAGTCTTGCTGGCAGCTGCTGCAAGTTCTGGGGTCTTGTCTATAGATATCTGACTAAAAGGATGCAGGCCTAGAAGATGTGATTGATGGCGATGATGCCAGTCTTGGTCCTCCCAATCATAGTACCATTCCTGCAAATTGCCTCTTTTTCCTATTTTGTAAGGGTGTAGCTTGCTTAAAGCTGTATTGAGGCGTAATTGGTAATCCTTATCGATATTGAGGGCTTGTGCGGCCTTAATCGTGTTCTTGAATAACTCGCGAATGATGGCAAGATCGGAAGTTCCCCCATAAAATGTACAGCCTTGGTAGCCTTTGTCTGTTATGAATTCGGCTTCAGGTGATGTACAAGGTGCTGTTATAAGTTCTCCCGGTTTCTTAGGATTTTCTACGAGCCAGTTCAACATGAAATCGGCAGCACCTTTCATGAGAGGGTAGGCTGTTTCTTTCAGATATGCTAGATCTCTAGTATAATCGTAATGATCCCAGAGGGTTTGAACCAGCCATGCTCCGCCCATATTCCAATCGCTCCATTTTGGGCTTTCTTTTTTATTGCCAACTGGGTTGGTCATAGCCCATGCGTCGGTATTGTGTCCAGAACACCATCCTTCGTTGATGCCATAATAGTGCTTGGCGGTTTCTTTTCCTGTGATAGACATAGCTTTCACTAATTCATCTACCGGTTTTACGAGCTCTGGCATATTGGTAACTTCTGCAGGCCAGTAGTTTTCTTCCAGGTTAATGTTGATGGTATAGTTTCCTCTCCATGGCGAATACTTCTGAGGAGCCCATAATCCTTGGAGGTTAGCTGGAAGGTTAGGGGTTCTAGAACAGCTGATGAGGAGATATCTTCCATATTGGAAGTAGAGCATTTCCAAGTATGGATTGGCTTCTTGCTTGTCGCTGTAATCCATCAGTTGTTCTTCGGTAGTTCTGGCTTTGTCGTATGTGGCGCCTTTTAAGTTGAAACTGAAGCGGTCGAAGATGTTTTTGTAATCTTTGATATGCTTTTCCTTTACAGCATCGAAGGTATAATTGATAAGATGCCATGCTTCGTCTGTAGCATTCTCGATATATGGGGCGCCTTCAGTTACTGGATGCTTGTCGAATCCATTATAGCTAGTTTCGTTTACCAAATACAAGGTTGCCTCTGTTGCTCCTAGCAGATGAAGCGTGGAGTCGGAATAGCTGATTTCTCCATCTTTGCTTTTTACGGATACAATAGTACAGAAATGTGTGCTATTGTTTTCGTCTCCAATGGCATGTCCCGTCATTGTGAGTTGTCCCTTAGAGGAGTTCACTTTGTGGGGAACAATGGAGGTTAGCGATATATTATAGTTTAGTGATTTCTCTTTTGAGGCTGTAAGTTTTATGGCAATTACCTTATCTGGATTGGATGCAAGATATTCTCTCTTGAATGTTATTCCATTTCGGGTGTAGCTGAGCTTTGCTATTGCGCTGTCAAGGCTTAGCTCCCGATAGTAGTTGCTGACAGATCCTTCGTTTAAATCCTTGATATTTAGTCTTCCTAGTGACTGATAATAGGTGGAATTGTGACCTTGTACACGAAGTTGAAGCGAGTCTGCTCGTTTATAGTCTTCGTTGAATAGAGCCTTTCTGATTTCAGGAATCCACTTATAGGCATCGCCTCCCTCGTTTGGGTCCACAGGTTTTCCTGTCCAGAAAGTTAAGTCATTAACATAGATAGAGTCGTTGTTGAAGCCACCATAGATGAGTGCTCCAAGTTTTCCGTTACCGATAGGCAGACTTTCCTCGAAAGCTGTGGAAGTTTTATTGTACCAAAGCTTAAGTGGAAGCTGTTCGGCAACAGCGTTCATTGTTAGAGAAGCTAACGCTAGAGTTACAATTCCTTTTCTCATGAATTTCGGTAATACAACGAGGGCGGGCAAAAGTAGCCCGCCCTCTATAGTGATAAATTAAGCATCAATGTTTGCGTAAGTTGCATTCTGTTCGATGAATTCTCGGCGAGGCTCTACATCATCTCCCATCAGCATTGAGAATATTTCATCTGCATCTGCTGCGTTTTCGATGGTTACCTGTTTCAAGAGTCGGGTTTTAGGATCCATTGTGGTTTCCCAAAGCTGCTCTGGATTCATCTCACCCAAACCTTTGTATCGCTGGGTGTGAATATTTTTGTCTTCTACACCATTAGCATACTTGTCGAGGAATGCCTGTCTTTGCTGTTCAGTATAGCAGTATTCACTCACTTTATTCTTGAAAGAACACTTATAGAGTGGTGGGGTGGCAATGTAAAGGTGTCCCTCTTCGATTACCTTTGGCATGAAGCGATAGAACAAAGTCATGATAAGTGTGTCGATGTGAGAACCATCGACATCGGCATCGGTCATGATAATGATCTTGTCGTATCTCAATTTCTCTGTATTTGCCTCCTTGCTGTCTTCTCCGTCAACACCAAAGCGAACGCCGATGCTCTGAATGATATTCATTACTGACTCAGCCTCGAATACTTTGTGCCACTGAACTTTCTCTACGTTCAGAATCTTACCACGAAGTGGAAGAATTGCCTGATGGAAACGGTCACGGCCTTGTTTTGCTGAACCACCAGCGGAATCACCCTCGACAAGGAAGATCTCGCTTTCCTTAGGGTCCTTGATAGAGCAGTCAGCCAATTTTCCTGGAAGGCCACCACCTGTCATGAAGTTCTTACGCTGTACACTTTCACGAGCCTTTCGAGCTGCGATACGAGCGGTTGCTGCCAAGATTACCTTCTCGCAAATCTTCTTTGCCTCGTCTGGATGCTCCTCCAAATAGTAGGTGAGAGCTTCTCCAACTGCTTGATTTACAGCACCTGCAACTTCGCTGTTACCCAACTTTGTTTTGGTCTGGCCCTCAAACTGAGGCTCTGCTACCTTGATAGAGATAACTGCTGTGAGACCCTCGCGGAAGTCTTCTCCGGAAACCTCGATCTTGGCTTTCTCAATCTGCTTAGAGATTGTTGGCTCGTTGTCGGCGTAGTTTTTAAGCGCACGAGTCAACGCTGTGCGGAAACCTGTTACGTGAGTACCACCCTCGATAGTGTTGATGTTGTTAACGTATGAGTGGAGGTTTTCACTGTAATCAGTGTTATACATGATAGCAATCTCAATTGGAATGCTCTGCTTTTCAGTCTTTAGATAGATGACATCATCGAAAAGGTGAGTGCGATGGCGGTCGATGAAGCGAACGAACTCCTTCAAGCCTTCCTTAGCGTGGAAAACCTCTTGCTTTGTCTTTCCCTCTTCGTTTGGACGAAGATCGGTAAGTGTTATCTTGATACCTGCGTTAAGGTAAGCAAGTTCGCGCATACGGCGAGCGATGATGTCGTATTTGTATTCGGTAGTAGTGAAGATGGTTGGGTCTGGCCAGAACTGCTGGCGTGTACCATTCTTCTCTGTGTCGCCTACAACTTTGACAGGGTAGAGAGGCTTTCCCTTCTCGTATTCCTGCTGGTAGATTTTGCCCTCGCGGAAAACCTGAGACATCATGTGGGTGGAAAGTGCATTTACACAACTAACACCTACACCATGGAGACCTCCGGAAACCTTGTAGGAACCTTTATCAAATTTACCACCAGCATGCAAAACGGTCATAACGACCTCGAGTGCAGACTTGTGGAGCTTCTTATGTTCGTCAACAGGAATACCACGACCGTTATCCTCAACAGTGATGGAATTGTCCTCGTTGATTGTAACCTCGATATCAGTACAGAAACCTGCCATGGCCTCGTCGATAGAGTTGTCGACGGTTTCGTTAACCAAGTGGTGAAGTCCCTTCTCAGAGATGTCGCCGATGTACATAGCAGGGCGCTTGCGTACAGCCTCAAGTCCTTCCAGGACCTGAATGTTGCTGGCCGAGTAATTGTTCTCGTTGTTCTGATTTTCTGCCATTTGTTTTGATTAGTATTATTTTCTGCAAAGATACTAAAAATAAGCGATATACGAAAATATTTAGTGGCTAAAATACGCAAAAAATAAGGCTGAAATCCTTATAAGATTCCAGCCTTAAAATATCTTTAGCAAAATGCTTCTTGATTAGCCGAGCTGAGCGATATGCTTAGCCAAGCCAGACTTCAAGTTAGCTGCCTTGTTTGCATGAATGATATTGGTCTTAACCAACTTATCCAAAATTTTCTGAACTGATGGGTAAAGCTTAACAGCCTCGTCCTTATCAGTAATCGCGCGTAATTTGCGAACAGCATTACGCATAGTCTTAGCATAATACTTGTTATGCTCAGTCTTTGTCTTGTCCTGACGGATTCTCTTAAGACATGATTTGTGATTTGCCATCTTTAATTCTTTTTATTTTCTTGGTAGTCCCTAGCAGAGTCGAACTGCTCTTTAGAGAATGAAAATCTCTCGTCCTAACCGATAGACGAAGGGACCGTTAGGTCATTTTTGCGGGTGCAAAGTTAGCACTTTAATTTTAACTGTGCAAATTTTCTGAGGAAAATTTTCGCTAAATCGTCGTTTTTTCGTAATTTTGCCTCATTATGATGGTAAAAACGAGGTCTATTGTACTTCATTCCATAAAATATGGTGAATCGAAGATGATTGTTGATCTTTTCACTCAACAACATGGAAGAGTGTCTTTTATTGTCTCAATTCCCAAAACTTCCAAGGCGAAAGTTAAAAAACAGTTCTTTCAGCCTTTGTCGATTTTGGAAATTGAGTTCGACTTTCGTATGAATGTTCCTCTTCAACGTCTGAAGGATGTTCGTCTTGCGGTTCCTTTTTCCTCGATTCCTTTCGATCCTTTTAAATTATCTATCGGAATGTTTGTTGCTGAGTTCCTTCTTTATTCCACTAAATCGGAGCAGGAAAATCTACCTTTATATACTTATATGGAGAATAGTATTGCCTGGCTGGATGGTGCTGAGGGGACAATTGCTAATTTCCACCTTATATTTATGATGCAGCTTTCCCGCTTTTTGGGTTTCTTTCCGAATATAGATGATTATGTTAAGGGAGAACTCTTCGACTTGCGTGAAGGACAATTTGTGGAAATGACTCCTGTTCACAGAGATTTTCTTGATGCAGCTGAGTCGGCGGAGATTCTCAACTTGATGCGTCTGAACTATCACACTATGCATCTTTTAAAGATGTCTCGAATTCAGAGGAATAGATGTGCCGAGGTAATTATTCATTATTACCGACTTCATATTCCATCATTTCCTGAATTGAAGTCTTTTTCAATCCTGAAAGAATTGTTTGTTTAACAGTATTATGATATCGTGTTGAAGTAAACTTCATAAACAGCGCACTTAGGTATGCTAAGTGCGTTGTTTTGCATGGTAAAGTGGTGCATTTAGCATTCGAAAAAGGCCTTAATTGAAAAGATAGTAAGGCCCTATTGTTTTTCGGTTGATTCTTTTCTATTGAGTTTGTTTTCTTTTAAGAAAACATTTTTTCAAAAAAATATTTTATCCTTCATATTGAACGTAACTAGTTGGTATTGTGATAGTTCTTATGAAGGTTAATTTTCGCTTTCTAAAAATCATTTCTAATTAATGAGTTCTTTCTTCGGTTATTGACCTTCATCCTAATTCGTTTCAATTTTGAATTCATTAATTACACAAAACGTTCTTTTTAAACTTGAAAATTAATCTTCATATATTTTTCCTTCATAGGAAGCTTTTGATTATCAATAAGTTATGCTTGGTATGAAGGATAAAATATTTTTTTGAAAAAATGTTTTTCCTATGTTTTTAGACGAGATGATTATAGGCAGGATGTTTGTATGATGAAGTCCTCAAAAGTCAAGCATGGTTGATAATCATGCTTGAAAAGGTTTTGTTCAACTGGCATGGAATAAAAAAAGTCCTTCAGTCGAATCAACCTATAAAATGAGTTGTAAATCGACTGAAGGACAAATTATTTGTTTCGACCTTATTAGATCTGATATTTATGCGAGAAGTTTCTTCACGATGCCTGCAATAATGCCACCATCTGCTTGTCCTGCCATTTTCTTACTGGCTATCCCCATAACCTTGCCCATATCTTTCATGCCTTGAGCACCAGTTTCTGCGATGATTTCTTTAACGATAGCCTCAATCTCTTCTGCGGAAAGTGCCTTTGGAAGATAATCCTCAAGTACCTTGACTTGAGCAAGTTCACCATCAGCAAGATCCTGTCGGTTAGCCTTAACAAAAGTGTCGGCAGCTTCTTTGCCCTGCTTGGCAAGTTTCTGAATAATCTTCAGAGCCTGATCGTCATTCAGTTCGCCATCAGAACCTGGAGCAGTCTTTGCCTCAAGGAAAACTTTCTTGATGTTGCGCAATGTTTCGAGACGTACCTTGTCTCTGGCTTTCATTGCAGCCTTAATGTCTTCGTTTACTTGATCAAAAAGTGCCATTATTAATTCTCCTTTTTATATTATACGAAACTAATTGTTCCCTGGATTGGCTCTTGAGGTTCTTTCTTTTCTTCCTTCTTGGTTGGCAAATTGTTGTCGGCCAAGTTACGAATCTCATCCAGCATCTGACGTGTACGTTTATAGGTAGGAGTGTTTTCTACTTCCATAATCACGTTGTCATTGTCGAGATCCTCTGGACGGAAAAGGAAGATGTGTGGATGACGCTTGTACTGATTGTTCTTTCCAATTGTACCATAGTATCTTCCTCTGCGCTCCTCGTTTTCTGCTCTTCTTTCCTCCTCGCGAGCAATTCTGTCAGCTTCTTCCTGAGTATGCTTCTTCATGTGGCCGTTCATTCCATCCACATTCTCGATGCCAAAACCTGTAGCAAGAATGGTAACTTTTACCTTCTGACCAAGTTCTGGATCGATAGCAAGACCCCACTTTATTTCGAAATCGCTTCCGAAGCGGGCCATGAAGTCGTTGACATCATTCATTTCGTCCATCATCAATCCCTGAGTGTTGTTCTTGTCGCTTGTGAAGGCAATGCTGAGAAGAATCTTCTTGGAATTGAAAATATCGTTATCGTTGAGCAATGGTGAGTTCAGGGCATCATCGATAGCCTTCTTAACTCTACCTTCACCTTCGCCATAACCTGTACTCATGATGGCTACACCACCATCCTTCAATACTGTCTTTACATCATTGAAGTCGAGGTTGATGAGTCCGTGGGTAGTGATAATTTCGGCGATACTCTTTGCTGCAACACTCAAAGTATCGTCAGCTTTACCAAAAGCATCCAGCACGGTGAGGTCTGGATAGATATCACGAAGACGTTCATTGTTGATTACCAAAAGGGCATCAACATGCTGTGACATTTTCTCAACGCCATCAAGTGCCTGGTCGATCTTTCGGTCACCCTCAAAACGGAAAGGTATTGTAACGATACCAACAGTGAGGATACCCAGGTCTTTACTCACTCTTGCGATAACAGGAGCAGCACCAGTACCTGTACCACCACCCATACCCGCAGTGATGAAAGCCATTTTAGTGCCATCGCTTAACATGTGCTTGATGTCATCGAGTGTTTCCTCAGCGGCTTCACGTGCCTTCTCAGGCTTGTTGCCTGCTCCTAATCCTTCCTTACCTAACTGCAGGTGAACAGGAACAGGAGAATCGTTCAATGCCTGATTATCAGTATTACATAATACGAAACTCACGTCGTGAATACCCTCGCGATACATATGGTTGACGGCATTTCCACCACCGCCACCAACGCCTATCACCTTGATAATGCTGTTTTCTTTTTCCGGTGTACCGAAATCTAATATATCTGGCATAATCTTATTCTTTAATTGTTTTTATTATTCGTCTTCTGAAATCATTTCTTTGCCGAACTGCTTGATCTTTCTGAATGCCTTGTTGAAGAAACTGTTTTCCTTCTTTTCCTTGGCAATTCTCTTTCTTTCTTCTTCTTCGGCCTGACGGATTTTCTCTTCTTCCTCCTCTTTCTTTCTGCGAGCCTCTTCCTCTGCTTTGGCCTTTTCGGCAGCTGTGAGAACAACTCCGTCCTTAATCTCGTTTGGATTGCGTGGAGTGCGATGGAGGTCGGCTGTAGTTGCTGCAGGCTTAGCCTCGTTGCCAACGAAGAGAGTTTTGCTGAGTTCTTCGCCTGCACAGTTCATATCGCCCTTGGCAAGGAGTCCGAGGATGGTATTCATTGTTCCATCGTGGGAATTGATCTTTGCATCCTTTGAGGTAACATTGTAAGTAACAAAACTTGCAACGCGAACCTTGTCAACATGTGTATGGTTGCGGAAAGCCACATCAATGTTCTTCATATTGCTGCCGCCACCTGTAAGGATGATTCCACCCAGAAGTTTATCTGCATATTCGCCTGGAACTTGGAACCAGGCATTCTCGATAATTTCCTCAATACGTGCCTCTACGATTTCAATAAACTTGCGGCTTTCCACTTGTCTTTCCTCATCGATAGGGTAGTTGAGGGTATTATCAATTTCCTTGTTGTCGGTATAAGCGCTACCATATTTCAGCTTCATCGCCTCTGCTGTCTTTTCTTCCATCTGTAGAGAGGCAATGTCTCTTGTGATATTGTTGCTGCCAAGAGGAATTACTGCAAGATGGCGAAGGAAGTTCTTATAGTAAACAGAAACTGTTGTGGTATCGGCACCCAAATCAACGAGCATACATCCTGCACGCTTCTCAGATTCGGTAAGTGTGCTTTCTGCAAGTGCCTGTGATGCAAGGAAAAGCTCGGCGATAGGAATGCCGGCATTGTCGAAGCAGGTGTTGATGCTGTTGAAGAACTTCTTCCGCCAAAGGAAGTTGAGGAAGTTTCCCTCCAACTGTTTGCATTGAACGCCTACAGGGTCAGTCTGGAACTGAGTGTCGAGCTTCCATTCTAGAGGAGTTGACATAACAATCTCCTGATCTGGATAGTTCATGTTGCGGTTGGCATCAGCCAGTTCATTGACCATCTCGTCTGATACGATTGTGTTATCAGGAAGAATCTTTGTTATCTTGTTCTTCACACTTCGTATGGATTGACCGCCAACACCTACATATACTTTTGTGATGTCCTGCTGAAGGATTGTCTTGAGTCGAGTGACAATGTTCGTAAGGCATTGTCCTGTCTTCTCGATGTTGTAGATAACACCTTTGTTGATGCATGAAGTAGAGTCTTCCTCTACGACAGCAAGTACAGTGATACTACCGTCCATATTCTTCTGGCCGGCAATACCTGTCATCTTCGAAGAGCCCAGTTCTATGGCTACAATAAATTCCTTTGGCATAATATTTTTTTTATCAGTTCTGTTCTAAATGTTTTCAGACTTGTGCTTTGTGCAGATAATCTGGTTGTCGAATTCCAAGTTGATATAGGAATATTTATTCCATCCTGCTTGTGACAATCCATATTTGTAGAAGAGCTCTAAACGCTGCATCTTCAGTTTCACGAAGTCGGTTATTATCTTTTCTCTTTCGTTTGGTCGGTTACTCATAGGCAGGTTGCCTAGGCATATAACGTGATTGCCAACTCTAGGGACTAGTTCGACTGTAAGGTCGGGAAGAACATTTATCTGTTCAATTTGGTTCTTCCATAGGTCGTTGCTCATCAGAGTCTTGCTCAAGGTTGAGAGATATCTCTGTGCGTACCATTTTGTGATATTGCCTGTTGCAATGATAAGGTCGCTGGTGTAGCTCGTCTTTGGCATCACTTGGTTGTGATCGTCCACATAATAGTCTTCGCCATTGATGCTTTTGATTCTCACTACAGGCATACGTTGTGTTAATGTAATGTAAACCTGACCATTCTGCGTTTTATAGCATTCTGCCGTCTTCACGAAGGCACTACTTTTCAGCATTTCCTCAATCTTTCGAGTATTCACATACTTCATTGGCTTTTCCAGAGGATAGAGCTGGTTGCTTTCTAGTCGGCTCTTGATATCGTTTGCATCGAGGAAGCCATTGGTCATTTCATCCTGGATGTTGATGTTCACCTTATTGCACAGATTTGTATTTTCATCAGGCTTGTTGAACTTGGTGAAGGCAAACCCGAGGTAGACAGCTAATCCCAGGTCAAGAACGATAATGGTAATTTTCTTCCAGCTAACGTGCATCTATTATTTTGTTTCAATGATCTTTGCGATCTGTGGAACATAATTATCCAGGTTACCAGCACCTAATACCACTAATACGTCGAAGTCGCGTCCCTTAACGAAATCAAGTACGTCGTCTTTCTGAATCATCTGTTTCTCAACACCTTCCTTTAGGTTGTCGTAGATGAGCTGGCTGGTTACTCCAGGAATAGGCTGCTCACGAGCAGGATAGATCTCGGTGAGAATAACCTCATCGAAATTGCTCAATGCATCTGCAAACTCCTGATAGAAGTCTCTTGTACGTGTGAAGAGGTGTGGCTGGAAGATAGCTGTGATCTTTCTGCCCTTGAAGAGTTCCTTCAAGCTCTTTGCACTCTGAAGTACTTCTTTTGGATGATGACCATAATCAGAGAGGAATACGTGCTTGCTGTTCTTTATCTTGAAGTCGAAGCGACGATCTACTCCGCCATAGGTTTTCATTCCATATTTTATTTCCTCGGCTGTACATCCATTCAGCTGTGCCATGGCCATAGCAGCAATACTATTCTCGATATTGATTGGAATTGGTTGGCCCAACTCGATATCCTTGATAGTCTCGATTGGAGAAACGAAATCGAATGTAATCTCTCCGTTCTCAATCTTTATGTTCTCTGCGTGGAAGTCACCCTCCTCACGGCTATATTCATAAACTTTTACGCCTTCCTGAACATTCTGTTTCATTTCCAGGTTCTTGTGAAGAATGAGAGCACCACCTTCCTGAATTAATTCTGTATAGTGACGGAAACTCTCTAGGTAGGCCTCCTTGGTTCCATAGATATCCAAGTGGTCTGGGTCTGTAGCTGTGATGGCACTCATCCAAGGACGAAGCCAATGGAAACTGCGGTCGAACTCATCAGCCTCGATAACTACATAGTCACTCTTGTCTGAGAGGATATAATTCGTGCCATAGTTCTTTGAGATACCTCCAAGGAATGCATTACAATCGACATGGCTCTGATGCATAATATGTGCACACATAGTTGAAGTTGTAGTCTTTCCGTGAGTACCGGCAAAGCACAAACCCTTATGAGTGCGGGTAAGGATGCCTAATACCTGAGCTCTCTTCTGCACCTCGAAGCCTCCCTCTTGGAAGAATCTTAGTTCCTTATGGTCAGCTGGAATAGCTGGCGTGTAGATTACGAGAGTGGATTTTGGATCCTTGCATGCGTGAGGAATTTCCTCGATATTCTCTTCATAGTGGATGAGCATTCCTTCTTTCTCCAACTGGTGGGTAAGGTCGGAAGGAGTTTTGTCATATCCTGCAACTACGAGTCCTTTGTTGATGAAATATCTAGCGATGGCGCTCATTCCAATGCCACCTGCTCCAACAAAGTAAACTGACTTTATATCTTTAAGTTCCATATCTCTTAATTCTTCATTTATTTGCCTAACGCAAGTTTGATAACTTCGTCTGCAATAACGTCTGCTGAGTTCTTGAGGCCAAGTTTCTTCATATTCTCACTTAGAGAATTTAATTTTTCCTGATTGTTAACGGTTTCTATAGCTTCCTTGAGTAATACAGTTGGTGCATCTGCATCTTTTACGTAGATGGCAGCATCCTTGCTTACCAATGCCATAGCGTTCTTAGTCTGATGGTCTTCTGCCACATTTGGACTAGGAACCAGGATTACAGGCTTTCCAATAATCTGGAATTCACTGATGCTGCTGGCTCCTGCACGACTGATAACTAGGTCGGCAGCTTTATAGGCAGCACCCATATCGCTGATGAAATCTGTAACGATGAGATTCTCCAATTTGCCGAAGTCACTTACCGCTTTGTTCATCTCTGCATTATAATATTTACCTGTTTGCCAGATAAACTGTATATCACTGTTTTCCTTGATAATATCCAGATGTTGCTTAATACTTTCGTTTACAGTTCTTGCACCAAGGCTTCCTCCAACAAAGAGGATTGTCTTTTTGCTTGGATCAAGGTTGAACTTCTGGCGAGCCTCTTCCTTTGTCAGATTTGTATCGAGGACATTCTGTCTGACAGGATTTCCTGTTTTGATAATCTTCTCAGCAGGGAAGAAACGATCCATGCCATCATAAGCTACACATATCTTCTCAGCTTTCTTTGCAAGAAGTTTGTTGGTAACTCCAGCATAGGAATTCTGTTCCTGAATCAAGCAAGGAATTCCCTTGCTGGCAGAAACGTTCAGAGTTGGTCCGCTGGCATAGCCTCCTACACCAACAGCCGCCATAGGCTTAAAATCGTTAATGATTTTCTTTGCCATTCTCTGGCTCTTCCAGATCTTGAAGAGCACAGCGATGTTCTTCAAAAGATTCTTGCGGTCGAAACCACAAATAGGAAGTCCTTTAATCTCATATCCAGCAGCAGGTACTCTCTGCATTTCCATTCTTCCTAATGCACCTACGAAAAGTATTTTGGCATCAGGGCGCTTTGCCTTAATGGCATTTGCAATGGATACAGCAGGGAAAATATGTCCACCTGTTCCGCCACCGCTTATGATGATTCTTAACTCGTTGTCCATTTCTATCACTATTTATTTCGCAAAAGTAATCAAAAAAAATCTTTTTTGATAATTTTATCCTATTTAATTGTCTGCCTTTAATTTAAATTGTTGAAATCTGTGGAGTTACGTTCTCTTCCAGTGGCTCGCTTTTCTTTTTGGCTGAACGACTGATGCTGAGAATAATTCCCACATAGATGCAGTTGATGATGGTCGAGGTTCCTCCCTTACTGATCAGAGGCAGTGGCTGACCAGTTACTGGAGCAAGTCCTACAGCAACGAGCATATTGAATAATGCTTGGGTAACCAACAGAAGTGCTAGTCCCATTGCAAGAAAGGCCGGGAAATTATTTTCGCATTTATTGGCAATTCTACCAGTTCGGAAGAGCAGCACAATATACAGGAATGCTACAAAGAAAGCTCCTTCGATTCCTGTTTCTTCTATGATAATAGCATAGATGAAATCGGAGAATGCTTGTGAAAGGAAGTCTCTCTCATCTGAGTTTCCTGGACCTTTTCCAATTATGCTAGATGTCGCAATGGCAATGTTAGCATGGGCTTTCTGTCCATCTTTATCCAAGTCGATGTCTTCAGGCTTCTGGTTCTTATCTCCTGTAAAATCTACAATACGGGCTTTCCATGTATCTGCTCGGTGGAATAACTTTGTAAATATGCCAGGTTCTTCCTTCACAGTTTCTTCGACTAAATTCTTTTGTGCGCTCTCAGGTTCGGCTTTTCCTACAAGCATAACCAGTGCAAGGACGCTCACAATTATGATTAGGGTTCCACCTATCAGTTTACCGAGTTGTGAATTTGGTATTCTACCTATAACCATCATAAAGAAAATGGTAATGCAAAGCAGCATGGCTGTTGACAGGTTCTCTAGCATAATTAGTGGTACAATAAATGCACATACAATGAAGATGTATTTCATTGCTCGTTTATCTGCACCTTTTTCTGTCTGCATGGCACTTAAAATCTGTGCAACTGCCAAAACCATAGCCCCTTTTGCAATCTCGGAAGGCTGGAATTGTATACCTACAAGACTAATCCAACGCTGAGCTCCATTGGTGGATTGGCCTGCGATTAATACCCAAATCAATGTAATGAATGAACCAAGTAGCATAAATGGAGTGACAATCTTGAAGAATTTGCATTTGATATTGAGTGTCACCACCATAAAGAATGCACCCACAATCAACAATCCGGCGTGCTTAAGTACAGGAGCCAGATAGTTTCCTGTCTTATACGTCAGAGTACTGGAAGCCGAATAGACTTCCACAATACTGACGAGACAAAGAAAAAAGAAAACCATCCAGATTACCTTGTCGCCTTTAAATATGTTGCTTAGGGTTTTATTGTTCATTTTTTATAGATTTCTTGCTAATGTTTTAAATTGTTCACCTCGATCTTCCATATTCTTGAACAAGTCGAAACTTGCACAGCATGGACTCAGTAATACTGTGTCACCGGGTTTTGCCAATTCATAGCATGCCTCAATACATTCCTTCATGCTGTGAGTGTCTCTCACTGGAATTCCAAACTGGTCGAAATTGTCGTGTAATTTCTTATTGTCTGCACCCAGATATACTAATCCTGCACATTTCTTCTTTACAAGGTCATAAATCTGACTGTAGTCGTTTCCTTTATCCTTGCCACCAAGAATCAAAATGGTAGGGGTCTTCATACTTTCAAGTGCATACCAGCATGCATCAACATTAGTAGCCTTTGAGTCGTTGACATACTGTACACCTGCCACCTTACATACTTTCTCCAAACGATGTTCTACACCTGGGAAGTCGCTTAGGCTCTTGCGGATAACTTCTTTTTTGATACCAGCAATGTTGGTAGCCAGACCTGCAGCAAGGCTATTGTAGATATTATGCTTACCAGTGAGGCTTAGCTCCTCCTGCTCCATATTGAACGGAGTAGGGTATTCTATCTTGTATTGACCAGCTTCGATGTAGGCAATAGAACCATTTTCCTTTAATTCAGAGAAAGGACATGCCACTGACTGAATATCGAATTTCTCTAATTCTTTTTTGATAACTGGATCATCATTCCAATAGATGAAACTGTCTTCCTTAGTCTGATTCTGGATGATTCTCATCTTGGAGTCAGCATAATTCTCGAACTTATTATCATAACGGTCGAGATGGTCTGGGGTGATATTCAGCAGAATTGCAATGTTGGCACGGAAATCATACATATTATCGAGCTGGAAAGAACTCAACTCGATGATATAATATTCGTGTGGATCCTCTGCAACCTGTAAAGCCAAGCTTCTTCCGATGTTTCCAGCAAGACCAGCATCATATCCTGCTGCCTTGAAAACATGATAGATAAGGGAAGTAGTTGTAGTCTTGCCATTACTACCTGTGATGCAGACCATCTTGGCGTCAGTATATCTACCAGCGAATTCGATTTCGCTGATGATGTGAGTACCCTGTGCCATCAACTTCTGAATCATTGGCGCCTCTTTAGGGATACCAGGACTCTTGATGATTTCATCAGCATTCAGAATCTTCTCTTCTGTATGCTGACCCTCTTCCCATTCGATACCATGATCGTCGAGAAGTTTTTTGTACTTGTCCTTGATCTTGGACATATCAGAAACAAATACATCAAATCCCTCTTTTTTTGCCAGTACGGCTGCTCCAGCACCGCTTTCGCCAGCACCAAGTACTACAATTCTACTCATTTTACCTTATTTTTAATGTTATGATAGTGAGTGCAGCTAGGATGATGGTTACAATCCAGAAACGGATAGTAATCTTTGATTCGTGAACTGCGCCCTTAGGCTTCTTAAATAAATATGTACATTCAGGGTCAAGCTGACTATCCTGAGTTCGGAAGTTGTCATGGATAGGTGTTCGCTTGAAGACTCGCTGCTTCACACCCTTCCGCTTTCCTAGTTTGTAATACCAAACCTGGATGATTACACTCAAGCTCTCAACAAAGAAGATGCCGCAGAGAATTGGCAATAGCAACTCCTTGTGGATGATAATAGCACCAACTGCAATGATACCTCCAATAGTGAGAGAACCTGTGTCGCCCATGAATACCTGCGCAGGATATGCATTATACCAAAGGAAACCGATAAGGGCTCCAATGAATGCACAGAAGAATACAACTAACTCTTCTGATCCTGGGATATACATAATGTTTAGGTAGGCTGCAAATTTGATGTGGGAACTTACATAGGCCAATATACCTAATGCCACTCCAATTATGGCCGAATTACCTGCACACATACCATCCATACCATCATTGAGGTTCGCTCCGTTTGATACGGCTGTAACTACAAAAATGGTCATGATAACAAATAGTATCCATCCAGCTGCAACGGCGTAATCTCCGCAGAAAGCTGTTACCTTGGAATAATCAAGGTTATGACCTTTAACAAATGGGATGGTAGTTTTCAGCGATTTATGAGGCACTGCTCTATGCTTGACTACCATTTCCTGACCGTTTTGATTTTCGAGAGTGAGGTTTTCGTTCATGGTTACATCAGGTGATGCCCATAATACTAATCCAACGATTAGGCCAATACCTATCTGTCCAACGATTTTGTATTTACCCTTCAATCCTTCCTTATCTCTCTTGAATATCTTTATGAAATCATCCATTCCTCCGAGAAATCCCAACCATATAGTGGTGATTATCATCAAAATGAGATAAATGTTTCGAAGACGACCAAGTAAAAGAACCGGAACCAAGATGGCAACGATAATGATGACACCTCCCATTGATGGTACACCAATCTTTTTTACACCAAATGGGTCGATGCTGGCATCACGCTGAGTCTCAGTGATCTGCTTGCTCTTTAAATACTTAATGAATCTCTCGCCAAACCATGCTGAAATGACGAGTGAAAATATCATTGCCAATAGGGCTCTGAAGGAAATATATCCCCACATGTGAGATCCAGAGATACCCCATTGTTCTAAAAATCTAAACAAATAATATAACATACTTGTAGTGTTCTATATTAATCTTCTGTTTGAGTTGCGAAGATATCGCGAAGAATTTCGTGATCATCGAAGTGGTGCTTTACACCCTTGATGTCCTGATAGTTCTCATGTCCCTTACCAGCAACAAGGATAACATCTCCCTTCTGTGCGAGCTTGCAAGCCGTCTTGATGGCTTCCTTTCTGTCAACAATTGTGATGACTTTATCCATCTGCTTTGCATTGAGACCTGCTTCCATATCATTGATGATATCCTGTGGCTCCTCAAAACGTGGATTGTCGCTTGTGATAATGACGGTGTCACTTTGTTTTACTGCTTCTTGAGCCATCAGAGGACGCTTTCCCTTATCACGATTGCCACCAGCTCCACATACAGTGATTACATGACCTTTTCCATTGAGAACCTCATGGATAGCATTCAGTACATTCTCTAATGCGTCTGGGGTATGAGCATAATCTACAACAGCTGTATATCCCTTAGGAGAATGGATTGGCTCCAAACGTCCATTAACGCTATGAAGTGTGCTCATGGCAACCAATATTTCCTCAGGAGTCTTGCCTAGCATTACAGCTGCGCCATATACTGCAAGTAGATTGCTTACGTTGAACTTGCCAATGAACTGAACCCCAACTTCATGATTGTCGATGTCGAGATACATACCCTCGAAATGGCATTCCAAAAGCTTTGCACGGAAATCTGCCATCTGTCTTACAGAGTATGTCTTGACCGTTGCCTTTGTATTTTGAACCATTACCATACCGTTCTTGTCATCGGCATTTGTAATGGCAAATGCATCCTTGCCGAGACCATCGAAGAAGGCCTTCTTGGCATCACGATAGTTCTCGAATGTCTTGTGGTAATCCAAATGATCTCTCGTCAGATTAGTGAAGATACCACCCTTAAATTTCAGAGCACCGATTCGCTTCTGATGAATTGCATGGGAAGAACATTCCATGAATGCATATTCACAACCAGCCTTAACCATCTCGCTCAAAAGAGCGTTCAGCTCAATTGGATCTGGAGTAGTGTGGTCGGCAGGAACAGGCTTGTCGTCGATATAGTTGCATACAGTAGAAAGCAAACCTACCTTATATCCGAACTTGCGGAACATATTATATAATAAGGTGGCGATAGTTGTTTTGCCATTGGTGCCAGTAACACCAACCAGTGTGAGGTGGCTAGAAGGATCGCCATAGAATAAGGTTGCTACCTTTCCCACGGCATCTTCGGTAGATTCTACCTTCACATAAGTTACGCCCTCAACTCGCTCCTCAGGCATATCCTCGCACAAAACCGCTTTTGCTCCTAACTCAATAGCTTTAGGAATGAACTTATGTCCATCCACCTGAGTTCCCTTCATCGCAACAAATAAGTGTCCGTTTTCGATTCTTCTGGAATCGATGTTGACGCCTGTTATTTCTGCTTTAGCATCACCAATAATCTCGATTGGTTGGATGTTTTTGAGCAATTCATCTAATTTCATATATACATTATTTTATTAATCTAACACAAGAAGGCATTTTTCGCCCTTTTTGATATGGTGACCTGGTTCCAGACTCTGTTTCACCACTTTTCCTCGTCCGAGGATAGTGCATTTTACACCTCTTCCTTCTATCAGGTAAACTGCATCTCTTGCTCCCATTCCGATAACGTTAGGGATGTAGCTCTTTCCATATTGCTTCTGCTTCTCAAGAACAATCGATGTGTTGTTGTTCTTTCGAGTTGTACCCCATACAGGAGTGGCATTGGTGTAGTTTACTGTCCAGTTGGCATTGGTTGGTATGTTGAGATGTCTCAATACATAGTCGGCAGCAAGTACATTTCCATTCTTTACATCTGGAACCAAAATTGAGGTTGAGTCCTTGGCGTCCTTGATGTCGAGTTTGATGTCCTGAGCCATAATGCCCTCGGCAATGTTGTGGAATACAAGTCCACTCATTCCACCTCCTGATGCAGGGAGGCCTGACTTCTGGATGCAGACAATACAGCTATATCTAGGATTGTCGGCAGGGAAATAACCTGCAAAACTCAGCAGATAGTTGGTTCCATCGGTCTTGTAGCCACTTGTACCTTGTGAAATCTGAGCTGTACCTGTTTTTCCTGCAACCTTGAAGGAATTAGAACCAGCTCGTTTACCAAGTCCTTGACTTACAACGTGATACAGAATAGTCTGCATCAAGTTCAAAGTCTTAGGCTTACATATTTGCTCTCTCATCACCTCTGGAGGGAACTCCATGATGGTTTCTCCATTCTTCACAACCTTTGTCACAAAGCGTGGGCGCATCATCTTTCCGCCATTGGCGATGGCATTATAGAAGGTGAGGGTAGAGATAGGAGGTATCTGTGTCTCATATCCGATACTCATCCATGGCAATGCCGTATGACTCCAGTTGTCGTACTGGTTGTGACTGTTCTTGTGAGGCATTCTGATTCTTGCAGAAGTTGCACCCACAAGTGGAATATTCAAGTTGTCGGCAAGACCAGTGCGATAGATGCCTCTCACGAATTTCTCAGGCTCATTCTTGTAATGGTCGTCGATGATTCTACTAACACCGATGTTGGAACTTACCTCAAGTGATCTTGGCAGTGTGATAGTTCCATAACCACCTCTTCGCCAGTTGTGGTCCTTCATATCACGACCATACATATTCCATATACCTGCACCTGTATCAATAGTATAGGTGGTGTCAACCACTCCATCATCCAGTGCCACCATGATGGAAGCTGTCTTGAATACAGAGCCTGGCTCGAGAAGGTCACTAACAGCATGATTGTGGATCTCTCGATATTCGCCATCAAAGCACTTTTCCATATTCACGATGGCCTTGATGTCGCCAGTAGCTACTTCCATTACAATGGCGACACCCACATTTCCATTGATCTCCTTCAGCTCGTCGATGACAGAGCGCTCGGCTAGGTCTTGAATGCCTACGTCGATGGTTGTTACAATGTCGGCACCATCGATAGGAGGGGTGTCGGTGATGTTGAGGAACTGATTGCGTACCTTTCTTCTATGAACGATACCATTCTTTCCTCGAAGAATGGAGTCGTAGGAGAGTTCGAGTCCGAAACGGGCAGTATCCTTTGCTCCAAACATCGCTCCAATCGTTCTTCCTGCCAGAGAGCCATACGAACGCTTTCTCGCATTGTATTCATCCCAGTGGAAACCACTCTTATAGGGAGTGAGTCGGAATACTGGCAGGCTCTTGATGGCTGTGAATGTATTATAATCGACACGCTTTCCATAGATTGGCCAGTGTCGGCTTTGTTTCTTTTTTCCCTCTGCGAGTTTTTTCTTGAATTCCTGTGCGGAAATCTCTGGAAACTCCTGATGCAGACATAGACAAATGGAATCTACCTTAGCATCCCACAAAGAATCGTTCTCGGCCTCGTGCAGTGCCTTGAAATCCATAAAGAGTTTGAACTCAGGCAGCGAGCTGGCCATCAGCTGACCATCGCAACTGAGAATATTGCCTCGATTTGGCTTTACAGGCACAGAGTCCCTTTTCACCCTGTCAGCCACCTGCACCCAGAAACTGCGCTTGGCTGTCATGATGTATAGGGCTTTGCCAAGAACAGCAAAGGCTATCAGTGTCAGCAAAATAGCGATGGCACTGTATCGCGGCATTACTTTTTTTTCATCAAACTTGCTGCTCATTCTTCTTCCTGGTCTTCTTCTCCTTCAGGGACATTAATTATATATGGTGGCTGCTTTGCAATTTGCAGGTCACTATCTTGATTGTTTTTTAATTCATTGAGAACATTGCTCTCTCGGCTGATCTCAGTTACTTTACTACTGCTTGAGAGGGCTCTGTATTTAGCATCCTGCAGTTCTTTCTGCAGTTTGTCAATCTCGATGAGGTCTTTCTGCACACTATATCGGTTGCTGATGTAAATCAGCACGAAGAACATAATGAGCAGAATCAGCCAAATCTGATGACGGATAGCCTGAGCTGTGAGGATATCTCCACCAAGAATCTTTCGCAGGGTGATTCTCGACGTGAGCGGAGCCTCGTCCTCGATAGCCTGCTGCTCGATAGCCTCCTTCAGCGAAGTTTCCTTTTCTTCTGCCTTAGGGGTCTCGTCTTTGGGCTTTTCCTGAGAGGCTTTCTTGTTTTCCTCTTCTATTTTTTCTTTTTCTTTACTCATCTTTCTTTTCGGCGATTCGCAATTTTGCACTTCGGCTTCTAGGGTTGTTAGTCTGCTCGTCGGCTCCTGGCACTATCACTTTGTTGTTAATAAGCTTGAATGGAGTCTGTATTCTTCCGAAGAAGTCTTGCTCTACTTTTCCTTCGGCATTGCCCGATTTCATCACGTTCTTAACGATTCTGTCTTCCAGCGAGTGGTAGGTGATAACCGAAAGTCTTCCTCCTGGTCTTAGCAGCTCGGTGGCAGAATAGAGCATTTCCTTCAAGGCGTCCATCTCGTGGTTCACTTCTATTCGAAGTGCCTGGAAGAGTTTTGCCATATCTTTCTTCTCGCGCTCGTGCTTGAAGCAAGGCTCCACGGCCTTCAGGAAATCCTGTGTGGTAGCTATATTGTTGGCTGCTCTTGCCTTTACCAGCAGGGAGGCGATTTTTCGGGAGTTCTTCATCTCGCCATAGAGGTAGAAGATGTCGGCCAGCTGCTTCTCGTCATAGTTGTTCACAATGTCGGCAGCAGTCATTCCTGCTCGCTTGTTCATTCTCATGTCGAGAGGGGAGTCGAAGCGGAAGGAGAATCCTCTGGTTTCGTCGTCGAAGTGGTGGCTTGATACGCCCAGATCGGCAAGCAGTCCGTCGATGGCTGGAATGTCGTAGTATCTCATCCAGTTCTTCAGGTATCTGAAGTTGGAGCGTACGAATGTGAAGTTGTCGTTAGGTTCCACATTCTGCTCGGCATCAGCGTCCTGGTCGAAACTGTAGAGATGGCCTTTGCCATTTTCGTTGATTCTTCGGAGAATCTCGCGGGAGTGTCCGCCTCCGCCGAAGGTGACATCTACGTAGATGCCTCCGGGCTGGATGTTCAGTCCGTCGATACTTTCATTCAGTAGGACGGGAACATGATAAGTTTGTGCAGTCTTTACCATCTTGCGTTAGAAGTCTATTTTGTCCGACATGACACTCTGGAGTGCTTTTCCTAAATCCTCAGAGCTCATGAATGGCTTTTCTGAATCGTTGCAATTCCATATCTCGATGTAGTCGCCCATTCCGATGAATCGAACACTCTGCTCGATGTTGGCCATCTTCATCAGTCTCTTGGAAATGAGAATACGGCCACTTCCATCGACGCTGATCGCTTCGGCATCGGCAACGAAACTGCGATAAATCTGCTGGTGCTCTGCATTCCATCTGCTCAACTTGCTTCGCAGATAGTCGAGCTGCTCGTTCCATACGGATTCTGGATAGAGCATCAGACAATCGCGGAATACATCCTTTCTGAGTACGAGATCTCCCTCGCCAGATGCGTTGAGCACCTTGCGGAAAACGACAGGCAGAAAGACTCTTCCCTTGCTGTCGGCTTTGGCTTCTATGTTACCTAGAAATCTCATACGTACATATTATATGGAAATTCGGGTTCAAAGTTACACAAAATTCCCCACACTTCCCCACTTTTCTACACAATTTTTATAAAACTTAATAAAAAAACGGGAAAACTGAAAACTTGTAGGACTGAAAACTTGTAAGAAAGAATGCGTTAGTGTTTCTAAATCTTGAACTTGAGAGGAAGCACTGGTGCTTAAATTTAAAATAAATATTTCTTCCTTCATATCAGTCGTAAGTTGTTGTCTGATAGTGAGTTGTTATGAAGGTGAATTTTTAATTTGATTTTTAAGTTGAATATTTGTGTTATTCTTGATATGATATAAAAACTTTCAATTATTCATGTGGCAAATAGGGATTGCGTTGAATCTTCTAAGTTTCAAAAAGAGACTTAGGTAAATTTTACCTTCATAGCAACTCGTTGTTGTACAGATAATTATGTTTAATATGAAGGAAGAAATATTTTTTCAAAAAAAATGTTTTCTTGATTTAGGGGGTTGTTAGATTTGGCTGTGATTTTAGATGTTGTAAAGTTAAATAGCCTATTTGGCCATCCTAAGTATGCCACTTAGCGCTTCTAAATGCCATACATAGCAATGCTTTCCTGCTTTCTAATCGACTAAAGCCTATGAAATAGTGTTAAGATAGATATTATGAGTCCTAAGGATTTACTATTGGGAGTAGGTTTGATATAGCTTAGTTTGTCTATTAAGTTCAATTTCGTTTTGTTTAGTTGGTTATAGGGTAATATTGTTTACAAAATAACTTGTGCTTTTGCTTTTGTAAGATGTTTATTGAGAGTTCTTTGAATTTTCTGTTTTTTTTATTAGAGTTGTTCGTTATTACAGAGTTCTTATCTTTGTAATTCCGTGCATGCTATTCGTCTTGATAGATTTCTGATTTGGGAATTCGGTTAAACGAATTTATGTAATTCTTTAAAATTTAATCTTTTGATTTGTATGATAATATTGAGCTTTCTATCAATGAAAATACTTAACCTTTTGTTTGTTGTAGGCTTGCTGGCTTTAAGTTTATTGTAGCCATGTTAAAAATCAGTTACGATAAGGAAATTAAACTTGATTTGTCTTACGAAAAGCCGCTAGAGAATGCTCAAGTTTGTTCATTTGGTAACCAAAAGTGCACAAAATTACCTTTTTTGAGGTTTTTTTTAGTTAAAAAGGCACATATTTAAAAAAGTTGAGCTATCTTTGTAGTATGTTAGTGTATTTATGAATATGAGTGAATCTTTTAAGAAAACAATCGACATTGATAAGATTTTGGCCTCAAAAATGGGAAACAAGGTCAAATATGTACCTGGATTTCTTGTCAGATGGCTTAAGCATATTATACACGAAGACGAGGTGAACAAATTCCTATGGGAAAGCAGAAATCTGGAAGGAACTGAATGGCTGACAGAATGTGTCCACTATCTTGACATGACTCTGAACATAGAGGGCGAGGAGAATTTGCCAGATAAAAATGATGGCAAACTTTATACCTTTGTGTCGAATCATCCCCTGGGCGGTGAAGATGGAGTGGCATTAGGCTCAATCATCGGACAGCATTATGATGGCAAGTTCCGTTATCTGGTAAACGATCTTCTGCTGAATCTTCCGGGACTGAAACCTGTTAGCATCGGCATAAACAAGACCGGTAAGCAGAGCCGAGACTTCCCAAGAATGGTGGAGGCTGGCTTTCAGAGCGACAGCCACATGCTAATGTTTCCAGCAGGTTTGAACTCCAGAAAGATCAATGGAAAAATCCACGACCTTCCTTGGAAGAAAACCTTTATCACGAAGAGTGTGGAGTATCAGCGCGATGTAGTGCCTATTTACTTCAGCGGACGCAACTCCGACCGATTCTATCGCATTGCCAACTGGCAGAAGAAGTTGGGCCTGAAGGTGAACATAGCTATGTTGTTCCTTGTTGACGAAATGTATCGAAATGTCCACGAGACCTTTACCGTAAAGATTGGTAAACCTATCCCTTGGCAGACTTTCGATAAGTCGAAAACTCCGGCGGAATGGGCGCAATTCGTCGAAGACAAAGTATATGAATTATAAGTAAACAACCAAATATGGAAGAAGAGATTATCCAACCAATTGATCGAGAATTACTCAAGAGCGAACTCACTCCTGAGCGTCAACTTCGTATGACGAATAAGAGTCATAACGAAATCTATATTGTGACGGCTCAGAATGCTCCTAATGTGATGAAGGAGATTGGAAGACTTCGTGAAGAGGCTTTTCGAACAGCAGGTGGAGGTACAGGAAAGTCTATGGATATCGATGAATTCGATACTATGGAGAATGGCTGTCGACAGCTGATTGTCTGGAATCCTGAGGATGAGGAGATTATTGGAGGATATCGCTATCTTTTTGGTGGAGACTGGAAGATTGATGAGAAAGGCCAGCCTATTTTGGCCACAAGTCACATGTTTCATTTCTCCGAGAAATTCATGAAGGAATATGCACCCTATACCGTTGAGCTGGGCCGTTCTTTCGTGAGCCTTGATTATCAGAATGTTCGCAAGAACACTAAGAGCATCTTTGCCTTGGATAATCTATGGGATGGTCTGGGAGCTCTTACCGTTATCAATCCTAAGTGCAAGTATTTCTTTGGAAAGATGACAATGTATCCTTCTTATATTCGCGAGGGTAGGGATATGATTCTTTATTTCCTTAAGAAGCATTTCGAGGATAAGGATAATTTGGTAATTCCAATAAAACCGCTGGTTATCGATACACCTGAGGATAAGTTGAAAGACTTGTTTACTGCAGACAATTTCCGTGAGGACTATCGTATCTTGAATCATAAAATCCGCGAGTTCGGCTATAATATTCCTCCATTGGTAAATGCCTATATGAACCTGAGTCCGACGATGAAACTCTTTGGAACGGCTATCAACTATGGCTTTGGTGATGTAGAGGAAACTGGTATTTTGATTGCTGTGGATGAAATCCTTGAGGATAAGCGAGTTCGTCACATCAATAGTTTTATCGCTGAACATCCTGAGGCAATGAAAATTACTAGTGGGGCTAATAATATTATTTACAAAGAAAAGAAATAAGACATCGGTAGTATGCCGATTTATTAAATAAGAATGGAATCAGTTTACACAATTGGTAAACTGATTCCATTTATCTTTTGATAGATATCGAGAGCATAGACATCTGTCATACCGCTGATATAGTCAATAATTGCCATAATTCTGATTTCCAGTGACTCGCTGTGAATATCATACTGACTGCTAACTCTTCGGATGAGCTGCTTAGAGTAGTATCTCTCAGGATTTACAGCAGCGTCAATGAACACATTCATGAGGGTATCGAGAATCTTGTAACCCGAAAGTTCAATATCGAGAACAGGCTTGCTGAGATAGATTTTATTTTTGGAAACTTCCTCACATTTCTTGTATGCGTTTCTAGGCAGGTCTGAAATGTTGTCGATAAGACTTCCCTTGAATTCGCCGTTGAGAATCTTTTCCTCGTTGTCAACAAATGTCTTCACACATTCATATTCCAACTTACCAATCACACAGGCCCTCATGTAAACCACCTGCTCGTTCAAGTCGGTTACTTCCTGCTCTTCAATTCTTTCCTTTATATGGTTCTGGGTCTTTTCGTCGAAGAAGCCAAGCAGTAGTTTCGAGGTTTTCTCGAAAGAAAGAATCTTTAGCTTATGCGAGTCCTCGATGTCCATAATCTCATAACAAATGTCATCGGCAGCCTCTACGAGATAAACCAATGGATGTCGGGCATATTTAAGAGGCTCTCCGTTATCGGATTTGCAAATAATTCCCAATTCATCGGCTATTTTCTTGTAATCTTCCTGCTCGCTTTGGAAAAATCCAAACTTGCCATGATTGCCTGCAATACTACTTGCAAATGGATATTTAACAATGCTTGCCAACATGGAATAAGTCATTACAAAACCACCATTTCTTCTTCCGATGAATTGATGGGTAAGCAATCGGAAAGCATTGGCATTACCTTCGAAATGAGTGATGTCATTCCAAAATTCTGGTGAGAGTTGTCCTTTTAGACAAGCCCCTTCGCCTTCAGTGAAAAAAGTCTGTATGGCTTTCTCTCCAGAGTGTCCGAAAGGAGGGTTGCCAAGATCATGGGCGAGACAAGCCGCACTCACAATAGTGCCGATTTCCTCGAACAAAGTATTGGCAAGTTCTGGATGAATTTCCTTTAGCTTTTTGCAAACATCATTTCCCAACGATTGTCCGAGGCTGGATACCTCCAAACTATGGGTGAGACGATTGTGAACAAAGATACTTCCTGGAAGAGGAAATACCTGTGTCTTGTTCTGCAGTCTTCGGAAAGGTGCAGAGTAGATAAGACGGTCGTAGTCGCGCTTGAATTCAGAGCGGTCGTCATGCCTTTCTGCATGCATGTGTTCCTGCCCCAAACGTTTGTTTGAAATTAACTGTTTCCAATTCATAGGGCAAATGTAATGTAAAAAATCGATAATTTATTTCTTTTTCGATTGAAAAATATGAATTTCTGCTTGAAAATCATTATTTTTGCATTTAAAATATTATTATAAAAGAGGTATGATCAAAATTAAAGTCATCAATAAGGGTCATCAGCAGCTTCCTGCTTATGCAACAACGCAGAGTGCTGGTATGGATTTGAGAGCAAATTTGGAGGAGGCAATTACGCTTCAGCCTTTCGAGCGTCGACTTATTCCGACAGGCCTTTATATGGCACTTCCTGAGGGCTTTGAAGCTCAGATCCGTCCAAGGTCTGGCCTTGCTTTGAAGCATGGCATCACAGTTTTGAATAGTCCTGGTACTATCGATGCCGACTATAGAGGCGAGATAATGGTGCTTCTCATTAACTTCTCAAAAGAGAATTTTGTCATCAATGATGGCGAGCGAATTGCTCAGATGGTGATTGCACGTCATGAGCAAGGCGATTTTGTGGAGGTTGAAGAACTCGATGAAACAGAACGAGGCGAGGGCGGTTATGGTCATACTGGTGTAAAATAGAAGATGAAGTTTAATTATAGCAAAATATCCGTTTTAGGGTTGATAGCCTTATTGGGCACTACAGCTGTGTTTCCTTCATATGCAGGTAAGAAGAAAACAGAGCCAAAAACGAACATCGTATTCTCAACCCTTTCTCCAAACGATCAGAAGCGTTATGATTACTTCTTTCTGGAGGCAGCCCGCCAACAGGCAGCAGGTAATTACGCAGAGGCTTTCGACTTGTTTGAACATGCTCGAAAGATAAATCCAAAAGCTGCTGAGGTGTATTATAATCAGGCAAGCTATTATGCTCAGTTGAAGAATGACTCTATTGCATTGGAGTATTTCAAGAAAGCTGCAGCCTTGAATCCTGATAATTATACATATTTGGAGCGTGTGGCCCATTACTATATTGAGTCGCAGAAATACGATAAAGCTATCGAGGAATACGAAACCCTTACTCGAAAAAATCCTGAAAATAGTGATGCGCTCGAGATTCTTGCTCAACTTTACCGTATGCAGAAGGATTATCCTAAGATGATTTCTACTATTAACCGTATAGAGACCGTTGAGGGAAGCAGTGAGCAGCTCACACTTTCAAAAGTGAGAGTCTATGAGATGATGGAGGATAAGAAATCGGCTTACCGAGAGTTGAAGTCGCTTACCGACAAGCATCCGAATGATGTGAATTATCGCCTGATGTTGGGTAACTGGCTCCTGGGAAAGGATAGAAAGAAGGAAGCCTACAAACTTTTCCTCTCAGCTCTTAAGGATGAGCCAGAGAATGCTAATGTTCAATCATCTCTGTACGATTATTATTCGTCTGTGGGACAGGATTCCTTGGCGAAGTCGCTCATGGTGAAGATTCTCTTGAATAAGAAGACCGATAATTCTACGAAAGCAACTCTTCTCCATCAGGCAATTCAGAAGAACGAGGCAGATGGAGGTGATTCCACAAAGATCATCAAGTTGTTTGACCAGGTGTTGGCAATTCCTCAGACAAATTCAGATATAGCAGAACTGAAGGTTGCTTATATGCTGATGAAGAAACTTCCGCAGGATTCTATCAACAGAGCCTTGAATCAGGTATTGGAGATTTCACCTGAGAATACTCAGGCCCGATTGCAACTTCTTCAATCTTTCTGGGAAGCAAAGAAATATGATGAGATCATTGAGAACTGCAACAGTGCATTGCAGTATAGTCCTGATGAGATGATGTATTTTTACTTCTTGGGAATGGCTTACTTCCAGAAGAAGGATGATGATCAGGCTTTGAACTCTTTCCGTACAGGAATCAGCAGAATCAATTCGCAGAGTGATGCCAATATGGTATCTGATTTCTATGGAATGGTGGGCGATATCCTGCATACAAAGGGCTATGCTGATCAAGCCTTTGCTGCATATGATAGCTGTCTGCAGTGGAAGGATGATAATATCTCAGTCCTCAACAACTATGCTTACTACCTGAGTGTTGAGAAGAAGAATCTTCCAAAGGCCGAGCAGATGAGCTATAAGACAGTAAAGGCTGAGCCGGAAAATGCTACTTTCTTGGATACTTATGCTTGGATTCTGTTCCAGGAGGAGCGCTATTCCGAGGCAAAGATCTACATCGATCAGGCAAAGGATAATTTGGACACAATTTCACCAAGTCCAACCATTTATGACCATTTGGGTGATATCTACTATAAGAATAATTTGAAAGAAGATGCTGTGAAATTTTGGAAGCAGGCTTCTGAGGCTGATTCGACACTCGAGGCAACTAAATGGAAATTAACAAATAAACAATATATTTCAGACGAAGAATATAATAAGAAATGGAAAAAGGAAAAATCTTCAAAATAGTAGTATTATGTATGCCGATTGTATTGGCCTCTTGTGGAGGTACTCAAAAGACAATCGTTCAGGAACCTATTTTAAAGCCTGAAGTAGAAAAGACTAAGGTGGTTGTTATAGATAATAGCAAGCAACAGACTGAAGCTGCAAAAACAACTACAGCGCAAACTCAAACTCCTGCAACTGTAACTAAGACTGCTCCTGCTATTGATGCTAAGAGTCTGTCTTTCCTTCAGAAGATATTCGATAACCGAGTGTTTTCTCAGAATATCACAGGTAAAATGTCTTTGACTATGCAGAGAGGTGGTAAGGATATTACTGTACCAGGTGCGCTGCATATGAGAAAGAATGAGATTATACGTATCCAGATCTTTATGCCATTTCTTGGCTCAGAGTTGGCAAGATTGGAATTTACTCCAGAATATGTGTTGATTCTTGATAAGATTCATAAGATGTACACAAAGGCAGAATATAATCAAGTCTCATTCTTGAAAAGTCAAGGTATAACATTCTATTCTCTTCAGGCTTTGTTCTGGAATCAATTACTCCTTCCTGGCAAAAAGGAAATTAGCGATGCCGACTTGACAAAGTTTACTGTAAATTTGAATGCGCAGGGTGATGTACCTGTTAGTTATAAGAGTGGTGCAATGACTTACTTGTGGAAGGCTGATAGAAACTCTGGAAAGATTAATGCAGCAAATGTTTCTTATAAGAGTGCTAAGGATGGTACTTCTTCTGTTGATTTGTTGTATTCCGATTTTCAGTCGGTTGGTGTAAAACAATTCCCTGGTACTCAGAATGTTACTTTTGTAACTTCAATCTCCAAGAAAAGGCAGGTTATGAAACTCAACATGGAGATGGATGAAGTGAAAACAAAGGATAATTGGGATGTGAAAACCAATGTCCCTAGTAATTATAAGCAGGTAACCCCAGAAGAATTACTTAGCAAAATTTCAAGTCTTTAAATGAGAAAACTTCTATTTATAATAATTGCATTGCTCTTTTCTCTGAGTCCTTATGCTCAGAAGAAAAATAGCAGCAAGACGCAAACTACGTCGAAAACGACTTCGAAAAATTCTTCGAAGAAATCTTCAGCTAAAAGTAATTCGACAAAGAACAATTCATCGAGTAAAACAGCAACCTATTCTAATGCAAGTATTCGTGGATTGCAAGGACAGCGCGCCTCTATTCAAAAGAAGATAAAGGAACAGCAAGAAGCTCTTCGTAAGAATCAGTCGGATGTTCAGGAGCGCTTGAAGAATCTGATGACGATTAATGGTGAAATAGAGATGCGTCAGAAGAATATCAATGGTATCACCAATGATATTACACATATTGAGAACAATATTGAGATCTTGAAGGCACAGTTGAAGACATTGGAACAACAACTTGCTGATAGAAGACAAAAATACATCAAGTCTATGCGATACATGTATCGCCATCATTCTGTTCAGGATAAGTTGATGTTCATTTTTAGTGCCAATAGCTTTGCTCAGATGTACCGACGACTCAGATTCGTTCGCCAGTATGCTGCTTATCAGAAGGCTCAGGGTGAGGCTGTTATGGCAAAACAAACTCAGGTGAAGGATAAACATAAGGAACTTGAGCATGTAAAGGGTAATAAAAATAATCTTCTTGCCAAGGGCGAGAAAGAAAAAACAGAACTGGAAGGCAAGAAAGTTGAACAGCAGGAAGTTGTAAAGACACTTCAGGGTCAGCAGAAAACTATCCAGTCTATTATCGATGAACAGCAGAAAAAAAATGCTGCCTTGAATGCTCAGATTGACCGTTTGGTTGCTCAGGAAGTGGCAAAGGCAAGGGCCAGAGCTGCTGCTGAGGCTAAGAAGAAGGCTGCTGCCGCTGCTGCTGCTCAAAGACGTGCTGCAGAACTTGCCCAGAGAAAGGCTGCTTTAGAGGCTGAGGCAAAGGAAAATGCCAGAAGAGTAGCCGAGGCCAAAGAGCGTGAGCAGAAAATGAAAGCTGAGGCTGAGGAGGCTAAGAGGGCTGCAGAGGAAGCTCGTAGAGCTGCTGAAGAATCTAAAAAGAAAAAGGCTGCTTTGGCTGCTGCTAAGATGGCAGAGGAAAGAGAAGCTGCAGCCCGTCAGGCTGCCCTGGAGGCAAAGGCTGCTCGTGAGGCGGCTGAGCGAAAGGAAAAAGCCGAAGCTGAACGTAATAAGCGGGAAATAGCTGCTGCAAAGAAAGCTGCAGAAGAGGCAGAAACCTTGAGTTCTGTTGACCGAATGATGAGTGGTGGATTTGAGGCTAATAAGGGTAGATTGCCAATTCCTATTACTGGTAGTTATAAAATTGTTACCCATTTTGGACAGCATAATGTGGATGGTCTAAATGGAGTTACCCTCGATAATAAGGGTATCAATATTAAGGGACATAATAATGCAGCTGCTCGTTCTATCTATGATGGCGAGGTTACTGCTGTATTTGGATATGCGGGCACTTGGGTAGTAATGGTTCGCCATGGTGCTTATATCTCGGTTTACTGTAACCTGAAGAACGTAGCTGTTCATCGTGGACAGAAAGTTACTACCGGACAAGGTGTTGGAACAGTTGGTGCTGATAATATCCTACAGTTCCAGTTGAGAAGAGAAACAACAAAATTGAATCCAGAGGAGTGGCTGGGACGTTAAATCTCAGCCCCCTCCAATAATTCTAGATAGGTAGAAATCGCATGCTCGATTTCGCTTATTTTAATGAATTCATCGGCAGAATGAGATCTTGAGGATTCTCCTGGGCCAAGTTTGAAAGATGGAAAATTCATCAAGGCTTGATCACTTAAAGTTGGACTTCCGAAAGGTTTCATTCCCATTTCTACACATTTCTTTATTAATGGGTGATTTGGATCTATGCGAGAAGATTTCAATCTGTAGGAATGTGCCTTTATTTCACTTTTACAATGCTGCTGAACAAACTTGCAGACTTCCTCGTTGTCATAGAATTCGTTGGTGCGAATGTCGATGAGACCGGTTATTTTGTCAGGAATGACGTTGTGTTGAGTTCCTGCATTTACTACGGTAAGTGTCATCTTTGTAGGACCGAGGAACTCACTCACTTTCTTGAATTTGTAATCTCTAATCCATACAAAGTCATCGAGTGCCTCGTAAATAGCATTGATTCCTTCATTTCTTGCTGCATGTCCACTCTTTCCATGGGCAATGATATCCAAAACCATCAAACCTTTCTCTGCAACTGCAGGTTGCATTCCTGTTGGCTCTCCCACGATGGCAAGGTCTATTTTGGGTAATAGAGGCAATGCTCTTGATATACCATCCTTTCCTGAGACTTCTTCTTCGGCAGAAGCTAGATAGATTACGTTAAAATTCTTCGATTTCATCGTAATTATTCTGAAAACCTGAAGCAGGGAAACCAAACCTCCTCCGCAATCATTACTTCCCAGTCCATATAGAATATCTCCTTCAATTGAAGGGATGAAAGGATCTCTTGTATAAGAGGAAGCCGGTTTCACAGTATCAATATGAGCATTGAGTAATAAAGTCGGTTTATTCTTGTCAAAGTTTGGATCAATAATCCATACATTGTTGGCTTCTCTTTGGGGAATGAAGCCATACTTCCGGATGCGTGCCTCCATAATATCAGCCGCATCTTTCTCATTTCTACTGATAGAGGGTGTTGAAATGAGTTGTTTTAATAAGTCGACAGCGTCGTCAAGTAAATCTTTCTTTGTCATATCGAGCACAAAGATAAGAAAAAATTTTGTTTTCTTCTTTATTTCTACTATCTTTGCATAAATAATTAATCAATTGCTTATGCAGACGAAATGCCATCTTTCAGTACTGATTCACCAGCAGGCCAAGAAGTACGGCGATAAGGCCGCACTTACATTCAAGACCTTTGGAGGTGAAAAGTGGAAGACCGTTTCTTGGAATCAGTTTTCATTAAGGGTAAAACAGGTTAGCAATGCCTTGCTTAATATAGGTGCTAAACCTCAGGAGAACATTGCAGTCTTTTCTCAGAATTGTGTTCAGTATCTTTATACCGATTTTGGTGCTTATGGTGTAAGGGTGGTTTCTATTCCATTTTATGCTACAAGTAGTGAGCAGCAAATTCAGTATATGGTCAACGATGCTCAAGTTAGGTTCTTGTTCGTTGGTGAACAAGAGCAATACGATAAGGCTCATCGCATTTTTGCACTTTGTCCTTCTTTGGAGCGTATCATTGTTTTCGATCAAAGTGTGAGAATTAGTACCCACGATCCTAATGCATTATATTTTAGTGACTTCTTGAAGTTAGGCGAGAATTTCCCACGACAGTCTGAAGTTGAAAAACTTTATCAAGAAGCTAATGATGAGGATTTATGCAATATCCTCTATACAAGTGGAACAACAGGTGACAGTAAGGGTGTCCAATTAACTTACGGTCAGTATGCTGCTGCTATGAAAGCTAATGCTGAGTGCGTACCTGTAAATGAGAATGATCGTGTTATCGATTTCCTTCCTTTCACTCATATTTTTGAAAGAGGATGGGCTTATCTCAGCTTGACAGTAGGTGCAGAACTTATCATAAATACAAATCCTCGGGATATTCAGGAAAGTATGCGTGAAACACATCCTACTTGTATGAGTAGTGTTCCTCGCTTCTGGGAAAAAGTTTATATTGCTGTTAAGGCAAAGATAGAGGATTCTAGTGCTTTCCAGCAGAAGTTGTTCAGGAACGCATTGGCTATTGGCCATAAACGTAATATAGAATACAAGAGTCTCGGAAAGCGTGTACCTTTGGCTTTGGAGTTGAAATATCGTTTGGTGAATAAGACCATCTTGAGTTTGGTTCGTCAACAACTAGGCTTGGATCATCCTCATATCTTCCCAACTGCAGGTGCTTATGTTTCACCTGAAGTTGAAGATTTTATCCATTCCATCGGTATTAATATGCTTGTGGGTTATGGATTGACCGAAAGTTTGGCTACTGTTTCCTGTGATCATGAAGATAAGCCATTTACTGTAGGTTCAGTAGGAAGGCCAATCAATGGTATTCAGATAAAGATAGGTGAGAACGATGAAGTCTTGCTGAAAGGTCCTACTATTACACGAGGTTATTTCCATCGTGATTCCATTAATGCTACAGCTTTTGATGAGGAAGGATTCTTCCATACTGGTGATGCCGGTTATCTGAAGGATGGCGAGTTATTCTTGAAGGAACGTATTAAGGATTTATTCAAGACCTCGAATGGCAAGTATATTGCTCCTCAGCAGATTGAATCTTTGTTGCTTGTTGATAAGTATATTGATCAGGTAGCAGTAATCGCAGACCAGCGAAAGTTCGTTTCTGCTTTGGTTGTTCCTGAATTCCGTATGGTAGAGGAATGGGCAAGAGAGCATAATGTAGCCTTCGATACTCGCGAGGATCTTTGCGCAAATCCAAAGATTCAGGAGATGATGATAGAGCGTATCAATACACTACAGCAGGGATTGGCTCACTATGAGCAAATTAAGCGCATAACTCTTCTTTCTCATCATTTCTCGATGGAATCGGGAGAATTGACCAATACGCTCAAGATGCGCCGTCCTGTAATCAATAAAAATTATAAAGAACAGATTGAAGCAATGTATGAGGAATAATCCTCATAATAATAGATATTAGTAATGATAACATCCGATCAATTAAAAGATGTGATGGATCGCACAGCTGCGCTTCATCATTATCTTAACATCGACCAGAAAAAGGTGGAATTTGAAGAGGAGCAACTTCGTACACAGGCTCCTGACTTCTGGGATGACCCGAAGAGGGCCGAGGCTCAGATGAAGAAGGTAAAGGGTATTGAGAAATGGCTGAATGGCTATAAGGAAATCAGAGAATTTGCAGATGAACTTCAGTTGGCTTTTGATTTCTATAAGGATGATATGGTAACCGAGGAGGAGGTTGACGAAGATTATTCCAAGGCAATCAAGGCGATTGAGGAATTGGAACTTATGAATATGCTTCGTCAGGAAGAGGATAGCATGGATGCTGTTCTCAAAATCAACTCTGGTGCTGGAGGTACTGAAAGTCAGGATTGGGCTTCTATGTTGATGCGTATGTATATGCGTTGGTGTGAGGCTCATGGATATAATGTGAAGATTACTAACCTCCAGGAAGGCGATGAGGCTGGTATCAAGTCTGTCGAGATGACCATTGAAGGTGGTGAATATGCTTTCGGATTCTTGAAGTCAGAAAATGGCGTTCATCGTCTGGTGCGTGTTTCTCCATATAATGCTCAAGGTAAGCGTATGACTAGTTTCGCTTCTGTCTTCGTTACTCCATTAGTTGACGATACTATTGAAGTATATGTTGATCCTGCTAAGGTGAGTTGGGATACTTTCCGAAGTTCTGGAGCTGGTGGTCAGAATGTGAATAAGGTGGAATCTGGTGTTCGTCTTCGTTATCAGTACGAGGATCCTGATACTGGTGAAAAGGAGGAAATCCTTATTGAAAACACCGAAACTCGAGATCAGCCAAAGAACCGTGCGAAAGCAATGTTGCTCTTGAAATCTCAGTTGTATGACCGTGCTTTGAAGAAGAAGCAGGCTGAGCAAGCTAAGATTGAGGCTGGAAAGAAAAAGATCGAATGGGGTAGTCAGATCCGTAGTTACGTGTTTGACGATCGCCGTGTAAAAGATCATCGTACAGGTTATCAGACATCAGATGTAGATGGTGTTATGGACGGTAAAATCGACGATTTCATCAAGTCTTATCTGATGGAATTTGCCGCTCAGGATGCAGAAAACGCAGAATAAATATTTTATTAATAACCTAAATAGATAATATTATGAGTAGTAACAAAGAATTTAGAAAAGCAAAACATGCTGCTTATGACAAGGAGCAGGAGAAAAAAGGCAATAAAGTCATTGCGTGGATATTCGGAACTTTGGTAGCTCTTGGTATTATTTACGCGATCTTGTCAACTGCAATGGTGTAAAAATGAGTGGATTAGAAATAGAAAGAAAGTTTTTAGTAAGAAAAGGCGATGCGTTCAAACGTGTCGCCTTTTCAAGTAGTCATATAAAGCAAGGATATATTCCTGCTGATGGTGCCACTGTTCGAATTCGAGTTCGCGATGAAAAGGCTTATCTTACGATAAAGAGCCATTCCTGGAATGGCATTGCAAGATATGAATTTGAAAAGGAAATCTCTTTGGATGAGGCCGAACATCTACTTGAACTCTGTAAGGGAGGGGTGATTGATAAGCGTCGCTATCTGGTGAAAAGCGGCAATCATACCTTTGAAGTCGATGAATTCTATGGAAAGAACGAGGGACTTGTTATGGCGGAAGTAGAACTTGGAAATGAGAATGAATCATTTGAAAAGCCCGATTTCATCGGTGATGAAGTCACAGGTGATAAGCGATTCTATAATTCTCATCTTCTTAGTTATCCTTTTTGCCTCTGGAGAGAAACCTTGCCAGAAGAATACCGATAATCTGGCCGATAAGTACGCCTATGCCATCTGCTAAGAAATCCAGCCAGTCGCCACTTCGTCTTCCGTTAGTACAATTGGCCTGAAGAATTTCAATTAGGCCGCCCATAAGAAAAGGCATTAGGAAACCCCATAAAAACATGTCTTTCTTCAGAGAAGAAATGGAGGTGTCCTTGCGATGGCTATATAGATATTCCATCCAAATTACGGAACATAAGCCTCCATACATGGCAAAGTGCGTCCACTTGTCGATTAAACTGAACTTACTTAATGGAGTTTCGGGAATATCTATAAAGCAGAGAATCCAGATTGTTATGATAACTAATGCTGAAAAGATATAGTTTCTTAATAAATGATACGTTTTACTCACTTTTGCTTTCAATTTTTATGCAAAAGTACAAAATATTTTGTAATTTTGCATCTGAAATATAAGAAAAAGATTTATTTGAGAGATTATGTCACAAACGGATAGAGGTAGTTTTGGAAGTAAGTTGGGTGTAATCCTGGCTACTGCAGGTTCTGCGGTAGGATTGGGTAACATTTGGCGTTTCCCTTATATGGCAGGTGAAAATGGTGGAGCTGTTTTCATCCTTCTTTATATGGCATGTGTTATTATGCTGGGCATTCCTTGCATGATGAGCGAATTCATTATCGGTAGGCACGGTGCATCCAATACAGCTAGGGCATATAGCAAACTATCGAATGGTACAGCCTGGAAATTGGTTGGCTATCTTGAGGTCCTTACAGGCTATCTCATTACAGGATATTATGCAGTCGTTTCTGGCTGGTGTCTTAATTATGTCTATGCATCAATAGCTGGTGAACTCAAGGGCGATCCTACTTATGTTTTGAATTACTTCAAGGAGTTCTCTCATAATCCTGTGAAACCAATATTCTGGACAGCTCTCATCTTTTTGGTTACCCACTTTGTGATTGTCCATGGTGTGAGAAATGGCATTGAGAAAGCCTCAAAGGCATTAATGCCAACCTTGTTTATATTGCTGCTTATTGTTGTGGGATGTTCTTGTATGCTTCCAAATGCAGGTAAGGGATTGGAATTCTTGTTCAAGCCTGATTTCTCGAAGATGAGTGGTGATGTCCTTTTGGGTGCCTTGGGACAATCCTTTTATTCCTTGAGTATAGCCATGGGCTGTCTTTGTACTTATGCCAGCTATTTCAGCCGACAGACAAATATTACCTCAAGTGCCTTACAGATAGGTGTTATTGATACGTTGGTAGCTGTTTTGGCCGGAATGATGATATTCCCTGCTGCCTTTTCGGTAGGCATTAATCCTGATAGTGGTCCTTCTTTGATTTTCATCACCTTACCGAATGTGTTTAACCAGGCATTTGCAAGTATGCCGATGGTAGGATGGATAGTTTCTTTGGCATTTTATATGCTTTTATCGCTGGCTGCTCTTACCTCCCTGATTTCTCTTCATGAGGTGAATACAGCATTTATATATGAGGAATTTCACATCAGTCGTACTAAGGGAGCATGGATTGTCACGATTTCCTGTTGTGTGATTGGGACACTTTGTTCTTATTCTATTGGTCGGCCTGATCATCTTTCTGTCTTTGGAATGGATTTGTTTGATTTGTTTGATTTCGTTACAGGTCAGATTATGCTTCCATTGGCCGGTATGCTTATGTGCTTGTTCTTGGGGTGGTATGTTCCAAAGAATATAGTGAAAGATGAAGTGACGAATTGGGGAACCTTGAGTGGCAAGTTCTTCAATATCTACTTGTTTGCCATTCGATTTATCTGCCCATTGCTAATTTTGATTATTTTCCTGAATCAGTTGGGCGTTTTCAAGAAGTTAGGAATTTTATAAGATGAATGAATCAAGAGGAAATTTTGGTACTAAGATAGGAGTAATCCTTGCAACGGCAGGTTCTGCCGTTGGATTGGGCAATATTTGGCGTTTTCCTACGATGACGGGACAGGATGGAGGTGCTGCCTTTATCCTTCTTTATTTCGTGTGTGTACTGCTTTTAGGTATTCCAGGAATGATAGCTGAATTTATCATTGGTCGTCATTCCTCAGCAAACGCAGTTCGTGCCTATCAGAATATTTCTGGCAGGGGCTCATGGAAAATTCTCGGATATATGGGCATTTTTGCCTCAATGGTTATCCTTGGTTTCTATGCAGTAATAGCTGGCTGGTGCCTGAATTATCTCTATGCTTCTATTGTAGGTCAGTTGGATGGCAATGCTGATTATGTACTCAGCTACTTCAAAAGTTTCTCCTCAGACCCGATAAAACCGTTGATTTGTACTGCTATCTTCATACTGCTTACGCATTTTGTGGTTACTAAGGGCGTGAGAAATGGCATTGAGAAGGCCTCGAATATCTTGATGCCTACATTGTTTGTACTATTGATAGTAATAGTGATTGCTTCCTGTAGTTTGGAGGGTGCATCAAAGGGTATAACTTTCCTGTTCCATCCAGATTTCTCGAAGATAGATACTAGCATTATGCTGGATGCTTTAGGACAAGGCTTCTTCTCTCTGAGTTTGGGAACTGCTTGCCTCTGTACTTATGCAAGCTACTTCAGCAGACAGACGAACTTGGCTAAATCTGCAATTCAAATCGCTTTCATCGATACTTTGATAGCGATTCTTGCAGGCTTGATGATCTTTCCTGCAGCGTTCTCTGTTGGGGTAAGTCCTGATAGTGGCCCAGCTTTGATCTTCATTACCTTGCCAAATGTATTCCAGCAAGCCTTTGGAGGTGTGCCTGCTTTGGGTTATGTTATAGGTATTCTATTCTATGCCCTCCTCTCATTGGCAGCACTTACCTCTACGATATCCATGCACGAGATTGGTACGGCCTTCTTCTATGAAGAGTTTCATATCTCCCGCTCGAAGGGTGCCTGGATAGAAACAACAGTTTGTATTGTAATCGGAATATTTTGTTCTCTGAGTCAGGGTGCATCCGATGGATTGTCCCATTTCATCGGAGATAAAAACTTCCTGGATTGTTGTGATTATCTCACTTCGAACATCCTGCTTCCTTTGGGTTCTTTCTTTACCTGCATTATGTTGGGATGGTTTATTCCGAAGGATGTTTCTCGCGATGAGTTCACAAATTGGGGCACCATCAAGGGTACCTTCTATGAAGTATGGCTCTTTGCAATCCGATTCATTTGTCCTGTTTGTATTGCGATCGTTTTTTTGCGTCAGATAGGCGTGTTGAAATTTTGAGTTGTCGCATTAATTTATTACTTTTGCAAGAATAGTAAATAAGTTAATGCGAAATGTTTTTTAGGAAATTCTTTTATTTGCAAAAGAGCGATAGAAAGGCTGTCCTAGTTCTTTTATGTTTGGCGGTGATAGCCTTAGTTCTGGTCTTTGTTACGGGAAATCAATTTGATAAAACATCGATTTCATCGGTAGATTCATCATCGTCTCAGCTTCCAGGTTCCTCTTCTTCTCGTAATGCCAATGAACAGTATTATCAAGTAGATGCTAAGAAGGTTGAACTCTTTCCTTTTGATCCGAATACTGCAGACAGTACCCAACTACTTCGATTGGGATTGGCTCCTTTCCAGGTAAGAAGCATTTATCGCTATAGGGCTAAGGGAGGTGTTTATCGTCAGCCCGAAGATTTTGCCCGTTTATTCGGTCTTTCCAAAAAACAATATGAGATGCTTGCACCCTATATTCGTTTTTCGGATGATTATCGTCCCGCTTCGGATTTTTATGGCAGTTCCCGTTCTTCTTACTCGAATTCATTGGATAGTTCTCGCTCGAACCATGCAGTTTATAACTATTCTCAGAAGTTGAAGATGGGGGAGCGTATCTCGGTTAATTCGGCAGATACTACCCAACTAAAGAAGATTCCTGGCATCGGAATCGGCTATGCTAAAGCGATTGTTCGCTATCGTGAGCGTTTGGGTGGTTTTGCGAATGCCAATCAGCTCCTGGAAATAGATGGTGTTCCTTCTTCGGCTCTTGACTATGTTAAGGTAAACTCATCGGAGATTCATAGGTTAAATGTGAATCAGCTGAATTTGAATCAGCTTCGAAAGCATCCTTATATCAACTTTTATCAAGCCAGGGAAATTTGTGATTACCGAAGATTGAAAGGTCCTCTAAAGAGTTTGAATGATCTTCGCCTTCTTAAGGATTTCCCACCGGCCGAAATAGAAAAACTTTCTCCTTATGTTTGTTTTTGATGGATAGACATTTTAGTTAAAGACAATTTTTAGATATAAGGTATTTTTTAGACATATAGGCATAAAGGCAAGTTTTATAAAGGCTATTATACTTTTAATATTGCTTTGATGAATAATGTTAAACGACCGTTTGACATTACATGAAACGATCGTTTGACATTATGTGAAACGGTCGTTTAATATAATATGAAACGGTCGTTTGATATTATATAAACTTCCATTTCTGATGATTGAAACTTATCTTTTTCGTTTATCTAAACTTGATAATGCCGACAGGGTTCTTGTCTTTTCGAGCTAATATGGGAATAGTTAGAATTACGTTTGTAACGTTCTCTTTTAAGAGGTTTATGCTAAAGTTGATTTAGCAGATAACTTTTGCTCTATTTAGGGGAAATAAAAAATGCTGGTTAGTTGAGTAAACAACCAATCAGCATAGCTTAAGGTCGGGATTAGGCGATTCGAACGCCCGACCCCTACGTCCCGAACGTAGTGCGCTACCAACTGCGCTAAATCCCGATTTATGAGTGCAAAGATACGGCTTTTATTTGTAAAATGATAATTTCTCGAAAGAAAAGTGCTAAAATATTTGTTCAATTCAAAAAATAGTGCTACCTTTGCACTCGCAATTCAAAAACGAATGGTACCTTAGCTCAGGTGGTAGAGCAATGGACTGAAAATCCATGTGTCCTTGGTTCAACTCCAAGAGGTACCACAAGAAAGCTTCTCAATTTTGAGAAGCTTTTTTGTTTTTGTCTAAATGCACCATTTAGGTCTTCTAAATGTACTGTTTAGGGTCCGTAAATGGCCCATTTACAAAATTCATCTATGCCTTAGATTTTTACTGTTTATATTTAGTGCTGAATTCATGATCAAGAAAGACTTAATTGAAAGGCAAGAAGGATTAATTGAAAAGCATTTATGGGTTTCTTGATAAGCAAGAATGGTTTTAATTGAAAAGTAAGAAGTTCTTAATTGGCAAACAAAATGCTTTCTCAATAATTAAAACGACTTAATACTCCATCAAGAACGGCCTAATTGACATGCAAGATGTGCTTAATTGACTTGCAAGAACGGCTTAATTGTAAAGTAAATCGACTTAATCGGATGACAAAGACTACTTGATAAAAAGTCGAGACATACTTAATTAGATAGAATACTCTATAGTTGTGAGCGTTTGGTGTTGGAATGAGTTTGTTGCATAATAGAGCAAGAAACTATTGTTCAGCATTTCTCCCTCACTTGTGGGGAAATCAAAAAGATGGTATGCCACGAGCAAGCAAGTATCTTGCAGGTAAATTATCAGCAAAAGATGAAATGTTTCATTATTCTATGTAAACGGGGAGAGCAATCCCAGCGAGCGGGGTAGAAATAGTATGGTAAACTTGTTTTTGTAAATATAAAAGATAAAAACATTTTTTCAAAAAAATATTTTATCCTTCATATCAATTGTAACTATCTGAAATATAGCGAGTTCTTATGAAGGTAAAAATTCTATATGTTCAGATAGAGCGATATCTTATTGATTTTCTTCTTTGTTTCTTTTCATGATGCTTATATCATTATTAAATAAGAAAGCTATTGCACTAAAACAACATGTTTCTAGAAACGATAAAATCTTCCTTCATAGGAAATCGCTATGCACCAGTTAGTTATAAATGATATGAAGGATAAAATATTTTTTTGAAAAAATGTTTTTCCTATTTGTTAAGAGAGGAAACTCCACATATTGGACAATCACTACGATTCTTTATTTTGAAGATGTTTTGCTCCATCGTGAGTGCATCGAAGGTGAGCAGACGGTTGGTGAGCAACTCTCCAATTCCCAATACATATTTTAAAGCCTCGGTTGCTTGTATTGTGCCTAACATTCCAGCTACAGAACCTAAAATACCAGCCTGCTTGCTGTTGGGAACAGTTCCCTCTGGAGGAGGCTCCTTGAATAAGCAACGATAACAGGCACTACCTGGAATATGCGTAAAGGTCTGCCCATTAAATCTAAGGATGCTTCCATGAGAGAATGCCTTGCCGAGTTTCACGCAGGTATCATTGATGAGATACTTTGCAGTAAAGTTGTCTGTTGCATCAATAATGAAATCCCAAGGTGCGATGATGTCTTGAGCGTTGTCGGATGAAAGGAATTCCTGATAGGTGGTAATCTCGATGGAAGGATTGATGGCAAGCATTTTCTCCTTGGCACTCTCCACCTTTGGACGGCCAATGTCATTTGTGGAGTGAATAATCTGTCGTTGTAGATTGCTCAAGTCGGCAACATCTGCATCAACAATGCCGATATGCCCGATACCAGCTGCAGCAAGATAAAGAGCTGCAGGCGATCCAAGACCGCCAGTACCCACGATGAGTATCTTGGCGTTGAGCATCTTTTTCTGACCTTCCTCACCGACTTCCCTCAGTTTGATATGTCGGCAATATCTTTCGGTTTGTTCTTCTGTTAAATTCATAGTAAATCAAAAAAAGGCGGAATTTCAGTGAAGCTCCGCCTTTATATATAATAGGTATAATTGGTTTTAGAGTAACTCTGGCAATTCGAAGAGTTTGATACCGTTGCTTCCCTTGATGAGAATATAGCATCCCTCAGGCTGTACCTTGGCGATTTCAGCCTTCACCTCTTCCACATTGTTGAACTTGCGGAAATCGGTGTTGGTCTTGCCGAATTCCTCGCCCACAAGCCAGATGTTGGTGAGACCATATTCTTTCAGCTTGTCAACCACCTTCTGGTGTTCCTCGTCAGAAGCCTCGCCCAACTCACGCATGTCGCCGAGAATTGCCATCTTGTTGTCAACATCCATCACCTTGAAGTTCTCGATGGCAGCAGCCATACTCGATGGATTGGCATTATAAGCATCTACCACCAGTTTGTTCTTGGCAGTTACAGTAAGCTGACTGCGGTTGTTGCTAGGGATATAGTTCTCCAAAGCATGGTTGATCTGCTCAGGTGAAACTCCAAAGTGCAAGCCGATAGTGATAGCAGCCAGCATATTGTCGATATTGTAAGAGCCGATGAGATGAGTCTCCACCTCATAAGTCTTCACCTTAGTGTCATCCGAAGTGAGGTCGGTCCATTCGAACTTGAGGAAAGGAGCACAACTGATTACCTTTCCGTCGATGCTAGCCTCGCCCTCCTTGCCATAAGTGATGACACGCTCGAAGTCTCTCTGCTGAGCCATCTCCACTAAGTCTGGGTTGCTCTCGTTGAGGAATAGCAGACCGTTGTGGCCAGTGAGGAAATCGTAGAGTTCGCCTTTGGTCTTCTTCACGCCCTCGAAACTTCCGAAGCCCTGTAGGTGCGCACGCCCCACATTGGTAATCATACCACAAGTTGGCTCGACATATTCCACCAAACATTTGATGTCGCCAGGATGACTAGCACCCATCTCGACAACAGCAATCTGATGCTCAGGAGCAAGACGAAGCAGAGTTTTAGGCACACCCACATCATTGTTGAAGTTTCCCTCAGTGTGCATTACATTGAACTTCTCGGCAAGAACGGCCGAGATGAGTTCCTTCGTAGTAGTTTTTCCATTCGTACCTGTGATACCGATGACAGGAATGTCGAACTGGCGACGATGCTCTCGCGCAAGTTCCTTGAAAGTTGTCAAACAATCTTCCACAAGAATAAAGCGCTCATCACCCTCCTTGCAATACTCCTTCTCATCCACTACTGCATAGGCGCAACCCTTCTCAAGTGCGGCCTCGGCAAACTTGTTTCCGTCGAAAGAGGCACCTTTCAGGGCAATGAAAATACTCCCTTCAGGACAGTTCCTGCTGTCGGTAGTAACGACAGGGTGTTCCTGATAGATTTTATAGAATTCTGAAATATCCATATTCACAGATTAATTTTCTGCAAAGTTACTGTAATTTTCTCAAAATGAAACTACTTATTCAAAATAATATTACTAATTTTGCAGAGTATGAATAAATGTATCGAATATACTATTAATGTACATGGTCGCCTGTTGCAGCTTGGCACTCCACAGGTGATGGGTATCCTAAATGTCACTCCTGACAGCTTTTTCGCAGGTAGTCGCAAGCAATCCGAAAGGGAGATTGCCGAGCGTGCCAATCAGATTATCGCCGAAGGCGGCTCCATTATTGATGTTGGCGCCTTCTCAACCCGTCCGGGAGCCGATGAGGTTTCTGTAGAGGAGGAGATGAGCAGATTGCGCAAGGCCCTTCCGATAGTGAAGCGAGAGCAGCCTGATGCGGTTATCTCTGTCGACACTTATCGTCCGGAAGTAGCCCAGATGGTTGTTGAGGAATTTGGTGCAGATATTATCAATGACGTATCGGAAGGTGGTATAACCGGAATTGTAGATACTCCTCTCGAGAAGGAGGAAGGAGAATATCCGGCAATCTTCCAGATGATGGGAAAACTGAAAGTACCTTATATATTAATGTCGGTGCAGGCAAATCTCCACGATATGCTCATCAATTTCTCAAAGGAAGTACAGCAGTTGCGCGACCTTGGTGCAAAGGACATCATCCTCGATCCTGGTTTCGGATTTGGAAAGTCGATAGAGGAGAACTATCAGTTGCTGAATGATATGGAGAAATTGCAGGTGCTCGACCTGCCACTGCTGGTGGGTGTATCCCGTAAGCGCATGATCTGGAAGCTATTGGACATCAATGCCGACGAGGCACTGAATGGAACAACCGTGGTAGATACCATCGCCTTGATGAAGGGTGCCAATATCCTGAGAGTACATGATGTGAAAGCCGCTGCCGAGGCAGTGAAGATCACACAGATGACCCTTCGGGCTTGATATAGAATTATGAACTAAGCATATAGAACAATGCCATTCGATTTTGGAATAAAGGATATCATCGACATTCTGCTGGTAGCACTGATGCTCTACTACATCTATCGATTGATGAAAGAGAGCCGTTCGTTGAATGTCTTCATCGGTATTATGGTGTTTGTACTCATCTGGCTTTTCGTAAGTCAGGTGCTGGAGATGCGCCTTCTAGGCTCAATCCTCGACAAACTGGTGAGTGTGGGAGTTATCGCCTTGATAGTCATCTTTCAGGAAGATATCCGAAAGTTCCTCTATGAACTCGGAACCCAGAAAGGATTCCGGCGATTAGTAATGTTCTTCCATTCCTCCAATAAATCCGACATAAAGGAAGTGGATAAGGAAACCATTATGCCTATCGTAATGGCGTGTATGTCGATGAGCAAGAAATTCGTGGGTGCTCTGATTGTTGTGGAAAGAGCAGTACCACTGAAAGATATCGTTGATACGGGTGAGAGCATAGATGCACGAATCAACCAGCGCCTAATCGAGAATATCTTCTTTAAGAACTCCCCACTTCATGATGGCGCTATGGTGATTTCACGTAAGCGAATAGAGGCTGCTGGCTGTATTTTGCCTGTAAGTCATAATCTTGATATTCCAAAAGAACTCGGACTCCGACATCGTGCCGCAATGGGTATTTCTCAGAATAGTGATGCCATTGCCATTGTAGTTTCCGAGGAGACAGGCCGTATCTCTATCGCTATCAAGGGAGAATTCCATCTTCGACTTTCAGCCGAGGAACTGGAGAGTATCCTGACCAAGGAAATGATATAAAACTTCAGGTAGTGCTGATAAGTCGCGTTGACGTAAACGTTTTAGCAAAATTTCTTCGATAAGTCGGGAGATTCTCGTGGAAAAGTGTTAATTTTGCAATCACGAAATAGCAAACTACGGTATAACAGAAAAATAATATATTTAAATATAACAATTAACTATGGATTTATTACAGCAAATTGTTGCGCGTGCAAAAGCAAACAAGCAGCGCATCGTGCTCCCAGAAGCTGAAGAGGAGCGTACATTAAAAGCTGCTGATAAGGCCCTCGGTGACGACCTTGCAGAACTTATTCTCATTGGTAACCCAGACAATATCAAGAATCTCGCTGCTCAGTGGGGACTCAAGAATATTGATAAGGCTACAATCGTAGATCCTCTCAACAACCCTAAGACTGAGGAGTATGCTGAATTACTCGCAGAACTTCGTAAGAAGAAGGGTATGACTGTAGATCAGGCTCGTGAGCTTGTTACTAAGGACAACCTCTACCTCGGCTGTATGATCATCAAGACAGAGGGTGCTGATGGCCAGATTTCTGGTGCACTTTCTACTACAGGTGATACTCTCCGTCCAGCTCTTCAGATCATCAAGTGTGCTCCTGGCATCTCTTGCGTAAGTGGTGCTATGTTGCTCATTACTAACCAGAAGGAATTCGGTAATGATGGTGTTGTTGTTATGGGTGATGTTGCTGTAACTCCAAACCCAACAGCTGATCAGCTTTCTCAGATTGCTTACACTACAGCACAGACAGCTAAGAGTGTTGCAGGTATCGAGGAACCTCGTGTTGCTATGTTGAGCTTCTCTACTAAGGGTTCTGCAAAGGACGCTAAGGACAAGGAGACTGGCAAGAGTGTTTATATCATCGACAAGGTGGTAGAGGCTACAAAGTTGGCTAAGGAGAACTTCCCTGACCTTAAGGTTGATGGTGAGCTTCAGGCTGATGCTGCTCTTGTACCAAGTGTTGGCGCAAAGAAGGCTCCAGGTAGTGAGATCGCTGGTAAGGCAAACGTATTGATCGCACCAAACCTCGAGGTTGGTAACATCGGTTACAAGCTCGTTCAGCGCTTGGGTGGTGCTATCGCTATTGGTCCTATCCTCCAGGGTATCGCTCGTCCAGTTAATGACCTCAGCCGTGGCTGCTCAGTAGATGACATCTATTATATGATCGCCATCACTTCTTGCCAGGCACAGGATGCTAAGAAATAATTAATAATGAATAATTAGAAATTAGTAATTATGATTACTTTTGAAAAGGCAATTTCCAATTACTAATTTCTAATTTCAAATTTCTAATTGACAAATGAATATATTAGTTCTGAACTGCGGAAGTTCATCTATTAAATATAAGTTGTACAATATGGACGATGAGTCTGTATTGGCACAGGGTGGTGTAGAGCGTATCGGTATTGATGGCTCTTTCATCAAAGTAAAGCTTGCCAATGGCGAGAACAAGATTATCGAGCGTGCTCTCCCTACACACAAGGAAGGTGTTGCTTTGGTATTCGAGTGCTTGCTCGACAAGGAGATTGGTGCTATCAAGAGCCTTGATGAAATCGATGCTGTTGGTCACCGTATCGTGCAGGGTGGCGACCTCTTCGAGAAGAGCTGCCTCGTAACTAAGGAAGTTGAGGATGGTATCGAGAGTCTTTGCGACCTCGCTCCTGTTCACAATGCAGGTCACCTGAAGGGTCTTCGTGCTGTTGATGCTTTGATGCCTACAACTCCACAGGTTACAGTTTTCGATAATGCTTTCCATAGCACAATGCCTGATTATGCATACCTTTATGCAGTACCTTACGAGAACTATGAGAAGTATCATGTTCGCCGTTATGGTTTCCACGGAACCTCTCATCGCTATGTAAGCAAGCGTGCTATCGAATACTTGAACCTCGATGCAAACAACTCAAAGATCATCACTTGCCACATCGGTAATGGTGCTTCTGTTGGTGCTGTTGTAAATGGCAAGATCATGGATACTTCAATGGGTCTTACTCCATTGGCAGGTGTCATGATGGGTTCTCGTTGTGGTGATATCGATCCTTCTGCTGTAACTTACTTGATGGATAAGTTGGGTAAGAAGCCTCAGGAGATGGCTGATTATCTGAATAAGGAGAGTGGTCTTCTCGGTATCAGTGGCGTATCTAGCGATATGCGTGATGTATTCAATGCAGCACAGGAAGGCAACGAGCGTGCTAAGCTTGCTATCAAGATGTATACATACCGCATCAAGAAGTACATCGGCGCTTATGCAGCTGCTATGGGTGGTGTTGATGCTATCATCTTCACTGCAGGTGTAGGTGAGAATCAGGCTGACATCCGCTTCCTCTCTACAGAGGGTCTTGAGTTCCTCGGCGTTAAGGTTGATGCAGAGAAGAACCAGACAATTCACGGTGATGAGGCTGTTATCTCAACAGCAGACAGCAAGGTAAAGGTTGCTGTTATTCCAACTGATGAAGAGATTGTAATTGCTCGTGATACCAAGGCTTTGGTAGAGGGCAAGGAAATCAAAGACTAATACATAGGTTCATAGAACCTTCTCGAAGGGAAGGTTGTTTGCTAACAGACAACCTTCCCTTACTCCATAAAGAGAGATTTACACACACAAGCACTTAAAACAAACTATACAATCGACAGAAGTAACCAACCCTCTGTCTCAAAACAAACAAACTATCGAAACTAAAACAAAACAAGAATGAAAAACAAAATTGTTACTTTTGGCGAAATACTCCTTCGTCTTTCCAAGCATAGCAGAAAGCGCTTGATTCAGGCTGGAGATTTTGTTGAGTTCTTCGGTGGCTCAGAGGCCAACGTAGCTGTATCCCTTTCTACGCTAGGTGATAATGTTCAGTACATCACCCGAGTTCCTGATAATTTGATGGGACAGGCGGTGAGTTTGAAAATGCGCACCTACGGAGTGAATACCAATAGTTTTATCTATGGTGGTCCGCGTTTGGGTAGCTATTATTTCGAAGAAGCTGCTGCAATGCGTAATTCGAGTGTTGTATACGACCGTCAGGATTCTTCTTTCTATAACATTACATCAGGAATGATCGATTGGAAGAAGGTTTTCTCAAATGCTGCTCTTTATCACACTTCCGGCATTAGTGCCGCAGTGAGCCAGAGTGCCTATTGGGCAACTTGGGAGTCGATAAAGGAAGCAAGAAATGCGGGAGTTCCTGTATCTTTTGATGTAAACTATCGAAAGAATCTTTGGGGCTATGGTGCAGAACCAGCCGATGTACTTCGTCAGTTCTCTCAGCAGGCTGATATCATCTTTGGTGATCAGAATGAGTTTGAAGTGATTAGTGGTATTCCTGCCATTCCATTCAAGGCAATGGATGCAGACTATGAGATTGATGTTGAGGCTTATCGTCAGTATTTCGAGAAAGTACAGAAGATGTATCCAAAGGCAAAGGTATTCCTGATGGCAGTTCGCAATCAGATAGCCTCTAGTCACCACACGTTAAGTGGAATGCTCTATTTCCATGGAAAGCTTTATACCACACGCATCTACGACATTCTTCCGATTGTAGACCCAATGGGTGTAGGAGATGCCTTCTGCGCAGCTTTCTTGCATAGCATCACCCATTGGAAGGATGATCCTCAGAAGTGTCTTGATTTCTCATTGACTGCTTCGGCAATGAAGAATACTATTCCAGGTGATTTTAATTTGAATACAGAGGATGAGATCTTTGAGGTGTTAAACGCCAAAGGTCCATTCGAATATGATATTGCTTGATTAATTAGTAATTAGTAATTAGAAATTAGTAATTGTGATTAGCTTAATCTGCTATACAGCAGGATAATTTATCAATAAGGCATATCATAATTACTAATTACTAATTACTAATTACTAATTGCTAATTAGAAATTATAGTTTTTCTCCCGGTAGTGGCCAGTTGGCACTTGGGTGATGCATTTCCTTCATTTTCTTGTCAAGCTTTTCCAACAGTTTTGGCTCTTCTTTGGCAAGATTGTGCTGCTCGTAAGGGTCTTTCTCTATGTTGTAAAGCTCCAAAGGCTTGTTCTTTCCGATGCTTTCAGCCTTCCATTTACCATAGCGGATAGCACGCTGCTTTCCAGGGAACTCCCAATATAGATATCGCTTGTCGGTATTTACCTTCTTGCCATAGAATAATGGGGAAATGTCCATACCATCGATGTCCTGTGGTAAATGCTTCTTGCCATCAGCCAGAGCTGCGAGAGTAGGCATAAAATCTGGGAAATAGATAATGTTGTTGAGGCTCTGTGCTTTCACTTTTCCTGGTTGGTTGATGATGACAGGCACCTTGATACCTCCCTCATACAACTGTCCCTTATGACCTTTCAGACCGGCACCGCAATTCAAATCCTTAACAGGAGCCATAACTGCAGCTCCATTGTCGCTGGCGAAGATGATGATGGTATTCTCTCTTAAACCAAGATTATTGATAGCGCCGATAACTCTACCTATATTATAGTCCATGTGGCTCACAAGGGCAGCATATCGCTTTGTGTCCATGCTCCAGTTTCCCTGATCGTCATACCAGCTAGTGTCATCGATATGATAAGGTTCGTGTGGAGCATCATAGGCCAGATAGAGGAAGAAAGGATTATCCTTCTCTCGGTTGATGAATGCGATGGCATCGTCAGTAGAGATTTCTGTATTATGTCTTACGTGTGCATCCTGCTCGTTCTCCTTAATATTAATAAGTGAGTCGCCATGGAAACGGTAGTAAGGATAATAATAGTAAGGTCCATTGCTGATAGGAGTTGAAATAGTCCATCCGTAGAACTCGTCAAAACCTCGATGGTTTGGGGCAGCCATTGGGTCGTATCCATCCAGGTGCCATTTGTTCACCAGACAGCATTTATAGCCTGCTGCATGCAATACAGTAGCAATGGTGGTGTCTTCGGGCAGAAGGTTTACTCTTCTCACAAAGGTAGTGTCACCTGTATTTGGATTAATCTTGATACCTTTGATACCTCCTTGTGGACACTGGTTGTCTCTGATACGGCTTTTTCCTGTATTCTTACCCGTCATGAGGGCGCAACGTGAAGGCGAGGAAATGCCGCTTCCTGCATAGGCTTGCTCAAAACGTGTGCCCGTAGCTGCGAGCTTGTCAATGTTTGGTGTCTGAATGTATTCATTGCCATAGCATTTCAAGTCGCCGAAGCCCATATCGTCGGCAAGAATGAATACAATATTAGGACGGTCTGGTGTAGCCTTTCCGTTATTCTCAGCCAGTGCTGCCTGAGGAAGAACGGAAAGACCAATCAGTAATTTACTGTCTTTGATCATTGTTAGTAGTTTTGTTTGTTGTTTGGTAGATTGTGAGATTTCTGAGAGTCGTTATGGCTTGGATTCTCCCTCGATGTATTGTTCAAGGAACATGTGCTCTCCGTCAAATACAGCATAGGTGAACTGCCATATCCAATCGCCCAGAATCATCATCTGCGTTTTCTTGTTGAGTGTTAGCGTCAGCTCGATATGGCGATGACCAAAAAGGAAGTAGTCGATGTTGGAATGAGTCTTCATATACTCTTTGGTGAAGAGCACCAAATATTCCTTATCTTCTCCCATATATGGATCTTCTTTTCCATCAGGACGCTTCATTCGGGAATGCTTTGCCCAGTTCAGTCCGAAAGCCATTCCCCATCTTGGGTGAATCGCATTCAGGAATCTCTGGCATCCTCGGTTATGGAAAACCTTGCGAAGGAACTTGAATTTATTGTCGGGATCGCCCAGTCCATCGCCATGTGCAAGGAAGAAGACCTTACCGTAGATCTCAACTGTAGCTGGCTTTCTGTGAACTATAAGTCCACATTCTTCCTCCAGATATCCATAAGTCCAGATGTCGTGGTTACCTGTGAAGAAATGAATCTCCACACCTGCATCTGTCAGTTCTGACAACTTACCGAGGAAGCGGGTGTATCCCTTTGGAACTACATATTTGTATTCGTTCCAAAAGTCGAACATGTCGCCAAGAAGATAGATGGCGGCGGCTTTCTCCTTGATGGAATCAAGGAATCTCACCAGTCTTCTTTCCTGAGTTCTAGCATGAGGAATGGCCAGTGATCCCAGATGAGCATCGCTCAAAAAATAGATGTTCTTGCGCAAAGTCTTATAATTTTAATCGAAACCGAGTTCTACTCTTGCCTCCTCGCTCATCATGCTCTGATCCCATGCTGGTTCGAAAACAAGGTTCACGTTAGCAGCCTTGATGCCTTTAACGCTTTCAACTTTTGTTCTTACATCCTCAAGAATGAAGTCGGCTGCAGGACAGGATGGGGCTGTGAAAGTCATATCCATATCCACTGTGTTGTCCTCCTTTACATCAATCTTGTAGATCATACCCAAGTCCCAGATGTTTACAGGGATTTCTGGGTCGTATACCGTCTTGAGCACTTCCACGATGCGCTCTTCCAGATTTGTCTTTTCTTCTTGTGTCATAATTAATTGCTATTATGATGCAAAGATAATGTTTTTATTTTAATAAATCAATTATAGACGGTTCATTTCTTTGTAGGAATAGTAGGCACCATCGCAAATAATCACATGGTCGGCTAAATAGATGCGCATTAGGTCGCAGGCTTTCTTCATCTGGGTGGTGAGTCGGTCGTCGTGGCTGCTAGGGGTTGGATTTCCGCTAGGATGGTTGTGGCAGAAGATAACGATGGTGGCATTGCAGAGCAGGGCTTCTTTCAGAATGACACGTACATCGACAGCGGTTTCACTGATGCCTCCTCGGGATATCAGTTGGTCTTTTATCAGCCGGAAGTCCTGATTCAGATAGATTGCCCATCCCTCCTCGCGGTCGAGATCTTGCATCTTGGGTTGCATAAATTCATAAACGGATGATCCGGAATGGAGCCGAAGTCTTTCTTCAGCTTTCTCTCTTGCCCTTCTCTTGCCTAGTTCGCAGGCGGCTAGAACGGTAACAGCTTTTGCAGGCCCCATTCCGTCGTATTGCTGCAATTCGTCAACTGTTTTCTTTCCCAATGTGTTTAGGTTATTGTTGCAGTCTTTCATAATGTGTTTCATCAGGTCAACTGCACTTTCCTTTGTTGAACCTGAACCAATGAGAATAGCAAGCAGTTCTGCATTGGATAGTTGTGAGGCTCCCATTCGGAGCATTTTTTCTCGTGGCCGGTCTTCCTCGGCCCATTCATTTATTGCTAGTTTCATGTGTCTATATAAAAAAATAACCCCTCTTTCTGGAGGGGCTTACGTTCTATTTGTAGAAAGTCTTGTCGAAGGCTGAAAATTCGTCCTGTCCGCAGATGCATCTTTTCCACCATGCCTGTAGAAATCCGCATCCATATCCCATTAATTGGATAAAAGCTGATAGTATGCTTTGCAATCCGATGATCAGACTCTTGTTTTGTTTGGATGAGTCTATGAAGATGAGGATGGCATATAGTAATAAAGGTAGAAGTGGAAGCCAACTGCTGAGTATGGCTGCAGACAAAAGCAAGAACATCACTCCCACGGTAAATACCATTGGAAGCATGTGTACCAGTTTCAGACTGTCGGGATACTTCTTGAAAAGATTGATTCTTGCGATACCACTGTTATAAACCTGTCGCCAGAATTTCTTGAAGTCTGTACGGCGCTTGTGATATACCCATGCTCCAGGGAAGAGGCGTGTCTTATGCCCCGACTTGATGATGCGGATACTGAAGTCGATATCCTCTCCAAATCGCATTTTGCTGAATCCTTGCAATTCTAGATATACTTCCCGCTTAATGCCCATATTGAAACTTCGTGGATAGAATTTATCCAGTTTCTTCTTGCTTCCTCCTCGGATGCCTCCTGTTGTGAAGAAGGAAGTCATGGAGTAGGAGATGGCTTTCTGTATGTTAGTGAAGCTGCTGCTGGCTCTGTCTGGTCCACCAAAGGCATCGCAAGGATCGTTTGAGAGTTCCTCAGAGATAGCCTGAAGATAACCTTCGGGCAGCACAACATCACTGTCGAGAATCAAGAGATAGTCGCCGTTGGCTCTCTCGGCACCATAATTGCGTGCCTGGCCAGGACCACCATTCTGCTTGTTATAATAATGAAGGTCGAGCTTGCTGTGATATTCCAGACATACCTTGTCGCAGGGAATGGACGAACCATCCTCAACCACAATCACCTCAAAGTCGTTTACTGTCTGATGGGTGAGCGACTCCAAAAGTTCGTTTACCTCATCTGGACGGTTATATACAGGAATAATTAAGCTGTACTTCATCTTTTTCTTAGTTAGTAATTAGTAATTAGAAATTAGGATTGATGATATGCTAAAAATCTAATATGGCTAACAATATATTATTGGATAAAAAAATAGTAATTAGAAATTAGTTCTTATAATTGCCTTAAAGGCGAATCACAATTACTAATTACTAATTACTAATTTCTAATTATAGAGTTTCTTACTTATCAGAAACGCGGCCGAGGTAGCTACCGTCACGGGTATCAACCTGGATAGTCTCACCCTCGTTGATGAAGAGAGGTACACGAATCTCAACACCAGTCTCAAGAGTAGCAGGCTTTGTTGCGTTAGTAGCAGTGTTACCCTTTACACCTGGCTCACTCTTAGTGATAGTGAGGACAGTCTTAGCTGGCATTTCAGCAGAAAGGATAGTACCAGTCTCTGTATCAGTACATACATCTACAACGTCGCCTTCCTTCATGAAGTCAACACCAGTGATCTGATCCTTGTTGATAGGAATCTGCTCGAAAGTCTCCTGGTTCATGAAGATATAACCAGTAGCATCCTCGTAGAGGTACTGATATGGACGATGCTCAACGCGAACATCCTCGAGCTTGAAGCCTACCTGGAAAGTACGCTCGAGCACGCGGCCGTCAGCTACGTTCTTCAGCTTAGTGTTCATTACAGTGTTACCTTTTCCTGGCTTACGATGCTGGAAGTCGATACATTTCCAGATACCACCGTCCATACGGATACATGTTCCGATCTTGATTTCCTGTGAATTAATCATTTTATCTTGAATTTATAAATTATGCTGTTTTGTAAAGAGGAGCGAAAAACACTCCTTATTAATAATAAGCGGATGCAAAAATACAGTATTTTTGGGAAAAAACAAAGTGATTATCGAAAAAAACACTAATAAATAAGCTAATTTGGCTTGTTTTTTTTGGTATTTCGAAAAATATGAGTAATTTTGCACCCTCGAAAGACCCTATCGGTTTGAATAATAACAATAAAAAGATAAAAATAAAATGAAAAGAACATTTCAGCCTCACAATCGTCGTCGCGTAAACAAGCATGGTTTCCGTGAGCGTATGGCAACAAAGAATGGTCGTCGCGTTTTGTCTGCACGTCGTGCACACGGCCGTAAGAAGTTAACTGTTTCTGACGAGAATCACGGAAAGTAATCCGCTTCGTTGGAAAATTCCAGCTAAAACAGAAAGAAGTAAAGCCTAATCTTTGCTTCTTTCTGTTTTTTTGTATATCTTTGTACGCGAAAATTTTGTTAGATGTCTCCATCAGAATTTATAAATAAGTTTAAGAGCAAGTATCTTTGGAGCAATCTCATTGCAATGGCAGTGGTGGTTATTCTTCTAGGGCTGGGTCTGGAGTTCGGTATCGATCTTTATACTCACCACGGAGAGTCTATACCTGTTCCGAATATTATTCATAAGTCCTTTGAGGATGCTGAGCATATTCTGGATGATGCCGGACTTGAGATGGAAGTCACGGATACTGGCTACATCAAGACACTTCCTCCTGGTGCAATTCTTGAGCAGAGTCCTGCTTCGGGAGAGCGTGTGAAGGGAGGTCATGTCATCTATGTAACCATCAATTCCGACCATTCCCCTATGGTCACTATTCCAGATGTCATCGACAACAGTTCGCTTCGTGAGGCAATGGCTAAATTGACTGCTCTCGGCTTCAAGTTGGGTGCGCCTCAGTTTATTCCAGGCGAGCAGGATTGGGTGTATGGAATTCTTGTGAAAGGTCATCATGTAGTGGCTGGAGAGAAAGTGTCTATAGAGGAAACACTGATTATTCAGGTAGGAAACGGCAAGCGTGATGCTTCCGATTCTGTCGACTATATCGACCCTGCTATGGGTGAGTCTGATCCTATGGAAGTGGTTTCCGAGGGTGGGGAACAGCAGTCTGCTCCTGCCAGTGAACAGAAACCAGCTGCCACCGGTTCTGGTAAGGATGAGTTTGAAGTGGTAAGTGATAATGGTGCCAAGGCAGGCAATGCGCATGCCGGAGGTGTAAAAACAAATGGAGGAAAGACCAATGGAGAATGAAATCCTTGAAGACGACGATCAGCTCTTTGAGCATTGGAAGGTTGAGGTGGATGCTGGCCAGCAGCCTGTCCGCATAGATAAGTTCCTGGCAGAGAAGAATCCATATCAGAGTCGCAATCGTATTCAGAATGCGGCTGATGCGGGTTTCATTCATGTCAATGGAAAGCCGGTGAAGAGTAACTATAAGGTTCGTCCGAACGATGTGGTTACCTTGATGCTCGATCGTCCGAAGCACGATACGAGTATTGTGGCCGAGAATATACCTCTTAATATAGTCTATGAGGATGATGCCGTAATGGTCATCAATAAGGAAGCAGGTATGGTAGTGCATCCAGGTGCCGGTAATTTCACAGGAACCTTGATTAATGCCATTGCCTACTATCTGCGCGATTTGGAAAGTTTTGATGCCAACAATCCCGAAGTGGGCTTGGTGCATCGTATAGATAAGGATACTAGTGGACTGTTGGTAGTTGCCAAAACTCCAGAGGCTAAGACTGCTTTAGGCAAGCAGTTCTTTAATAAAACCACCCACCGCAGCTATAATGCCCTGGTCTGGGGAAATCTGGTAGAGGAAGAAGGACGCATCGAGGGCAATATCACCCGAGATCCACGCAACCGACTTCGTATGACGGTAGCCCCACCTGACAGTGAAATTGGTAAGCCTGCCGTAACTCATTACCGAGTTTTGGAGCGTTATGGCTATACCACCCTGGTAGAGTGTATTCTTGAAACCGGCCGAACTCATCAGATTCGTGCCCACATGAAGCATATTGGTCATCCGCTGTTTGCTGATGAAACCTATGGAGGAGACGAAATCCTTCGTGGTCAGCGCAGTTCCACCTATAAGGCATTCATCCAAAACTGCTTCAAACTCTGTCCTCGTCAGGCATTGCATGCCAAGACATTGGGTTTCGTACATCCTGTAACCAAGCAGCAAATGGATTTCACTTCTGAGTGGCCAACCGATTTTGCAGCCCTCATCGAGAAGTGGAGAGGATTTATCAAAGGCAAGGCACTCTAATGTCTTGCCGATAAGATACTAAGAATAAGTTTAATACTAAATAAAATGGATAAAAGAACAATCGCAATTGTTTGCGGAGGCGACTCTTCCGAGCACGACGTCTCATTGAAATCAGGACAAGGTCTTTACTCCTTCTTTGATAAGGAAAAATACAATATCTATCTCGTTGACGTAAAGGGAACCGACTGGCATGTCAACTTCGATAACGGTGATATCGCTGATATCGATAAGAATGACTTCTCTTTCAAGAAAGATGGTAAGACTGTTTATTTCGACTATGCCTATATCACTATCCATGGCCAGCCAGGCGAGAATGGTGTGATGCAGGGATATTTCGACCTGATTCATCTTCCATATTCCACCAGTGGTGTGCTTGTTGAGGCTATGACCTTCGACAAGTATGTACTCAATAACTACCTTCGTGGTTTTGGTGTGAATGTCGCTGATAGTATTTTGCTCCGTCGTGGTGAAGAATACGATGAGAAGGCGATTGAGGAACGTTTGGGTATGCCTTGCTTTGTGAAGCCAGCTGCCGATGGTTCCAGCTTTGGTGTAAGTAAGGTGAAGAATGCCGATCAGTTGGCTCCAGCACTTCGTGTTGCCTTTATGGAAAGCAATGAGGTGATGATCGAGGGCTTCCTCGATGGTACCGAGATCAGTCAGGGTATCTATAAGACAAAGGATAAGACGGTTGTCTTCCCTGCAACCGAGGTAGTTACCGAGAATGAGTTCTTCGATTATGATGCCAAGTATAATGGTCAGGTTAAGGAAATTACTCCAGCCCGTTTGAATCCTGCAACAGCAGAGAAGGTAGCTGAGATGACCAGTCAGATTTACGACATCCTTCATGCCAATGGTATTATCCGTATCGACTACATCATTTCAAAGGATAAGGATGGCAACGACAAGATCAATATGTTGGAAATCAATACCACTCCAGGTATGACTCCAACCAGTTTCATTCCACAGCAGGTTCGTGCTGCAGGCCTTGATATCAAGGATGTCCTTGCAGATATTGTAGAAAATCAATTCTAAATAATTAGTAATTAGTAAGTAGTAATTAGTAATTGTGATATGCTTTGTTTGCTTTTTTAAAGATCAAATATACATAATCCAATTTCTATACACTATTTACTAATTACGTTTTGGTAAATGTAGTAGTATTAGTATATGATTTTAGTAAACCTGCGTTAATGGTTAAACGAGTAAATGCTAATTACTACTTACTAATTGTTAATTGAATATAGATGCTTGCTCGAAAGAATATTTTAGAAGAAAAAGCTGTTGGATATTCAAGTCGAATAGTGAAACTTCATAAATATCTGATGACAACAAAACATGAAAGTGTCCTTTCAAAACAAATACTTCGTAGTGGTACAAGTATAGGGTCTAATGTTTCCGAAAGTAAATTTGCACAAAGTAAGGCAGACTTTAAAAGCAAGTTGATGATAGCTTTGAAAGAAGCTAATGAGACAAAATTTTGGCTTGAACAGTTACTTGCTGGCTCTTATATTACGGAAAAACAATATAATTCAATGTTTGAAGATAATGTTGAGATAATAAAGTTGCTAACAAGTATTACCAGAACATTGAAGGACAAATATGGTGTGTGATAGAGTAGTTGCTGATAACCAATAGTAGAACTGTAATATGGTTTGAAACGTTTGCAAAAAAAAGGTAATCACAATTACTAATTTCTAATTACTAATTACTAATTAAAGAAAAATGCTTATACCTCAAGAATTCAATGAGATCCGTCCATGGGAGCCTGAAGATTTCCCTGTAGTGTTCGATCGATTACTCAATAGCGACCAGTTCAAGAAAGTATTGGATTTCCTTTACCCAGGAGTTCCTGTCGAAATGATAGAACAGAAGCTTCGTGGATGCAAGGATAATGTTGATTTCCAGAAAACCTTCGTCTATCCATTCCTTGATAAGTTGATGAAGAAAGCCTCTACGGGCTATGAGATGGATGCTCCTGCATTGGATAAGAACTCCAACTACACTTTCATCAGCAACCATCGCGACATTGTGATGGACTCAGGTTTGCTCGACATGTGTCTCATCAACAATAACTTCTCCACTACTTGCGAAATCGCTATTGGTGATAACCTTCTTTCCCTTCCTTGGGTGAAGGATCTGGTGCGAATCAACAAAGCATTCATTGTTGAACGTGGATTGCCTATGCGACAGATGCTGATGGCAAGTAAGCGCCTTTCCGAATATATGCACTTTGCTATCAATGAGAAGAAGGAGAATATCTGGATAGCTCAGCGTGAGGGAAGATCCAAGGATAGCAACGACCGCACACAGGAGGCAATTCTCAAGATGATGACTATGGGCGGACAAGGAAGTATTATCGACCGCTTAGTTGAATTGCACATTGTTCCAACAGCCATCAGCTACGAATTTGATCCTTGCGATTTTCTCAAGGCAAGAGAATTCCAGCAGAAGCGCGATGTCGAGGGTTGGAAGAAAGCACCAATGGAGGATGTTATCAGTATGCAGACCGGTATCTTCGGCTATAAGGGTCATGTACACTATCATGCTGCCCCATGTATAGATGAATGGCTTCACTGTCTGCCAGAGGATATGCCAAAAACAGATGTTTACAAAGTGGTAGCCGAACATATCGATAGTGAAATATATGCAAACTATCGTCTGTATGCGTGCAATTATATTGCTTTGGACGAGCTCGAGGGCACTTCTGCTCATGCGGATAAATATACCGTAGAGGAAAAGACCGCATTCGACCAGTATTTGGCCGGACAACTTGCCAAGATAGAGCTTGCTGATAGAGATGAAGCATATTTAAAGGAGCGCATGCTTACAATGTATGCAAATCCAGCTAAAAACTTTCTTGCTGCTACAAAATAGTAGCAAGAAAGTACCGATTAATATTGGGATATTTACACTTAATCACAAAAAAACGGTATAAAACCAACCGAAAAACACAAACTTGCAAAAATAGTACAAGTATTAGGCAAAATAGTATCATAATAAATTCTAAAAATCTCCTATCTTTGCAAACGTGATACTATGTATATGGACCTAACTTTTTTGTAAGACAATAATATGAAACTAATAATATAATAATGAGAAACGCTATGAAAATAAATTCAACCTAAACCAAAGTGGGTGTTCTTATCTAATAATATGAAAGAAATCCACTATAATTAGCCTACGCTAATTAGCTAAGTCAATAAACTTAAAAGGGTGTTTATACTATTTAACCAAGAAAATACATAAAGTATGAATCTAGATTTTAGAAAAACAGTGCTGATGATGAGCGCGGTTACAGCTTTAGGATTCAGTTATTCTCCTGAAGTTTTCGCAGCTTCACCAAGTGGAGCCCCTCAGTCAGTTCAGCAATCAAAACGAATCACAGGTCGAGTTTTTGATTCCCAGGGACCAGTCATTGGTGCTTCTGTAATGGTTAAGGGAACAAGTCAAGGTGCAGTTACTGATTTAGATGGTAACTATTCTTTGACTTGTCAACCAGGTACTGTTCTTGTTATATCCTATATTGGATATAAAACTCAAGAAGTTAGAGTAGGTGATCAGACAGAAATACCTGTAACACTTGAGGCAGATAACACAAACTTGGATGAAGTTGTTGTTGTGGGTTATGGTGTTCAGAAGAAAAAACTGTTGACTGGTGCTACTGTTCAGGTTGATGGTTCTGAGATTGCTAATCGAAACACAATAAGCCCATTAACAGCTCTCCAGAATCAGAGTCCAGGTGTTAATATTGTTGCTACATCAGGAAAACCAGGTGCAGGTTTTAATGTTAATATTCGTGGAGCTGGTTCTAACCGTAATAATACTCCATTATATATTATTGATGGTGTTGCAGGAGATATTTCGTCTATAAATCCTGCAGATATCGAAAGAATTGATGTTTTGAAGGATGCTGCTTCTAGTGCAATTTATGGTGCTCGTGCAGCTAATGGTGTTATTCTTGTGACAACAAAGCAAGGAAAGGCTGGTAAGGTTTCTGTTAATTATGATGGAAATATCGGTTGGCAGAATTTATACAGAGTTCCAAAGCAGTTGACTGCCAAAGAATATATGGAAGTAATGGATTGGACTGCTCGAGGTGATGGTAAACCTGGAATTGAGTGGGATAAATACATTCCTTCTGATGTTCTCGAATCATATAAGAATGGAACAAATCCTGGAACAAATTGGCTTGACTTGCTAAATAATAAGAATGCAATAACAACAAGTCATTCTTTAAATGTTGTAGGTGGTTCTGAATTATCTAAATTTAGTATTGGTGCTGGTTATCAGTATCAAGATGGTGTAATTGGAGGAGAACTAGCTCCTTCTGATTATCGTCGCTTTACTTTACGTATCAATTCTGACCATGTTATTTATCGTCATAATAACCGTAATATTGTGACATTTGGTGAAAATATATATTACCAACATTCTGAAAATAAGGGTATTCAGATCGGTAATATGTATTCAAATGCTATTTACACAATGCTTCACACTCCATCTATTATACCTGCATATAATACAGATGGTTCATTGTTTACGGGATATGATGCTACCTCCAATGGTTGGAATCTTATCGGATTGAATCAGTATTTTGGAAATCCTCTTAATGTTATCCAGAATAGTCAGGATTCAATGAATAAGAGCCGTAATCATAACTTGAATGCAACAGGTTATATTACAATCTCTCCTATCAAGGGCCTTACCTATAAGGGAGTTGCTTATTATAAGAATTATTCAAGTGTTTGGAAGGGTTATAAATCTGTATTCTACAATAATACAAATTCCCAAAATGTTAATGACCAGTTAAGTGAGAATATGAATACTGGTTGGAATTGGGGAACAACACATACTTTAAATTATGTTGTTGATTTAAATAAACATCATTTAGATGTTCTTGCAGGTACAGAGTACTCTCGTGAAGGTAATGGTATGGGTGAAGGACTCGGCATCCAGGTTTCTGGTAATATTTTTGAAAACAGCTGGAATAATGCTTATGCCGCAAACTTCTCTGGACGTGATGGAAGTGCTACTCTTCCTATCTCAGAGGGTACAGATGACTTGAAGAATAAACCACAATTTGATCATTCTATTCTGTCATATTTTGGTCGAATCAATTATGACTGGAATGAGACTTATATGTTGAGTTTGATACTTCGTGCTGATGGATCTTCAAATTTTGCTGATGGTCATCGTTGGGGTTGGTTCCCTTCTGTTAGTGCAGGTTGGGTTCTTACAAATGAATCATTCTTGGAGAGTGCCAAGAGTTGGATGGATTTCTTGAAGATTCGTGGTAGCTGGGGACAGAATGGTAATGAGAATATTGGTAGCTTCCTTTGGAACTCAACATATTCTTTTGGTCCTTATGGTCAGTATTCTTTTAATAACGATAAAGAAAAAGGATTTACTGGAGGATACCCATCACGTATGGCAAATCCTGATTTGAAGTGGGAAACTTCTGAACAATTGGATTTAGGATTTGATGCACGTTTCTTAAATCAGCGTTTGGGCGTTGCTTTTGATTATTATAATAAAATTACTCGCGATTTGCTTATCGATGTGCCAATTGAACCTCATAATGGTTTTGATAGGCAGATGCAGAATGCTGGTACAGTAAAGAACTCTGGTATTGAACTTGCATTAAATTGGAATGATAAGATTGGTAAGGACTTCAATTATAATATTGGATGGAATATTGCTTCCAATAAAAATGAAGTAACTGAGGTTAATAACGGATCTGGTTATATTCAGGGAGGTGAAAATTTACTTTCTCAGGCTACAACTTTCATGGCTCGTTTTGAAGAAGGACATCCATTAAGCTATTTCTATGGTTATAAAACCTCAGGGGTGCTTCAGAATGAGAAAGAGGTTGAAGAATATGTAAAGTCGCTCGACGGAAAGAAGGAGAATACCTTACAAGGAAGTAGTATTAAACCTGGTGATCTAAGATTTGTTGATAACAATAATGATGGAGTAATTGATGATAAGGATAAAACAGAACTTGGTGATCCTCATCCTGATGTAACTATGGGTATTAATTTAGGTTTCAATTGGAAGGGCTTAGATTTTTCAGTATCAGGTTATGCTGCGTTAGGTCAGCAGGTTGCTCATTCTTATCGACGCTTTGGTGATAGTCAGTTTGATAACTGGTCAACTAATGTCTATAATTATTGGAATGGAGAGAATACTGGTAATGGTCGCTATCCAAATCTTACCTCTGGTAGTAATGTAAATATGTTGACAGTATCTGATATTTATGTTGACGATGCTTCTTATTTCCGACTCCAGAATATTACTTTGGGTTATGATTTCTCAAAAATTTGGAAAACTTGCCCATTCCAGCAGTTGCGTGTTTACTTCCAGGCTCAGAACCTTTTCACTATCACTGGGTATGATGGTATGGATCCAGAACAAGGTTCTTCTATTGCCAATGAATCATGGGTAACAGGTGTGGATATTTGTAATTATCCTCAGCCACGTACCTATCTTGTTGGTGTTAATGTTAAATTCTAAAATGAATTCACTATGAAAAAAATAGGTTATATATTAAGCGCTGCAGCATTTGTGCTTGGAGGGTTGTCTTCATGTACTCTTGACTCAACCAATTATACAGAGAAAGATCCTTCAAACTTTCCTGTGACTGAGAATGACCAACAACAGGCATTGGCTGCTATTTATCAGAATTTGAATTTGGTAAATGCTAATCCACAGCAAACCTTCTATTATAATTCTATCTTGGCATGTGATGATGCACTTGGTGGAGGTGGAGATGGTACCGACCCAATGATGCAGGCACAGGATTTGCTTTGTTGGAATAGTAATATGAACAAGCAATTTTATGTAGATCGTTATGAGGGAATTAATCGAGCAAATGTTTTAATAGATGCTCTAGGTGAAAAAGGTGATCCTCAAACTAGAGGAGAGGCTTTGTTCCTTCGTGCCTATTATTATTATGAGTTGGCATCAATGTATGGAAAAATTCCACTGACAGTTTCTAGTTCGGCTGTTCAGTCTAGCCAACCATCAGCTGCCGACATTTGGGGGCAGATTCTACAAGATCTTTATATTGCTTCAACTACAATGCCAGCCCAGCGCTTGACCAATGGTCATGTTGATAAGTATTGTGCTGAGGGTATGTTGGGACGAGCATGGCTATTTTATACCGGTATGTTCTGTAATGGCGAAGACTTGTCTGGTTTGACTAGTACAGATTATAAGCCTTTGACAGAGGTAGATTTACCTGATGGTACAAAGTTGA
>CAJOPE010000040.1 GCA_905236815.1 uncultured Prevotella sp. | reverse complement strand
CCAAGAGCCAAGTTGAAATTTTCAACACCAAAAGAGTGTTTTATGAAGAGAATAAGCTAAATTTGCACTTGCTTGTTGAATCCGCGAAAACGTAAAAAGAAAAGAACAATCTAAATAATGTTAATATTGATTTTGGTATAATTTGTGTTCCAAAAGCCATTCCGTTATTTTCTATAAATGATAAATAGAACCAATTCATGATTTCAACGCTTTCTCCATAGTAGAAATGCGTTTTTACATATATTTTAGTTAGTTGATCAACAAATAGCACAACTAATATTATAGATGTGAGATATATTATAGTTTTATTTCTTTTCTTCATCATCAGATTGCAAATAAGAATTTTACCATATTTTGTTGTTTTAAATTATTGAAGCCTGAACTCAATAGGAACGTAGTATCTTACTCTTACGGGCTTATCCCCATTTTTGCCAGGAATCCATTTTAGGCACATCTGACTTGTCGTAAATCCTTTGGATAGAATCTTCTTTGGCGGATTGCTTTGCCTTTGAATTCTGGCTGTCTTGAATGATTTGCAGTGATTCTGATACAGGCATTCCTGTATCTTCCTTTTCCTCTTGAGCAATTACAGGCATTGTCATCAGCATGCATAGAGAAATAACTGTTAATTTCAACTTGTTTTTCATTTTCTTAGAGTTTGATTTATTCGTCGGTACAAAAGTAATTATTTTTAATTAAACTACAATTCTTTTTGAAAAGTTTCTTTGCAAATTCGGTTTTGATAGATGTTTGTAATCTGAAAATTGCTATATTTGCAGTTAGTTATATTCGTATTAAAAAAAAGGGATTATCCGATGACAGAGGAAGAGAAAAGGCAAATGGCTCTCAAATGCGCTATGGAAAACGGATTTGACGATGTGGAATATCTGGAAGATAAAGATGGGTATTCTGTCTTTTCTGCAGGATTCAAAGATGAGGAGGCAGATCGCTTTCCTACGGGATTGCCATGCTTCATTATGGTCAACGAGGATGGCGCTTTTGAATCTTTCGGCTTTGAGCCTATAGTGAAGATTTCGTCAGAAGAAACAGAATATCCACGAGGAAAGAAAATCTTTGAACGACTGGAACAGTATTCAAAGCATAGATTAGGCGCGCCTGAATACATGATCAGATATGCAGATGAAATTGTACATGCATGTAATGAATACTCCTATGATTGTCCTATAGAAAAGGAAACGATGTACGAGTATCTTGAAAAGGCTGATAAGACAAACAAAAAGGTCGTTATTATTCCTGATGATGGTCAGGAGGGAAAATGCGATGGCTGGACTTATCACTTGGAACTCATAGATCGAAATGAATATACTGAGGATGAGAAATATTGGAGTATAGGAGGTAATTCTGGAACTTTACCCGATCGTATAACTCCTAGCCGTATTAATGCCCTTGACAGAGGAGAAATCTTCGTTTTCGGCAGCAATAAGCAAGGCTATCATGGTGGAGGAGCAGCCCGTACTGCGATGAACAAATTCGGAGCAGAGTGGGGGAATGGCGAAGGACTTCAAGGCCAGTCGTATGCTCTTCCTACGATGGAAGGAATGGAGAGCACGAAAGCAGCCGTCGACCGCTTTACAGAATATGCTGAAGACCACTCGGAATACCTATTCTATGTTACAGCAGTTGGCTGTGGCATAGCTGGTTATCAGCCTGAGGAGATAGCACCTCTCTTTGAGAAGGCAGCCGAATTGGATAATGTATATCTTCCTCTTTCCTTCTGGATAGTATTAATGCCTAAATCTACAGGGAAATGATAGGAGCAATAATAGGCGATCTTGCAGCATGGACTTGGGAAAACGATAAGGGTAGCTTTTATCCTAAGCTAGTGTCTCCGAAGGCTTGTCCTTCAGAGATATCCTTGGCGTTGATAGCACTTTCCCATTTCTCTCCGAAAGATATTTCTCGAATAAGATGGGAAGAAATCAAAGGATGCTTGAAGGATATATTCCGTAAATCAGACGTATGTTTGACATGTGATTGGGCTAACTTTCTGGATGATGATAAGACCATTCCTTTCCGTGTTAAGCAGGAGTTGATAATGGCTGCAGTGGTCGCTTGTGGTCTCGAGTCAGATTCCGAAGAGACAGCAAGGAAATGGAAGGACAGATTTCATGGTGGAAGGGCAGAACATTACCTTTGTAAACTGCCAGATATTATTTATCGTCTATATCATGGTGCGATTAAAGAGGAATTCTTCAATGAAAAAATGTTATTTCGTGTTGCCAGGCCATTAGTTAATTTGTGTGTAAATGATATCTCGAAGGAAGATATTTCATCTCTTTCATATGTTTGTCTTGCATGGAAATGTTTTGAAGATAGCTGGGATTTTACCTCTGCCATTCATAATGCCATAAGATATAAAGTCAAAGACAGACATATTTTGGCTTTCCTTGCAGGTGCCATAGCCGAGGCAATGTATGGTTGCGACTATGTATTGCTCAAACGTAAGTATACCAAGGATTCCAACTACTGTAAGCCAATAGATCTTCCTGCTGATTTCTCACAAAACTTTGCAGAGGAGATCTCTCACATGAAATTTCTTGAAAAAGAATCTCGCACATTCTATCCGAAGAACAATGCCCTTACCAATGTGGAGAGGCATCATTGGACGAAGGTTGATAGCTTGTTCTCTAAAATGGCCTTTACTGAAACCGACTATCGTAGGGTATTGCAGTCGGCTCCTATTAATAAGGAACGTCGTTTCGGCTTGTACCTGGATGACGGTTGGATGTACGTCTATTGCAGTAGGTATATCCTGGGGCGTTTTCAGTTTATAAAAGGTAGTTCAGATTGATATATAGAAAATACACAGTTGTCAGACAGGGTACAGTATTTTAATTTATTCAAGGGCTTGAAAGATGCTCTGGTGGAAGGTTGTGGATATCAAAATGCTGAATTATGCAATTCTATGAGATATGCTGACCTGTGTAAGTATTACCGTGGGGAACTTGAAACGCCAACCAAATGGCAGAATGATGTCAAGGGAAAATTCTGGCATGGTGAGATGATGTATTGTAGACAGAAACATGATATTGACGCATGGGCAAAAAGGGGACAGGAAATCCTCAAGGATCTTAATAGCAATATGCATGAACTTGCAGGAAGACTTAGCCCTGAGCAGTTCGGGCTTGTATTATACATAGCGACACTGTTTGGAAAATGGTGCCCATATGATAATCTGGACTGGATTGTTGAATATTAGCAACCCAGTCAATTTTTAATTTGTTGAAGACTTAGCTGGCCCTATTTGTATAGCTTAAATCTCAATATATAAAGGATGATGGTCACTTATATTACGCTCCCAATCTCCTAAATGAAACTCTGCATTACCTATATTAGTGTAAGCATAATCAAGGAAGAATTTTGATTCTTCTTTAAAGAGATGGTGGTATGTGCATGCAGTTTCTTCTCCCAATGATTCTTGGGTCTTCTCATGATACAGACTTCTGAATCCCTTTTCTCTTAGGAACTTATCTATTGTCTTGATGCTGTATGTCTTGTTCTCACCACTTTGTCCTACATAGCAATTCAAATCTCCAACAATCAGAATACGTTTTCCCTTGTACTTTTGTATCAACTCCTCCATAGCCAACATCATTATCTTTGGATAAGATAGTTTCTCACTTGCACCATATTTGGTTGGCCACGCTGCCACAATCAGTCCTTTATCAGTCTTAAGGGTGATGAAATAATTCAAATTAGACGATATGAGGTGTACAATGGTTCCATTCACATTGTTCTTCCAAATTATTCCAAGACCTTTCTTGTCGTCGTCTCCAATCCATTCTGTACAATATCCTTCTGGTATATTCAGCAGTTTTGGATTAGCCATTTCTGGAATGATATACACGTCTTCATTCATCTCCAGCAAATGATCTATTTTTTGTTGGGTACACTTGTTTATGTTATAGCTGACAATCTTCATCTTATACTTATTAAAAGCTTCTTTGCCTAGTTGCCAGAGATATTTGTCAATCTCCTTGACAGAGAACTGCTCTAAGCCATAATGCTTGAGAAACTGGCTAATAATCTCGTAATAGGAGGTGTATTCTTTCAAGTCCTTTTCTTTGAATTTAAAGAAACCATCTCTATCTCGGAAATATTTCAGTAGCTTATGGACGTAGCTGTCATAAATGGGATATACATCTGGTTTGTGATGGCTGCAATACTTACTTGCAAATGAGTAGAAATAAAACTGTTTGCCATTTATTACGATGTTAGCCAGATCTCTGACCAATGTCAAATCTCCATTCTTAAGCCTTTCATCAATGTCTATGCCCAAATAGTGTTGAGCAACATTGTGTATTTTAAAGATATTCGTACTATAGAAGTCATTCAATGCCGAACACTTAATAAGTATGTTCTCGATACTCTTGTTGTCTTTGCAGAGTGCAAGGAATAACTTATCCAAAGCCTTTTCCTGATTAACATAGTCTTCAAGTTCATTCCATTTTTGAATGTATTCATTTACTTCAGAAATGGATGGATAGTGATGTCTTAATATCTCATTTTCTTTGAACATAGTCTATATCTTTGAGTATTGAATACAAATATACTATTTAGTTGGGTCAAATTTTGATACATGGACAAAAAATCTCATGTTTTTTTATTTTTTCTTTCCCGTTCGCTTTGACTGAACGCGAAAATATTATATTTGCCTTTTTAATAGGTTATATTCGTATGTAAAAAATGAGCATCTTATGGCTAATACTAAAGACTATTCTGAGAGGGAAATGATTATCGATAGGTATCTTTCCTCTGGTAAATCCTTTACTAGAAAGGAATTGATGGAGCTTATAAATGAAGAACTTTACATGCGGGGAATGAAGGAAATAACTTCCCGTTCCACTTTCTTTTCTGACATCAGGGAGATAAACGCCAAGTTTTTCTATACCTATCATGAAGACGTGATCCGAACGAAAAGGGTGGGGAATGATTTCTTCTATTCTTATTTTCGGAAAGACTTTTCAATCTATAATCGTGCGTTGACGGATGAGGAACTCTCTCAGATACATAATCTGATCCATACTATCAGACGATTCAAGGGCATGCCACAATTCAGTTGGCTTGAAGCACTTGAGGCCAGATTCGATTTGGTGATTCAGAAAGGGGCAAAGCCTATGGTCTCGTTCGATGACTCGTATAATGAGGAGGCCATGAAACCTTTTGCTTCTCTGCTGGATGCTGTATATAGTCATCAGGTAGTGAATGTCACCTATTGTAAGTTTAAGGATGCAGAACCAACAATACATCAGGTAAGTCCACATTTTCTCAAGCAGTATCAGCTTCGTTGGTACTTGCTGGCTTCATATATAGGCAATCCACGGGTATATACTTTCGCTCTCGATCGTATTCAGCAGGTCGAGGTTGATGCTACTGTCGCCTATGAGCCGACAGACGTGGATTTTGAACATTACTTCGATGATATTATAGGAATTACCAATTATGAGGACAAACCTGTAGAGGATGTCGAGATACGGGTTAGAGCCAGTGAACTGCCTTATGTCCTCACCAAGCCGTTACATCATTCACAGAAATTGCTTAGAAGGGAAGACAATGGAGATGGAATCATCTCTATCCGAGTGAAATATAATATGGAGTTGAAGCAGGCAATATTAAGCTATGGTGGTTATATGGAAGTAATTAAGCCTTTAGAATTTCGACGGGAAATGGTAGAACAGATTGATATGATGCGAGAAAATTATGAAGACAATACCCAAGATGCCTAGTTTTGAGATAAGTAAACTTGTGAAAGTTGAAAACTCATCGCACATTTTATTCATAGGTTTAGCTATATGCTAGACCTATTAAAGTAAAAAGAGGCATGTGAATATCTCTTTTTGTTTTGATATGCCCAGCATGAGAAATCATGCGCCTTTAGAGGAAGAAATCTGGAATCGCTTTGCTTGTACGTATACGCCATATCTATTTGTCTTTATGCTTTCTACTAAATGGGCTTAGGTCAAATAATAGTTGCTTCATCTGTTCTGGTGTAATCTTTCCCTCAAGCATCTGTAGCAATTCCTCCTGTGTCTTGTTTACGAATGCAAATATAACCACATGTTGTTTCAATTCTTGGTACAAGATTGTTTAATGGAATTACATTCTCTTCCGCAAAAATACGAAAAACTCATAAAAACTTGCAGAAAACGCAATAAAACTGATGAATTTTGATAGAAAAAGGCTTATTTTGAGTTGCTATTGTGTGTTTTTTTTAGTATATTTGCTCCATTAATATCAATTGCTAATTATGGAACGAAAGATAAATCGCATTAAAGTAATGTTAGCAGAGAAGGGAAAGACTAACAAGTGGCTCTCTGAACAGGTGGGAAAGGATCCTGCTACTGTGAGTAAGTGGTGTACTAATTCTGCACAGCCAACACTTGAGACTATGATGCAAATCGCAAGGGCTCTACAGGTGGACCTGAACGACTTGGTTCGCTTTGAAGCCTTGCCTGATATTGATAATAAGCAGGATGTTCCTGCTAATGAATAGGAATTCTTTGCTACTAAAGCAACAAACAATAAGATAATCATGAATGTCAATTACTCTCCAGGTCAACGTATCACTGTCAGAAGTGAGGAGTTTCTGATAGAAGAAGTTGTTCCTAATGACAATAATAGCACTATCCTGAAGTGCCTTGGTATCAGTGAACTGGTCAAGAACCGTCACTATAGCTTTGATACCGAACTAGATCCTGAAATAGAACTTGTCGATCCAGCCAAGACTCAGCTTGTAGCAGATGAAGGGGATTGCCGTAAGACCCGTCTGCTTATAGAGACGCAATTACGCAGCAATGCCTATTTCTCCCAGAAGATCATTGTTGCTGATAAGGGTGGTTTCGATGTCAATGAATACCAGCTCGAGCCTACGCTAAAGGCTCTTGAACTTCCTCGCCCTCGTTTGCTGATTGCAGATGGAGTAGGTCTTGGTAAGACCATTGAGGTAGGTATCTTCCTAGCAGAAATGATTCGGCGTGGAAGAGGCCGTCGTATTCTGGTATGTGCCCTGAAGAGTATCCTTGCTCAGTTCCAGGAAGAAATCTGGAATCGCTTTGCTATCCCTCTTGTCCGTCTGGATTCATACGGCGTTGATAAGATCCGCTCTGAGATTCCTATGAACAAGAATCCATTCGAATATTACGATAAGACCATCATCTCTATTGATACCCTGAAGAATAATGGTAAGTACAGGGCATGGATCGAGAAGACCCACTGGGATATTATAGTCATTGATGAGTGCCACACAGTTGCTAATGCCAACAGCTATCGTGGTGACTTGGCTCAGTTCCTTGCCACCCGATGTGACAGCATGATTCTCACCAGTGCTACTCCTCATAATGGTAGTGCGGAGTCATTTGCCAATCTCATCAATATGCTTGAACCTACCGCAATCCCTCGTGATGGAGAGTATACGAAGGAGGATGTAGAGAAATTCTATGTGCGTAGATTCAAGAAAGATATTGCTGACGCAAAGGTGCAGAGTAATTACCGTGAGCGCCAGATCCATAGTGTCGAGGTTTCCATGACCGAGATAGAAGAGGCGTTGCTTGATATGCAGCAGAACTATAAGTTCATCGCTCTCAATAATGAGAATCAGACCGACACTCTCTTTGCATACTCTATATTCAAGAGTTTCCTTTCTTCACCTCAGGCAGCCCTTGCATCCATACGCAACCGTATGGAGAAGGCAACGGTAGAAGATGAAAACCTCAGGGATATCCAGGAGAAACTGGAGGAAATCATCAATCTGGGAAATGATAGCCGATATACAGCACTAAAGAATCAGCTGGCTGCTCTTAAATGGAAGGGTAAGGCTGGTGATGAGCGTATCGTTATATTTACAGAACGTATAGAGACCATGAAGTACCTGCATGATCGTATTCTGAAGGACTTCAATATGGGGGAAAAACAGATCTGTTTGTTCCATGGAGGCTTGTCTGATACCGAGCAGGAAGAAATGGTAGATGACTTCAGCCGTGGAGACAGCAAGATCAAGGTCTTTATTTCCAGCGACTCTGGTTCTCAGGGTGTCAACCTGCATTACTACTGTCACATCATGTTCAACTATGATCTTCCATGGTCTATCATTACCCTTAATCAGCGTAATGGACGTATCGACCGTTATGGTCAGAAGGAGGATCCTCAGATTTACTATCTCATTGCGAGAAGTAAGAATCCTGATGTGAGAAGTGATATGCGAATTCTTGAAAAACTCAAGGAGAAGGAGGAGGAAGTGCATAATACCCTCGGTGATGCCTTGTTTGTCACAGGTCTGTATAGTGCGGAGAAAGAAGTCAATGCAACTATCAAGGCCATGCAGAAGAAGGATGAGAATTACCTGGATAACAAGAAGGAAGACGTTCCATCTACAGAGGATGCGCCAAAGAAGAAGGGTGCTTTCTTTGCATTGCTGAAAAAGTCAACAACACCAGCTGTGGAGCATAGCAAGCAGGATATGTTTGAGCCGAAGCTGTCACTATATCCTACAGACATGGCCTTCTATTCTGATCTTGTTACTGAACTCAAGTGTATTCCTGGAGGCCTCGGCCAGAAGGATGCAGAGGTGAAGGAAGGTGAGGTGCCTTATCTCGAGATAACCAATACCAATGAGTTGGACGAAGTTCTCTTCGATATGCCTGAGGAAGCTAAGCCTTCAGATCATGTGTTCCGTCTGACAGATGACAAGACTGTGCTGAAACAGTATATAGATGATTCCCGCAAATCCAACGACCATCAATGGTCGCAGTTCCAGCCTCTTTATGAGTTGCATCCTGTCATCCAGTATTGGCTGACTAAGCTGACAGCCTCAGTTCCAAAGAATCAGGCGATGGTGGTACGCAATGATATGTTCCAAAAGGGAAGTGCATACTATCTCCTGTATGGTAGCCAGTCGAATGGTGCTGGTCAGAGCATCATCAGTAAGTTCTTTGTTGTCAAACTCGATAAAGAGGGGAAGATGGCTGAGAAGCCAATGTCCTTCAATGACTTCCTGGCTGTATATCCAGACTTCACCAGGAATCTCTTCCAGGGAAATGTATCTCAGGATGATCTTGATGTGCTTACCCGAAATCTTACAACGGCCATTGAGTCTGGTACAGTATACTACATGTATACCAAGCAGTCAGAACTAAGTGGAAAGATGGCAAGTCAGCAGGAGAAATATATCCAGCATCTGAATCAATGGTTCAACCGTTCCAAGGATCAGATGGTACTGGATCTGGGCGATGCGCCTACTACCATCCAGCGTAGCAACCTCGACAAGAAGATTGAGGAGATCAAGACTATCGCTGATAAGGAGAGTACTTTCTATAAGAATCTTACCACACTGGACAATGCCGATCCATACATCAAGGTTCTTGCAGTATTCTATAACTTCTAATTTTGAATAGTATGGCTGATAATATAAAATATAGATTCATTCAGAATGTTGGTGACTTCTTCCCATCAGGTTATTTTGGTGAGGACTTCATCGACAAGGTACAGAAGATTTCTGGATATACTGCCGACCAGGTAGCTGAAGTATGCAGCAAGTACGTTCAGTTCCGTCGTAAGTATGATGACTATAAGAACCGAATCGTAACCCAGATGCTCCGACCTAAGGATAGCATCCGATATACCCATGATTTCCATACAGAGCTGCTGAAGCTCCTGGGCTATGGAGATCTTGGCAAACCGTACAGCGAGCACTATATACTTGATGAGGATCATCAGGAACTAATCCCTGTTCGCCATATCCTTCGTCGTAACAATAATGTGCAGATGCTCATCATGGAGATGCGTCCACTTATCAAGGTGGGCGATGAGGAGCCTGCTGGTCTCTTTGAGCAGCAGTATGATGATGAGTCTGAGCCAAACAAGCCATCCCGCTTTACAGCCAGCCACTGGAGTGATGTGTTCTCTATGCCAGAAGGCTATAAGATAAGTCCTGCTGTAGTCAACAAGGCTGTCAGCCGTATTTTCCTTCTTCCAGAGAACAGACGTCCTTCTTATATCCTCATGTTGGCAGGTAACACCTTGTTCCTGTTTGATAAGGAGAAGTGGAACCGTGGTAGTTATCTCAGCTTCACTCTCGACGACCTTTTCCCTCAGGCAAGTATTTCTACCTTCCGCAAGTATTATGCACTTTTTCACATGCTGGTTAGCAAGGAGACACTGTCCCCTGATGGTGAGAGCATAATGATGGATGCCCTGGTAGAGGATAGCTATAAGAATGCCTATGAGGTTACCAAGGATCTGAAGGAGGGAGTGGTAAATGCCGTGGAGACCCTGGCTAATGAAGCCTTGTGGTATTGGAAGAGTCTGCCTGATGATTCTGATATATATAATCCGCTGAAGACCATCGACTATACGGATGATACCTTTGAGGCAGAGGTCAAGGACGACTGCTTGACGATTGTCTATCGTCTGTTGTTCCTGTTCTATGCCGAGAGCCGTACAGAGCTGGAGATCCTTCCAGTGGATGATGAAGTCTACGAGCGAGGCTATAGTCTTGAGATGCTTCGTGATCTGGAGCAGGTGCGCCTTATCAGCGATGAGAGCAAGCGAGGCTACTTTATTGATGCCAGTTTGAAGAAACTCTTCTATTTACTGAGCCATGGCCATAAGGAGAATCAGGACAAGAGCAAGCAGGACCAATCTTTCCGTGTCCGTCATATCGACTCCCCAATGTTTGATGACCGCAAGTTGCATCATCTGGGCAATGTGAAATATCGCAATGAGAAGTGGCAGCAGATTATCTGTGCGCTTTCCCTGAGCAAGAAGAAACAGGGAAAGGGTAGAGGTCGTATCTCTTACGCCAATCTGGGTGTCAACCAGTTGGGTAGTGTATACGAGAGCTTGCTGGCTTATCGTGGATTCTATGCGGAAGAAGACTATATCGAGGTTCACAAGGCAGGTCATCCTGAGGATGGCACCTTCCTCGTGCCTTATAGCCGAATGGATGATTTCAAGGAGAATGAAGTGCTGCATGGCGAGGATGGCGATATCAAGATCCTCCCACAGGGCACCTTTGTCTATCGTCTGAATGGCCGTGACCGTCAGAAGTCAGCCAGCTACTATACTCCTGAGGTTCTTACCCGCAGTACAGTCAAGTACACCTTGAAGGCTATCCTGGATGATGTGCGTGAGGGAAAGCGTAAGGCTACAGAACTGCTTGACCTCAAGATCCTTGAACCAGCTATGGGTGCTGCTGCTTTCCAGAACGAGGTTATCAATCAGGTAGCAGAGGCCTATCTCCAGTATCGTCAGGCAGAGAAGCGCCAGGAATTCATGGATCGTAACTCCCTGGAGGAAGACCAGGTGGGTGATGGATCATGGCGTATAGCACCTGATCATTATCGTGATGAGTTGCAAAAGGTAAAGGCCTATATAGCTACTCATAACGTATATGGTGTCGACTTGAATCCAACAGCTATTGAGTTGGGTAAGCTATCCTTATGGCTGAATGTGATCCACAAGGATATGGAAACTCCATTCTTCTCCAACCGCCTTGCCTTGGGTAATGCAGTGATAGGTGCATGGCTGAAGGTATACAGCAAGGAGGAGTTCCTGGGTATCAAGGGCAGAATACGACTCACGCCTAATCCATGGTGGGAGAAGGCTCCACATAAGGTCTCATTCCAGAAGAATAGTGTAAAGCGCTCTGTCAATGAGATCTATCACTTCCTTCTTCCTGATAAGAATATGCTTGGTGTAAGTACCATCAAGGACTACAAGGATAAGGCAAAGGCAGAGCGTGCAGATAGTCAGTTGCAGTTCAAACCTACCAATGCAGCCCTTGAACGTATGAAGGCTATGATTGATGACTGGACAAAGCCGATCAGCGAAATAGAGTTCCGTCGACTTCAGAAACTCTCCAGCAAGATCGATGTCCTGCTGAAGGAATACTTCCTGTTCCAGCGTAGTGTAGAGAATCTAACCCAGAACAAGGTAAATCTATGGGGAGTACCAGGTACGCCACAGCTAAATTTGGATTCATACGAGGAGAAGGAACGCCTGAACGATGTTCGCTATCGTCATGACAATGCCTACTTCCGCTTAAAGATGGTGATGGACTACTGGTGCTCACTATGGTTCTGGAATCTGGAGGATGCAGCCGATTTACCGAATCGTGAGGAATACTGGAACGACATTGAGGCTATGCTGAATGTCAGTGATGAGCAGCTTGATAGCCGTACTTCTAAGGCACTTCGTAAACGTGTAGGTGTAGATCAGAAGGGACAGTTGGATATGTTCCCTGAGGGTACTATGAATGATATGTTCTATGAGCAGCAACTCGAAGAAGAGGGTGAGGGAGCAAGTGTTCATGAGGATATAGAACTTAATGATAAGCAGACAGAGGAGGAATCAGAGATTGTTACCATGAGTAAGGAGCAGATCCTAAGTGAGGTTCAGAGTCAGAGTACAGATTTCTTTGGTAATTCACTTCGTTTCAAGATTGTGGATCGATTGAGCAAGCGATATCATTTCTTCCATCCAATGCTAGAGTTCCTTGAAGTATTCTGGCTGAGAGATGGATTTGATATTATTTGTGGTAATCCACCATGGTTGAAAATGGAATTTGACGAGCAAGGTATTCTTTCGGAGAAATATCCAGAAGTAGCTATAAGAAAGATGTCTGCTCCTGATGCACGAAAAATGAGGGAGTTGCTTTTTGGGGAGAATTCTATGTTGGCACAGCTTTATCAAGATGAGCTAGTTGAAGTAGACTGTTCAACGGCATTTATGAATGCATATCAGAATTATCCATTATTGATAGGCCAACAAACAAATCTCTATAAATGCGTATTGGAGAATACAATGGATTTGTCTTCAGAAGATAATGGTTATATAGGTTTGTTGACTCCAGAAAGTATCTACGATGATCCTAAGGGACAACCTCTTAGAAGAGAACTATATAAACGTTTGCGTTATCATTTCCAATACCAAAATGAACTTCGGCTATTTGCCGAAGTTGATCACCATACGGTGTATGGTGATCAACTTCTCGGTCCACGCCGAAGTTCATCACCTTGCTTCGCTTCGCTCAGCAACCTTTTTCATCCAAGTACAGTTGATGCTTGTTTTGTACATGATGGTCATGGAAAATGTGGAGGCCTTAAGAAAAATGGAACTTGGAATACAGAAGCTCACAAAGATAGAATTGTATATTTTTCAGATAAAGAATTAAAGGTCCTATCTGATACTTTTGAAGGAGGCAAGAACGAAGATTGTGCAAAACTAGTAAGTGTACATGCTAAAGAAATAATAGATGTTCTTAAGAAAATATCGGCCTATCCTTCTCGACTTAGCAATTACAAATATGTGATGAGCAATTGTTTTCATGAGACGGGGGCTGTAGACGAAGGCATTATTCGGCGTTGTACAACTATTCCTGACGCTAGTAAATATGAAATGATTTATAATGGTCCATCATTTCATGTTGGGAATCCTGTTTATAAAACACCTCGTTCAATATGTAAACTTAATAGTGATTATGATGTTATTGATTTATCTCAAAATACAACTATAATCCAAAGAACGAATTATGTTCCTGCAATACCTTTGAATGATTATAAGAATCAGATACAAGGTTTCGAAATTGGAAGTAATCAGGATGAGGTTATATATGATTCTTTCCTTGATTACTATAAAGTTACTATGCGATGTATGTTAGCACAAGCAGGAGAACGCACGTTGATATGTGCTGTTTTGCCACGCAAAACAGCACATATCCACGCAGTCATATCGGTTGCTTTCAGCAACCGATATGACTGCGTGGATATGGCTGCGCTGTTTGCTAGCATTCCACTTGATTTTTATACCAAAACTATTGGAATTGGACAGATAGGAAAGGACATGCTTTCTAAATATCCTCTAGGAGTCGCGGAGAAATATACGAATAGTTTAAGAATTAGGATACTTCTTTTAAATTGTTTGACAGAAAATTATTCGGATTTGTGGACAGATTTGTGGAATCCTAAATATACAAAGGATAATTGGGCTTTATCCGATAAAAGATTAAAGCCATTTGCATGTCTTAAGGGTATTTGGGAATGGCAAACTCCACTTCGTAATTACTTCGAGCGTCGTCAGGCTTTAGTAGAGATTGATGTCATTTCAGCCATGGCTCTCGGACTGAGTCTCGAAGACCTCGAGATGATATATACCATTCAATTCCCAGTGCTCCAGCAGAATGAGGATGATACTTGGTATGATCAAAAGGGTAATATAGTGTTCACATGTTCTAAAGGTCTGACAGGAGTAGGCTGTGATCGTCCAGAGTGGAATAGTATTCATGGTGATCTTTCAGAAGATGGACTTACCTATCAAGGAACAGAACCAACTTATGTTCATACAATTGATCCAGCCAAGAGTGAACTCTATGGTGGTCAGCAAGTAACGTATTATGCGCCATACACAAAGTGTGATCGTATAGCAGATTATCGTAGAGCGTGGGCTCATTTTGAAAAGATATTTAAGTAGTCTATGGAAAATATTTTATCAATTAAAACAGCACAAGAAGGTCTCGAAGTGGAATACAGTTTTGAGACAATACTTCCATTAGCTCAATTTAATAGCAAGCTATATGGAGATATTGAAGAACGTGGTGGTGATATTGACCTAAAAATAAAAGAACTAGAGAACCTCATTGGACATTATAACGATGAGATAGAAAGAATGACTAATCATGCAGATATGTATGATTACATGATTGCTGTGTCATCTGGTTTGTTGTGTGGCGCTATTGATTCTTTTTTCGTTGGAGCGTTTGATTTCGAAGCAGAACTGGAAAAAGCAGAAAACACAATTAGTGATCTCGTTAGTGGAAAAAGCCAAGAGGTGGTTATAAAAGAAAGAGTTCAGGAAGCTATTGATAAGGCATCACGTAAAGCTAAAATCTATGGCAAAGAACTATCTAAAGAGGAAATCAGGAAAATTAGAGGTGAAGCGACTCAAGGCGTAATCGATTATTTTGATCGATGGAAAAGAAATGATACTATCAATGGAACTCAAGAAGCATTGAAACGCTCTATATCTAAGCTGGAGCAGGCTTTTAAAATCCCATCTGATAATTTATATCATGGCTTGCCTAATATTAATGCCATGTCTCATCATCTTGATGATATAGCACATCATCCAACATCATTAGGATTGTGTGCTGCAATCATTTCTGAGGTGTTTAGAATTGGTGTATATGATACTAGGAATAACGAGTTCAAATTAAAGTATCTTGGAATTGACAATGAGTATCGAGAAAAATTGAAATCGTTTTTGGCTGCAATTGTTGTTGCAGGTTTGATTTCATGGATACTAAACATCGTAGACAATAAGTATCATGATAAAATTGAGAAAACTTTGCCCAAACCTTTGGCCATTTTGGTGCAGCATCTTACCGATACACCTATAGTTTTAGTTATTCTTACTCATTTAAGAAGAATCATAGAGAACTGGATTGGACATCTCATTAGCGATGTTGATGGTTCTAATTCAACCCCAGGTGCAGGTATGGGGATACCTGGATTTTTTGTTTCTGTGTTGAATGAATTATCTATGGTACCACCACTGAGCATGACTTCTTTGCATTCTGTTATTGAGGATCTATTTGTAAATAAGAGAGTAGATTTTAGAAAGGAGATGACCATTTATCAATTTGCGGGAAAGCAAAGCTTGCCCGTTTTATTAGGAGATGTATTTGTGAGGTCTTTCTACTTTATTAGGTATTTAGTCGAAGAACTAAAGATAAAGAACTACACGTTATCAGCTGTGGATTGGAAAAAAATTATACCTTTTAATAATCGAACCATCTTACGTATGATGACTATTGAAAGTGGAACTTTTACTTCTGTTGATCTTGCTGATGCTGCTATTCGTTCGGCTATTGTCAATGGTGGTAATGTTTATAATCCTAAATTATATTTAGATTTCGCATTACGTGTGAATATTGTTGGTATAGGTCGTTTCGCTATTGCTTTAGGTTCTGATATCCATATGGGCTATCAGAAGGGCAGAAGCGAACAGGAACGAATTAATACTTATAATCAGCTTCTATATAATTATAATGCTAAGGTATTCTTTCTTCAGTCTGGTAACTGGCTGCTAGCAGATCAAACAGAACAATTGATGAAAAATGCTATGGTTATAGGTGTTTCTTCTTATTATTCTTATATGGGGAAAATAAAAAATATTAAGGGGTATATAAATTCTGTTGACAGTGAAATCAGTTCTGCAGCAGCAAATAATCCTGAAATGAGTGATTGGGTTAGTAATTTATTTTAATAATATGAAGTATGGGAACATATAAAGACAAGGATTTAGAATTTCTAGGAAATTGTAATCAGGTTGATCTTAAAAGATTCGCTGATATAATGCGATTTGATGCAGCTGGCAAGGAGCGAGGATCCTCTCAATTGATGCAACGTAAAGACTATGTAGATAATCAGAACTTTTTGCGTAATGCTTTGCCTACACTTATTGACGAATTTCAAAGATGGGGTGGTCATTCTGTTCTTAATCAAATAAGAAGGCATGGTGTATGTTATCGTACAATTTTAGAAGATATATGTGATAGGTTAAAAGTCCCTTATGAAAGCAACTACACAATAGAGATGGTAGAACAGGCACTTGTCAGAAAGATATTAATGTCTTTCTTGTTAAATAGTGAGGATAGCGATTTTAAAAATTTTGCAAGCCATTTCGATTACTCATGGAATTATGGCGAAAGAGGCACCTTGATCAATAAAATATTGGCTAATGCAATGAATATTAAACCATTATTCAATATTGTTATGCCATTAATTATGGACCAGGTAGATCTGTATCGTAATAAACGGAAAGAAAAAAAATGGTACTACGAAATATTTAAGGAAGTTGAAAAACCAAGTGATGGTGGAGGTCTAGGAAAAATTAATGTTGTATTACATAAAATAGCTTACCCTGTTGTTGGCGCCCCAGGTCCAGCATACAGAGTTATTTTTCCATGTACTCTGAGTATAATCTATATGCGTATTAAGTGCCAAGTAATTCAGAAATAACATGATAAATAGAGATGATTTCATACTTCTTGTACGGAAGTATTATGAGGATTTTGACTGGGATAGTGATTTGTTGCCTTATTTCTCCCAAATGGAAACTTCTGAAATTCTTAAAGACCTATTAAGTGACTATCATCTTGATCTGGATGCTGATCAATGGAATAGGCTTCAATATACCCTGTCAGAATTTCCTCTTCGCAAGGTCTATCAATATATAGCAGAGCATGCTACAGAAACAGTAGAAGAGCAGTCTGAAGAGCTAAAATTTGATGAATACCCAGTTCTTGACTTTATGGATGATGAGTCATTACCTGTTGATGTTCGCTTTAATAATGGCTTGAATGAGATCGTACAGAATAGAATTCAGAAGAATATTACATTTGAAGGTAATATCTCATCTGATGATCTTGCCAAATTGATAGAAGAGGCATTACATGATGCTGATAAAGCAGTGGCTGATGCAAATGAAGGTGCTAAAAATAAGCCCGGTATATTCGGGGGAAATGCTAAGGCGATAGAGGATTTACAGAATGTATCAAAAAACCTTTCGAAGGCGTTGTTTACCAATGCAATTGCTTTGCAAAGACAATTCTTATATATTCAAAGTCTGACCAAGCTAACTTCTTTTGCACTTGTAATGTCAGCTGCAAGCTTAGATAGTACAGAAAGTCTAATAAAATCTATACAAGAGAAAACGCACCAAGCTGCGAATACTCAATTGAACAATATTGAGAAAAAAGAACTTCATAATTTACTTGAACGCCTTCAAAAGCAAAGAGAAGTTCTACTGCGTTTGAATAAGGTAGAAGAAAGTTATGTATCTAAGAATGCCCTTGCTCAATTTAATATAGAGCAGAAGACTGAGATAAGTAACTTGGAGAACAAACAGAAAATATTAGAAAATAAATATTATGAAACTATTACCAAGCTTAGAAAGAAAACAAATTTTGTATGTAGTTTAGCTGTCGGTTCATTATTATTATCAATTTTTCTTTTGTTTTTTCTTTTGATAAAATTGTCTTAAGAATCATCATATAGTATTATACCACGAATATTAAGTTTTTGATGACGCTAGATTTTAAAATATCACAGATTAATAGGCAGAACATCCAGAAAAACAAGTATGTTCTGCAGGCCATCCTGGATAAACTGGATGTTAAGTTTGTTAGCTTCAAAATAACGTTTATGTCGCTAAACAAATGTCAGATGATAGAAGATAACGTCATCAGCGGCGGTGTAAATATAAGTGATGGCGGCGTAAATGGCGGTGTATTTTCTGATGATATCTTACTTGATACTATAGCTAATAATCGTGGTTTAAATACACTAAAGTTGGCAGAGATACTTGGCAAGAGCTTATGAACTATTCAGCGTCTCCTCAAGACATTAACTGAACAACAGAATATTGAATTTAGAGGGGCACCAAAGAATAGCGGTTATTGGACTATATAGAATAATATTGAATGCAGAAATATAAAAATGATATAATACCAGCTGGCTATACAGTCTGTCAGTTTTCAGATTGTCCTAAGGCCAAAAGCTGTCTTTTACAGATAGCTTACGAGCGACTGATTGATGATGAGGACGAAGAATGTCTTCATCTTCTGAAGCCTCGTTTCTGCTCAAAGGATGAGCATTGCAAGTATTATCGTGATAGTAAACCGGTGATGTTTGCCAAGGGATTTACCAACTTTCAGAATAAGATGTACCCTCATCAATACGAGGAGTTCATGATGATACTGAGAGCCAAGTTTGGCAGAAATCCCTATTTCCTTCGTCGAAGAGGTGAACGGCTGCTGCCTCCAGAGGAGCAGAAGTTTATCCTGGATACGCTAAAACAAGTGGGAGTAACCCAGGAAATGAAGTTTGATGCGTATGAAGAAAAGATATATTGGTAGGTTTATACTCAGTACCAAGCCTAAGTACTATAGTAATCAGGCCAAAGTACTGCAGTAATCTGCACCAAGTACTCACAATAAGAAGCAAAGAAGAATATTAATTATGAGCGAAAACAAAGAACTATATATTGATTTTGAAACTTATGAGCGTGCAAGTGAACCTCATAAGCGTGAGAAAGCATCTGCATGGCGTACCGCAATCGGATTGCAGGATGTAGATGGACTTCGTGTATCGGATTATCTCAAGGAGACTGCGGTAAAGCATATTGAAGGAGATATTACGATAGACGATGTTAGAGATCAACTTCATACATATTATCTGAGTAAAACAGCTCATGATCAAAATGATCAAGATACAGAAGAGGCTGATAAAGTGGCGGCTAATATAACAAAGCTGCTCAATGAGAATTCTTTCTCACTGAAGGCTTCTGAATATCTTAGCATTCATCGTCACGTTTTCGAAGGCGTATTCAAACATGCTGGTGATATACGAACCTACGATATCTCTAAAAAAGAATGGGTGCTGCAAGGTGATACCGTTCTTTACGGTCGTGCAGATGATATTATGGAGGCATTGAAATATGATATAAATGAAGAGCGTCAATTTAAATATGGTGGTCTGTCAACTGATCAGATCATAGAACACATCGTTGATTTCACCACAATGCTTTGGCAGAATCATCCGTTCCGTGAAGGCAACACGCGTACAACTGCAGTTTTCATGATTAAGTATCTGCGTTCCATGGGATTTAATGTAAATAATGATCTCTTTGCAGATAATTCTTGGTATTTCCGCAATGCATTGGTTCGTGCCAATTATCGTAACCCATCCAAAGGTATTGATGTGGATAAATCATTCTTAGTAAAGTTTTATAGAAACTTGATTTTGAGTGAGAATAATGAGCTAAAAAATAGATATATGCTCATAGACCCATCAAGTAACCCATCAAGTAACCCATCAAGTAGCTCGACAAGCAAGCCAGCTACCCATCAAGTAAAAGAAGAATCTTCCCTTTTACCAGATGATGAGTATGTAGTTCGCCTGATTAATATAATCGGTACTCAAAAGTTGTCTTCAAAAGCTATGATGGAACTTCTTGGACTAAAGGATCGTGTGAGCTTCAAGAAAACCTCGCTTTCTCCTTCTATAGAACAAGGGTATTTAACGATGTTATATCCAGATAAGCCTAATTCTCCACGTCAGAAATATCTGCTTACAACAAAAGGATTAATGGCATATAATGAATTAACTAACAAGTAAAATATAGAAATGTTACCACTTCAACAAGCATACGAGGTTCAGAAATCGGTGATGGAATACCTCAGGGCTACCTTCCGCTTTAAGGAGAGAGAGGTACACGAGGAATTCTATCGCTTTCTGGAAGATGAGAAAAATGGTCTTTTCAAGGGTCCGTATATTTCTCTGAAGACACCTTTTGTGAAAGCTACTCCCGAGGAGGTTGAGCAGATAGAACTTGATATCAAGCCTTCGTTTGCTCCCCACAAGCATCAGCTGAAAGCATTTGAGCGTCTGCATACTCGTAACCATCATCAGCCTGAGCCAACACTACTCACCACGGGTACTGGTTCTGGTAAGACCGAGTGTTTCTTGTACCCAATACTTGACTATTGCTATCAGCAAAACAAGTATGCCAAGAAACGTGGTGTCAAGGTCATTATCATGTATCCTATGAATGCCCTGGCACAGGATCAGGCCAAGCGTCTTGCAGAAACCATCTGGAAGGATGAACGACTGAAGGGAAGGGTAGAGGCTGGTCTTTTCATTGGTGAGGGACAGAATCCTGCTAAATATCCTACAGTGATGGGACCTGACCATATCATTGAGAACCGAAAGGCTATCATAGATAGTCAGCCTGATATTATCCTTACCAACTTCAAGATGCTCGATTTCGCCTTGATGAAGCAGGAATTACAGAGTATCTGGAAGGGTAATCTTGATGGCGAGAGCCAGTTGAGGTTCCTGGTACTGGATGAGCTTCATACCTACGATGGTGCACAGGGTACAGATGTGGCTAATCTGATTAGACGATTGAAGTTGAAACTACAGCTGGAGGAAGGTATGCTTTGTCCTATCGGTACTTCTGCTACCATAGGAAACAAGGAAGGTAGCAAGGAACAGCTTTGCTCGTATGCTAGTGATGTATTTGGTGAGGATTTCCAACTGGATAGCGTTATTGGAGAGGATCGTATAGAAGTGGACGATTTCTTCCCATCCAAGTTGAAGGAATCACTGCCATCTGAATTGCAGATCCGTCAGTGTGACATCAGTAGCTATGAGAATGTGCAGGCTTATCTTGATAATGTTCGTAAGATATGGTTGCCTAGAATTTCCTCTGATCCGTACGAGATTGGTATTGGTCTGAAGGGATTGCAGATAGTACACGACTTGCTGGCTATTACTCAGAAAGGTGTTGTAACCGTAAAGGAACTCATGGACCGGCTGGATGATGCTAACAAGGAATTCCGTGCTGTCTATCGCCATAGTGATGAATTGGCCCGTAAGATAATAGAGTCTTTGCTGGCACTTATCTCTATGGCCAAGCAGGACGAGGAGGGAAGATTTCCATTCCTGTTCCTGCAGGTTCAACTCTGGCAGAGAGAGCTGAGTGGTATTCTTCGCTATGTTTCTGACAAGCCTCGCTTTACATGGCGTAACAGCATAGATGCTGACGAAGATACCGTAGCATTGCCTATGTGGTATTGTCGTGACTGTGGAGCTTCAGGATGGATTACATCCCGCAAGATGACCGATAAGAAGTTCTGCTCGGATATAGCAGAGGTGAACAAGGCTTTCATGGATCACTCAGGGGATTTGCTGCTCATGAATACAGAGTCGGAGCGCCATAATCCTATTGATGACTTCATGACCGAAAGTTCATTCAACGCAACATACTTTATTCATACCAATGACCTTACAGATGCTGCTGAGACTGATAAGAAGGCTATGGAGGTGAGGGTATGCATAAAGAAGACATCGAGCAATGGTAAGAAACCTCGTATCGTCATGGCATGCCCTGAGTGTGATGCAGAACCAGTAGCATTTGTTGGAGGTAAGGCAACCACTCTTTCTTCTGTAGCATTGAGCCAGGTATTTGCCAGTGACTTTGACGCTAAGGAAGGTAAGGACCGCAAGATGCTTTGCTTTACCAATTCCGTACAGGATGCGGCACATCAGGCGGGATTCTATGAGGCACGTACTTTCCGTTTCCTCTTCCGTCAGAGCATTCAGCAATACTTGAAGCAGCAGGATCATCCTATATCCCTGGCTGAACTGGAAGATGGATTCAAGAAATACTGGAAACAGCAACTGGATGGTGATGAGTATTACTATCGCATGATTCCTGCAGACTTGGCTTCAAGGATTGATTTGGCTAAGGATTTCAGAAGGGGAGGGGATTTCAAGGAATCTTTCAAGAAAGACTTCGATCTTCGTGTGGACTGGGAGATATGCAGTGAATTTGGACTTACTGCACAACTTGGCCGTACACTGGAAAAGACTGGTGCTTCAGCAACTTACTTCCCAGAGGAGAAAATCAAGGAGGTATTTGAGCGAATTGAGCCTTGGCTCGAGGATAATATGTTTGGCTATGTAGCCGAGCAGGAGAAAGGATTCTGTCAGTTCCTCAATGGTATATTGCACCGAATCAGAATACATGGTGCTGTCGACCATCCTTATCTGGAGCTCTACCGTACGAATAGATTGTCGAAATGGGACCTGAACTGGACCTACAATGGAAAGTATCAGCTGAACAAGCATTTCTCTGAAAAGGTGAAGTTCCCTAAGGTGATCAGTACGGGATATATGCGCAATCAGAACGACATCATAGAATGTACCTCTACACTGAATGAGAAGCATCCTAACTGGTATTTTCTGTATTTCATGAAGTGCCTGTGGGACTACAAATATAACATGCAGGGAACTATTGATGTTCGTGCTGTAAATGAGTTCTACCAGAAACTGTTTGAGACCATGGTCGAGACTGGACTCATGAACAAGATGAGTGCTGGAGGAGGAAACTATGCTATCCGTCCAGAGAGCATTATGGTAGAGTCAAAGGTCAAGCAGATAAGATGTGACAGTTGTCAGTCATTGATGAGTGTTGCCCAGAGTGATACGCTCACCAAGGAAACTTATTGTCTGGACTTCAAATGCAATAGTAAATATTTAAAACTCGAAAATACAGAATACGACTATTATCAGGCCGTATATAACAGGGAAACCTCGCCTCGTATCTATGCAGATGAGCATACAGGCTTGCTGGACAGAGAGGAACGTGTGGAACTTGAGAATAACTTCAAGAACCATCCTCACTTTAATTCAACCAATACCCTATGTGCTACGAGTACCCTGGAAATGGGTATTGATATTGGTGACTTGAATGTAGTATCTAATACATCAGTGCCACCAAAGCCGAGTAACTTCCTTCAGCGTGTGGGACGTGCTGGCCGAAAGGAAGGATCGGCATTGGTATTGAACTATGCCCATAATGGTGGTGCTCATGACATGTACTATTTTGCCGAGCCAAAGGAGATGATGGAGGGTGAGGTAAGCACACCAGGATGCTTCCTTGAGGCAAGGGATATATTAAGAAGACACTTTTATGCCTTCTGCATCGACTCATGGATCAGTGCAGATAAGGCTAACTATATTCCAAAGAGAATGGGTGATGAGGGTATTCTCACCCTGGGCTTTATTGATGATGAAAATGCCTTTATCAATAAGATCAATGCTTACCTTCGCCAGTATAAGCTGACCTTGATGGATCGCTTCAGAAAGCAATATCCTGATAAGACTTCGGAGTCAATGGATAAACTAGCTGAATATATAGGTGATGAAGGTGGATTGATCAAGACGATCCGTACTGCTTTCAAGACTCGTGCTGTCTCATATAAGCATGTCGTTGATGAACTCAGCGAGGCTTATGCCATGAAGAAAAAGATGCAGGAGTCTGACCCTAACTACATTGATATTAAGGACAGACTTACCTCTCTCAAACAGCAGGAGTCAAAGATGCAGAATGAGCAGGTCATAGAGTTTATGACCAACTCAGGATTGCTTCCTAATTATGCTTTCCCAGAGACAGGTGTTACTTTGAAGGCATCTGTATATATCCATCCTGCTGACAGGGAAGATAACTCGAAAAAGTCAGAGATCAAGGAGATTGAACTTCAGCGTCCTGCTTCTACAGGTATCAGGGAACTAGCACCAAAGAACTATTTCTATACGCAGAAATACAGGTTGCTTATTTCGGGTATCAACAATACCGACTGGGACGAGACTTTGAAGCTGATGCGCTATTGTCCTGAGTGTGATTGCATCGCTGATTCCTCTGAGCCTGTATTTAAGCAGCACAGTTGTCCTAAGTGTGGATCCTCAAAATGGGGTGGTGCAACCCATAAGTATCTCAGGTTTACTGAGGCCAGGTGTATCACCCAGAAGAAGGATGCTGTGCTGGATGACAGAAATGACGATCGTGATTCTGAGCGTTATCATATCATCAAGCACTTTATGTTCCGTGACGAAGCCAACAGTAAGGCATACGGACTGAAGAATGTGGGATTTGGTATACAGTTCTGCAGGGATACAGAGATTACTGAGGCTAACTACGGACATACATCGCAGATTGGTAATCCTACAGAAGTCAACAAGCGCAGGGTTCCTGGACTGGGATTTGTAGTCTGCCGTCATTGTGGAAAGGCAACTCCTATCGTAGGTGTCGGAGAAGTGGATCCTAAGGAACTGCATGATAGATTCTGTAAGCGTAAGGATGTAGCCTTCCCTCCTGAGCCAAAGGACAAGGATGTATTTGAATGTATGTATCTCTATCATAAGATGCAGACAGAATCTATTAAGATCCTTCTCCCAATCCAGGACTTTATGGAGACAGAGGCATCCATACAGTTGTTTAAGGCTGGTATTGAACTGGGTATGAAATATTATTATCAAAGTTCGCCAGACCATATACGCATTGAGGAATATCATGAGAAGAATCCTATTACCGAACAGATGGATAGTTATCTTGTCATGTATGATTCTATCCCTGGAGGTACAGGCTATCTTTCCAAGCTTTTCAACAAGAAGGAGTTTGGTAAACTCATGCGTATAGCCTACGAGCATATCCGTGACTGTCAATGCCAATATGAAGGAAAGGATGGATGCTATCACTGTATTCTTACCTATGGCAACCAGTACAACAGACAGTATCTCAGCAGAAAACTTGCAGAGGAGTTATTTGCCAAGATCGTAGACCAGGTGGATCTTTGGGAAGACCTTGATGATGGCCTTGCTCCATTGAAGAAATCGGGTATTGTGGAATCAAGCGAGCTGGAACGTTGGTTTGTAGAGATCATGCGAAAGGAAGCTGAAAAGCATAATGACTGGTCATGGAAGGTTCAGCAGGATGCTGGAGATGAGAAATATTATGAACTGATTATCAATGAGGGAACAACAGAACTTCATTATACCGTAAGAAGCCAGTATGATCTAGGACCTGCACTTGGTGTAAAGGAACGTACTATTCCTGATTTCCAGTTCATCTGCAAGAAGGCGGTGATCAATGGCACTGAGATAGAAGATATAGATAAGGTGATTCCTCAGTGGGCTGTATACACAGATGGCTATCGCTATCATGCCACTGAGGAATGCAGTAGATTCTATAAGGACTTTGATAAGCGTGAGGCAATCAGAACCCGTGAGCAGTCGGATGAGAAGGGTAACTATAAGATGCTTACCTGGACTCTGACCTGGGATGATCTAGACAATTATCAGAAGAAGGGTACTGATGAATTCAAGGGAGATGGCTTGTATATACCATATAGCCGCCGTGATGAGCAGTTCCCAAATAAGCTGCAGGATTTCTCCAACAACATGGAGAGACTTCTGTACTTCCTGAAACATCCAACTTTGGAAGATATTGTCAATGAGGTGAAGATGTATCTGGCTAATACCAAGACAGATGTGGATGAGGGAAACATGCTGGTAAAGACAGACTTCATGCGTCAGACTTCTATTGTCGGAGGTACTCTTGATCTGAAGATAACCGATGAGGGAGATATGGTTCCTACCTTTGACTGGAAGATGACACAACAGCTTCAGGTAGTGGACAAGGCTGACTGGATGGACTTCTGGAGAAGGTATAATATTCTTCAGCTCTTTGAGAATGAAACTGTTCAGAGTGTAACTCATGCACTTGCACCACCAGTAGCATCTGGACAGGAGCAGGATTTTGCCAAGATTGCAGAATACTATCCAGAGGAATACCAGCCACTCGTCCTTAAGGCATGCCAGAAAGGATATAATATTCCTGATGATGGTGACTTTAATGCTACTGATGATGATGGAACAGTTATCGGTTCTGCCGGATTTGGTATTGAGGAGGAAAAATGGGTTGTTGATCCATATAGTGACGAGGACAGACAGAGCTTTGAGAAGCATGGCTACCAGGAATTTACTATAGATGAAGCAATGACCAAATTGGATTAATAACATTATAAAGACAAGATAATATGAGAATTTTCATTAACGATACATTCTATGACAGACTATTCAAATTGAGTTCGGAAGCTCAGAAGAAGGTACTTAACTTCATGCAGAAGTTTCGTGAGAATCCAAAGTCTCCTGCCATACACCTCGAATCTATCAATACGATGAAGGATGACACCTTGTGGTCTGCTCGTATTGATGATACCTATCGTGCTATCGTAGGTATGCTGGGAAATGATGTATATAGCCTTGTGTATGTGGATCATCACGACGAAGCATACCGATGGGCCAAGAATAAGAAGTTTGCATGGAATGAGCATACTCAGGCTTGTCAGCTGATACCTTTGGTAATAGAGCAGGCACAGGAACCTGTTGTAGAGAAAGCAGTAGTAACAGAGGAAAAGCCTATTTTGGATGGGGTTTCTGGAGAGCAGCTTCTTCAAATAGGTGTACCAGAGAATATGACGGCTACAGTACTTGCCATGAAGGATCTTGATGATCTCGACAAGCATGCCGACAATCTTCCGGCTGATGCCTTTGAAAACCTGTTTGCCATTTTCGATGGTGAGGATATCAAGAGTATCATCTTCAATATTGAAGAAGGTAAGGCAGCACAGGGTGATGATGAGTTGCTGAGTGCCAATAATAAAGGACGCTTTATTGAACTTACGGATGATGCTGTACTTGCTGACATCATCAATCAGGGTATCGATAAATGGCAGTTGTTCCTTCACCCAAGTCAGAGAAAGATAGTTGAGAATAACTACAAGGGATCATTCAAGGTAAGTGGTAGCGCTGGTACAGGAAAGACCGTTGCTGCGCTTCATCGCCTGGCTCATCTATGCAAGAATCCTAATGCAAATGTTCTCTATACTACATATACTACCGCACTCTGTGGAAATATCAGTGAGCTGGCCAGGAAGATGAATGTTCCGACTCAGCGTTATTGCATGAATAATATTGATGCAGTAATGCTTGATCTTGCAGATAAGTATAAATTGACAGAAGGCATCAATGTGATGGATATCTATGGTGGAAATGATAAGTCTCTGGAGCTATGGCGCCAGGTAACAATTTCCAATACCTGTGAGTTCAGACCAGAATTCCTTTATGATGAGTATATAGATGTTATCATTTATAATAATATCCTCGATAGGGATGTGTATCTTCGTCAGTCAAGAGTAGGTCGTTCGAAGGCTATCAATAGAAAGCAGAGAATGGAAGTCTGGTCGCTGAAGGAGGAGTATGAAAAGCTAAAGAAGGAGCATAATGTAATAGACCGTCTGGAATTATTCAACAGACTGGCCAATTATCTGAATGAGCATGACATTCATCCATATACCAATGTAATCGTGGATGAGTTCCAGGATTTCTCTAATCCGGAACTTCGATTGATTCGTGCTCTGGCAGCTAAGGGACAGAACGACTTGTTTATTGTAGGTGATCCATTCCAGCGTATCTATAGAGGTCGTCGTCTGAATTTTAGTTCTGCTGGTATTGATATTCGTGGAAGAAGTCGCAGATTGAAGGTGAACTACCGTACTACAGAGGAAATCAAGAAGGTTGCTGTTTCTGTGGTTAAAGGTATTAACTTTGATGATATGGATGGCGGAGAGGAAACTCAGAAGGGATATGTATCACTGATGCATGGAGAAACACCTGTATATAGATTGCTGGAATCTCCTGCAGAAGAGATTGACACCATCATTTCCTATATCAAGGACTGCACAGAGAACGATATTAAGCCAGAGGAAATCTGTATTACCGCTCAGTCGCTTAATCTGACTAAGGATCTTCAGTCAGCAATGCACCAGCAGGGAATGGATCCTTATGTATGGAAGAATAGAGGTTTTACTGGAAACAAGAGGGGAGTGCGCATGTGTACTCTCCATAGTATCAAGGGTCTTGAGTTCCGTGTCGTTATCGTCATGGGTGTGAACGAGAGAAACATCCCTTCGGTTGCTTCTGTGGAGCATCCTTTCCCAACACTCGACAAGATAGAGAAGAATGAGTATTTGATGCAGTTCCGCTCACTCATGTATGTTGCCATTACCCGTGCCCGTCAGAATGTGCTGATAACAGGATATGGTGATAAGTGTGGACTTTTGGAACAGCTATAGTTTATCATTTGAATAGAAATCTGTATAGTATTGCTTATGTCAGTTACACATGTAAAATTAACAAAGGCTATTGAACGCCTTTATGCTGGTAGTGGAATTAAGATGATTGAACCTGTCTTGGTAAAGAAGGTTGAGCCTCTGATAGAATTAAGTTCAGATCAGTTGGAATACCTTAATGGTGGTGACGGTCAGAAGCCAGAACAGTATAAGCAGATAAATTCCTCTACAGGTCTGGCGGTTAATTACTATAAGCTCCTGGAGAGTACAGGCAAAATCCAGGATCTGATTTTTGAGAATCAGGTGGCTATACCTCTTGCAAGAGGCAGGTATGCTAATTTGGATGTGTCCTACTGTAAGGATGGAAAACTGTATTTTGTAGAGAGTAAGTTTCTTGAGCCCTATTATTCCAAGAATGAGAAGAATAGTGAATCTTACCTTGATCCATCCAAATATGCCAAGGATACTGACCATGTGAAGGAATGGATAGGACTATTCACTCAAGCTGATAAGTTCCAATTTTACAATGTATCTCAGTTATGCCGTCATCTTCTGGCTATTTATAGGTTTACACGCAAAAATGACTCTACCTATGCTGGTGAGCCTATAGAACTGCAAAGTGTTATATGGATGATGACAGATCTGTTCCTTCGTGGGTTAGGGAATGATGAGAAGACAGAAATGGGGGAACGCATCAAGAAAATCGACGAGGAAGCAGAAAATTGTAAGAAGCTCATGGATGATTTTATAAGAAGAATTGGATGGAAGAATATGACATTTAATGTAAAGCATTATAATGATATGCTTTGTGATATATCGTCTACTGAAAAGTTCTCAGAATTTTGCAAACGTTATTTTTTAAAATAGGATAGAATATAACGTTTGAGGTGTCATGTAAAACGGAAAATATACAAGAAAAGGATAGTTGGCATTATAAAAAATGAACAGGAAGATCTTTAAACAGGAAATTATTGATTACAAGCAGCGGGGTGGGGATTTCGCCTTTACCTTTGGCGATATTCGTCTCCCCGTGGAATATAGTGAGACCTTGGGAGTACTGTCTGTGCAGATGCCAAATTCCATTTCCTTTCTAATAGGTTCCTAATGTTTAATCTGCTTGCCTTCTTTAGATAACTTTTCCTTTAGCGATAAAGCGGTCTATTTCTGATTTCTTGTAGAAGATAGGCTTCTTTCCCGTAGGCTTATAGTAAGGAATTTTACCTTCCTCTCTTAGCCTGTCCAGATAGTCTTTTCCGATACTAAGGTACTTAATTACTTCATTTGTTGAGAGCCAAATCTTCTCAACCTCTGTTACGATTACTGTTGCCATAGTTTTAATATTTACGTTATGATTAGCTTGATAATGTCAGCTTTCCTAGTTCTGACTTATACCATTATATCAAATTACTTTTGTTCTGTCAAGATCAATGTTGTGATTTACCTGTTGTGAATGGGCTTAAAGGGTATTTTTCTACATAGGTTTTAATATCCATAATATTGCTTCTTTTATAAATTGTTGTTCTCAAATTTAGTAAAAAAGCTGGAGTACTTGTAAACTGAGAAATGTAGTAACTTTTCAGTTTAATGCAAATATCGTTAAAATTATCAATATTTTTCAGTATGTGTATTTGCAAGTTTTTTTTTGAGTATGTACCTTTACTCGCATATTACTCGCAGAATAGCCTAAATCTACCAAAAAAATTAATGACAATTCAGCTTTTTTCTTAACAAAAAACGAATAAAAAAAGCTGTTTGAACAGACGTAAATTAGCTTTAAATCATTGATTATAAGCTAATTACGTCCTTCGGACAATTAGAGCGGAAAACGGGGCTCAAACCCGCGACCCCCAGCTTGGAAGGCTAGTGCTCTATCAACTGAGCTATTTCCGCAGGAATAAAATTTTATGGATATTGAAGCGCTCCAGGATGGGCTTGAACCAACGACCCCCTGATTAACAGTCAGGTGCTCTAACCAACTGAGCTACTGAAGCATTTTTTTGAGCCTCTTGTCGGATTCGAACCAACGACCCCGAGATTACAAATCACGTGCTCTGGCCAACTGAGCTAAAGAGGCAATGTGTAGGGAAGACCGGACTCGAACCGACGACCTCCTGTTCCCAAAACAGGAATACTAACCAACTGTACTACTTCCCTAGTTGAAGCGGTGCGTACGAGACTCGAACTCGTGACCTCCTGCGTGACAGGCAGGCATTCTAACCAACTGAACTAACGCACCATTTACTTATGCAGGCGAACCAGGAATCGAACCCAGAAAGGCGGTTTTGGAGACCGCTATTTTACCATTAAATTACTCGCCTAAGTCACCTTTGTGGGGTACCTTTCTTTTAAGCGAGTGCAAAGGTAGCACTTTTTTTCTTTCTACCAAATTTTTTTTGGAAAATATTCCTCTAGAATCAAACTTTTTTGGCTTTACACCGCTGTTTAAGGCTTTTTTCGGCCTATATCGATTAAATGAGGGGGTATTCAAAACTTGAATTTGGAAGCTCATGACCTTACGATTTATAATCGACAGACCTTTAACGGGTATGTTATTTTTATCCTATTCTTAAAAAAAATGGTTAAATACTTAATATATCTCGTGGTATCTTTGTATTTTTGTAATACGAATGAATAAATCAAACGTGTAATCTAATAATTGTGAAAGATAAACTCTGTATCATTGCTTGTTTATTGGCTGCTGGTGTTCAGAATGTAGCTGCCCAAGATTATTTCTCGTCAGCCTCTAACTTTTCTCGACTGTATATTGGTCTTGTAGAACCACAATATAATATGGCTCTATGGAGGGACAGTCCCTTTTATAAGAATGATCCGAAAATGCGAAAGGGAAGGGTGAGCTATTGTGGCGTGGTGTATGAGGACGTGATGCTGCGTTTCGACCAGTATAAACAGCAGTTGGCGGTGAGCTCTCCGGTAGTGAATGCCTTATGTCTGCCCGAACAGCAGAATATCAACTGGTTTGAGATGGATGGGCACAGGTATGTTCATGCTCCAGAAGACAGCAGCAAGTATGCCATTGAACTCTGTGATGGCAGCGCTAATGGTATGCGACTTTATCACACGGTATGGAAGAATAAGGCCAATGAGGTTTCGAATGGAAAAATATTCCTGTCAACGCTCTCTACTGAGGAGCGATATACGCTGGTTACCCCTGATGGCAATATGTACGAGGTGAAAAATTCTTCTGATCTAGCAAAACTTTTCCCAGAACAAAAAAGGTCGATCAAGTCTTTCGCTAAGCAGAATAAGCTGAAATTCAATAAGTATTTCCGCGAAATCAATCTGCCAAAGTTGGTGGCTACTCTCCCTGGCGATCCACTTCCGAAGGAGGCTATCCCTTCTGTTGTTAGGGGAGAAGTGGTGCTGCCACCTGCGGTTGCGCTACGGTCGATAGAGAAACCGCAAGATGTGATTAAGGGTATTCCTGTAATTGATTCCTCATTGGTGGCCGAGACCGCTCAATATAATAAGGAGAAGGTTTTCTATATGCCAGGTGTGAAGAAAGCGAAGGTGAGTCTGGCCGATGACCATGAGCTTGGCGAGATTTTGGTGGTAGCAGGTCGGCAATCGGCCGTTAAGAATACGATGATGGGATCGGAGAAGTTCAAGCCGGAATTGCTCAAGAATATCCCTTCTGCCTTCGGCGAGGCTGATATTATGAAAATTGTGCTCACACTTCCTGGAGTTACCACGGTGGGCGAGGCCTCAAGTGGATATAATGTGAGAGGTGGCGCCACCGACCAGAACTTGATACTTTATAATGGTGGAACGGTGTATAACCCTTCGCATCTGTTCGGCTTGTTTACCTCCTTCAACTCGGATGCGGTGGAGGATGTAGAACTCTTCAAGTCGAGTATTCCTGCAGAATATGGCGGTCGCATCAGCTCAGTGCTGAAGGTGAACTCGAAGGAGGCAAATATGAAGAAATTCACCGGTAATGCCAGCATCGGAATCCTTACGAGTAAGGCGAATTTAGAGATTCCGATTGTAGAGGATCACGTTTCGCTGCTGGTGAATGGCAGAACCACCTATAGCGACTGGATGCTCGACCGATTGCCGAAGAAGAGTGGCTATAAGAATGGAAAGGCCAACTTCTACGATTTTGGTGGGGTGCTTACCTGGAAACTGAGCAATATGCATCGACTGAAGGTGTTTGGCTATTGGAGCAACGACTGGTTCTCGTTCAGCGATACCAATAATTATGGTTATAAAAACCGAAATCTATCGGCAGAATGGCGCTCGATTTTCAATGAGAAACTCAGTGTAACCCTATCGGGAGGTATGGATCATTACGACTATTTCAACGAGGAGAGTGCTACCCCTTATTCGGCTGCCCGACTCAGTTTCGGTATCGACCAGCTTTGGGCGAAATTGCATTTCCGTCACCCGATTACCGATAAGTTCACCCTGAATTATGGTGTGATGACGCAACACTATGATATTCAGGCGGGTGAATACAAGCCTGTGGGGGAACTATCAACCGTGATTAGCGACAAACTCGACAATGAGTATGCACAGGAATCATCGGCCTATGTGGATTTTGAACATAGATTCACCGAGAAATTCTCGGTGGCTGGAGGTGTGCGCTATACCTTATTTAATGCACTCGGTCCGCGCGAGGTGCGCTATTATGATGAGAGCTCCCTGCCTTCGGAGAGCAACCTGCTTTCGAAGAAGAATGAGGTGGGGAATATCAAGAGCTATCAGGCACCCGAATTTCGATTCTCCACCCGCTATGCCATCAAGGAAAATCTCTCGGTAAAGGCGGGTTTCAACACGATGCACCAATATATACACAAAGTATCAAATACCGCTATCATGTCGCCAACGGATATCTGGAAGCTTTCGGATAACAACATCAAACCACAAAATGGATGGCAGGTGGCTGCTGGTGTGTATAAAGAAACCAAAGACAAGCAATACGAATTCTCGGCAGAGGTTTACTATAAGCATATCAACGACTATCTAAACTACCGGAACTCGGCGGTTCTGCTGATGAATCACCATCTGGAAACGGATGTGATCTCGACCAAGGGAAAAGCCTATGGACTGGAGCTTCAGGTGAAGAAACCTTTCGGAAAACTGAATGGATGGGTGAGCTATACACTTTCCCGTTCCTTGCTCCGACAGGATGATAAGCGTGTGGAGATGCCTCTGAATGATGGAAAGTGGTATCCTTCGGAGTATGACCGTCCTCACGAGATAAAGGCCGTGCTCAACTATAAGTTTACCGAGCGCTATAGCTTATCGAGCAACTTCAACTATGCTACCGGTCGACCAACCACAGTGCCTGCAGGTGAATACTACGACTGGTTGAGCGGTTCGGATAAGCCTTATTTCACCGAGCGTAATGGCTATCGCATACCGGATTATATGCGATGCGATTTTGCCTTCAACATCGAGCCAACCCACAAGCTGACTTCCTTCCTGCACACTTCCTTCTCCATTGGTGTATATAATGCCTTTGCCCGCAGAAATGCCTACAATGTGTATTATGTATCCGAGAAGAGCAAGATACAAGGCTACAAGATATCCGTCTTTGGTTCAGCCATTCCTTATGTTTCACTGAATATGAAATTTAATTAATGATGAAGCAAAGATATTATCTTCTAAATATGTGGTGCTCCCTGATTGGACTTTTTCTGTTTACAGGGTGTATAGAGGAATTTGAAGCGGACTTGTCTGGCGACGAAACACAGATTCTTGCTGTGGAGGGAACCATCTTCTCCGACAGCCTTTGCAACTTCTATCTCAGTCAGTCGCGTGAACTAAATAGTGAGAGTGGAAAATATTTGGCCATCACAGATGCCAAGTTGAGTGTGAAAGGTTCGGATGGCTCGGAATATCCTGTGAAGAATGCTGAAACAGATGGTGCGTATTCTGTACAGATGCCGAAATTGAACGCACAGGTGGAGTATTGGCTGCATATTGAGCATCATGGCGATATCTATGAGACTCTTCCTGCCAAACCAATAACGACGGAAGCGCCCGACTCGGTTGTTTTTAAACAGGCATCGAGAAAATCGAATGTGGATGTGCTGATTAATACCAAGAAAGTGGAGAATACCAATACTCCTGTGTATTATCAGTGGAAACTGGATGAAACATGGGAAGTTCGACCGGTCTTCAGCTCGAATTGGTATTACGATGAAGCGAAGCATACGGCCGTTCATGTTCCTAATCTTTACCCAGTTAGAGGTTGGATGTTTGGACATCGAAAAGAACCGTTCTTCGAATCGACGGTACACTATGCTGATCAACAGATGAAGAACTACAAACTCTATGATATCGCCCGTAGTGATGCCCGCATCTTCTATATGTATAGCGGTTTGATTCATCAGCGCAGCATCAGTAAGGCGGAGTATGAATACAGATTGGCCTGTCGACAAGCTTCTTCGGAAATGGGCGGATTGTTTTCGCCTCAAGGAATCACACTTCCCACCAATCTGCGTTGCGTGAATGGCGACAAACGAGTGATAGGCTTTGTGGGAGTGGCCATGAACGAATGTGCCTATCGTTTTTATATTGATGGCAATAAGGTATTGGGGAAGGAGATTCCGCTGGAGCCTGAATTGCTGGATTCTATTGATCCACCTCATGAGGCATGTGTGAGTCTGATTCATCAAGGATATCGGATTTATCACTGGTTTGAGGAAAAAGAACCACCTTTTGCGGAATCTGATTTTATCTTGCAGCTTCACACTATCTGGGCACCCGAGAAATATTTTGATATTCGCTTGCAGGGGGCAACAGATGAAAAACCAGAGTATATGCCTTAAATATTGGAGGATTGAGATTTAACATAATGCAATACTGATGTGTTGAAAACTGATGGAAATTTAATGATGAAAAGAATACTATTATTTTTTGCAGCTTGTTGGTTATCAGCCAGTTCTTTCGCTGCAAATGTCGAGATAGATCGCTCCTGGTATCTAGCCGGTGAGCCAATGAAAATTGAAGTAAGCTTTGAGGATGCATTCATCGCTTATGCTGAACTCTGTAATTCGAATAGTCTGGCTGCAGGAACAATGGTTCAATTGCAGGGAGGAAAGGGAAGTGGCATTCTTGAACTGCCTGCCGATATTCCAAGTGGCTATTATGTGTTGAATGTCTATGCCCGAGGTAATAAAAAGGTGGAAAGTAAGCTTGTGCCTGTGGTAAATCTCCTTCATAAAAATCAGGAGGATAATATCAAATGGGAGAAGATAGAAACGGGTGATAGTTTGAGTTATCCTGTAATGTTGAAGGCAAATGGCGAATCATGTTCCTCGTTTAATGTTCAACGTTCATTGAGCAGCACGCTCAATGTAAAAGAGATAGAAGGACATATTGTTCAGGTACATATCAAGAATGTGTGCGAGGACGTAACATTCAAGGTCCATCAGATTCGTCCCTCTCTGGGAATTGACGGCAAACAGATCCACTATTTCGAGGGAAAGATGATCAACGACACTACAGCCCTTATCTATACCTTCGGCTTGCAGGGCAAGCATCCGATAGTGCTTTCGGCAATTACAGAAACCGGTGTGCATCTGCCAATTCAGATGATGAGTCCTTATGCTGCTATGCTCCCTAAGGAATTGCCTTGTTTAGCTTTTCACTATCAGCGAAATGAGGTGGAGAAGCGCTCAAGGGAGATGCAGCTGCATCAGATGGCCATTACCCCAGAGAAACGCGAAACCACGATAGGAGAATATAACGATGCGACAACCGAAGAGGTTGTGCCATTGCCTTATGATGCGAAGATATTTGCAAAGGCTCCTGATCAAAGCTACAACCTTGATGAGTATCGCCAATTTCGTGCACTTCGTGAAGTGATCACTGAATACGTTACCGAGGTGTTGCGTAGCAATGCAAACAATATGGAGAGGTTTGTGGTGCTTGGTGAGGATGCTGGACATGATATGCGTCCTGCTATGGTATTTATGGATGGTATGCCTGTTTACGATTTGGAGAAATTGCAGAATTACGATTCTCGCCGTGTGCATTACATCAATATTTATTATGGAGAGTACACCTTTGGAAATGCCATCTATAAAGGTATTGTTTCCTTTGTCTCGCGATCGGGGCGCCTTACCAATTATCCTACTGAGCCAAATACTCAGTATCTGGTTTATGAATTTCCAAAGTAATGAAGTAGAATGATAAATACGAAACTTAAATATTCGTTTGCTTGTATCTATTTTTTTGCGGCTCTCTTTCTTCCTACAGGTTGTATCGACGAGTTTGAGGCGGATATTCCTGCAGAGGAAACCCATCTGCTGGCGGTTGAGGGTACAATTTACTCGGATAGTCTGTGTAATTTTTATCTCACCCGTTCACGCGAGCTCAATACAAATAGCGACAACGGCAATCGATATGTATCAGTAAACGATGCCAAATTAACGATAAAGGGTTCTGATGGCTCGGAATATCCGCTCCAGAAGACAACTAAGGATGGCATCTACTCGGTTCAGCTTCCAAAATTGAATTCCGATGTAGAGTATTCGTTAAGAATCGAGGATCATGAAGATATCTATGAATCGGTTCCAGCAAAACCATTATCCACAACAAAGATAGAATCGGTTGAATTCAATCAGACCGATAGACTGTCTGCTGTTGATGTTCTGCTAACAACACAGGAACCAAAAGATACCAGCTCAACCTTGTATTACGATTGGAAAGTGGATGAAACATGGGAGATCCGTCCTATTCTCGATTCGAATTTGTTATATGATCCCGAAAGGAATAAGCCAATATATGTTTTTCCATTGTATCCAAAGGTTGGATGGATGATGGATCGTAAAACAGAAGCAATGATTGGTATGAGTGTAAACGTCCAATTGTTGCTTATCAGCTTTAAACAGAGTACTTTCGAGTACCCCGTTTTATGCTAGGCTGAGTAAGATTTAAGACT